>MPMP01000137.1 GCA_002238565.1 Albidovulum sp. bin36
CTCGAAGGATCGCTGCGCCCGCAGCCGGCGATTCGCCGGAAAACATCCGCAAACTCTCATCCGAGACACTTCGGTCAGCACCGATAACCGCAGCGATGCTCGCACCCGTGCCGGAATCCGCAGAATATATCTTCCTCGAATCCGAAAAAAATTGACTTTTGCGCAGGCCTGAGGAATTTCTCGATAACGCCTCGCATCCCTGCCGCAACGACCTCGCCCGCATCCTCTGCGAGCACCCCGACTGGCGCACCGGCAAAGGCGACGGCAAGATCAATGCCTGCCTGGCCATTATCGAGACGCTGAAGAAGCAGGGGATCCTGACGCTGCCACCGATTCGGGAGAACATGGTTCGCGAACCTGGCGGCATGGCGGCCTGGAGCGCGGCATCGGACCCTCCGCCGGAGATCAGCGCCACTATCGGAACTGAGCAAGGCGCGGCTGGAGTTGGTCGAACGCGCCGAGGACAGGCAATCGTGGATCGCCCTCGGCGACCGCCACTACATTCTCGTCAACCGCAAGCCTTTCGGCTGCCGCATCCGCTACTTCCTACTGGACGAATCCAGCCGCCGCGTCGGCTGCCTGCTGTTCGAGGACTGCGCCCGGGACCTGCCGGTATGCGACAGATGGATCGGCCTGGAGCGAGCGTACGCGCAACCGCCACATGCAACTGCGAAACTCCCGCTTGCTCGCCCTTCCCCGGGTCAAGGCCGGAATCCTCGCATCGAACAGCCTCGGCTTGGCCGCCGCACGCCTCGCCAACGACTGGCGGGACAGGTTCAAAATCGGGCCGCTCCTGCGCGAGACTTTCGAGAACGGCAGGCGCTTCGGCGCCAGCTGCTACCGGGCCGCCGAAAGACGCCTAGGCAATTTTGGCGCGACTCCATTCGCCTTGAAGCGCGCGCGCATTGGCCGCAGCCGCCGGGCCTGGTTTTTGCACTTCATTTCCAAGCGAGCTCCCTGAGCTCCTCGACCGCTTGGCCGGTTCGCGTAGCTTTGATGCCGCCGGACACGCCCCGGCCGTCGGCCGAACCTATCCGCCGGCTTTTATCGTTCTCGCCCGTGCTCGATCAGCGCGATTCGGATTTCCTCGGCGGATTCAAGACCGAATTCTAAAGAGTAGACATAGGCCTGAGTAAGAAAAAAACACCCCTCGTCTATGCTGCCGGCGGAGACGAATTCGTTTCCGGCGAACTGGTAGAGCTGCGCCAGGGCGACTCCGTCTCCTGACGCGTGGGCGGCGAGTACGGACCGATTGAGTTTATCGAGATTCACTCGGCGGCCATTCGCCGGCCGCGAGCTAACATTCTATCCGCCACCCAAAGGTGAAACAGGTGATTCGGCCCGTCCATCTTGGGCGCGAACTTCCCGCCATCGAACATAACTCCGTGCCGTCCTCGCTGCATTCCTTCGACAACGAATAAATCTTCTCCGAGCACGCCGAACCACAGCTTCCCATTGGTCTCCATAAGCTGGGCCAGGTCCGGCCGGGTTTCCGGCTCGAAGGGATAATAGATCTGCACGCGCTCGATGGTTCGGCCCGGGCCTTGAGGCAAAAGAAGCAGAACATAGGCATGGTCGCGTTGAACAGCGAGGAGCACGTTCGGGTACAGCGCAACATATTCCGCGCCTTCATTCCAGAATTCCGAAAGCCCGTCGAAATCCGGAAACCGCTCGCCTTTCTCGCCGACGATTTGCCTGTACACCAGCGTACCCTGCCCTGAAAACAAGCCCGGTTCTTCAATGTGATAATGATCTTCAAGCTTGGAATAGCTGTTCAAGCCGGGATGAATCCAGGGCAAATGGTAGCTTTCGCAATAATTTTCGACGGCGAGCTTCCAGTTGCAAGCCACGTCGAACTCGAAGCTGGACGAGCCCGGGCCAGCATAGAGAGGCTTGCCTTCATGTTCCTTCCAGCGATCCTTGATGACTTTCGCGTATTCGTCGAACTCGGGGGCGTCGCCCGATATGTTGACGAACACGATATCCCGCCAAACGCAGGATCGCACCTCGAAAAGCCCCAGATTTCGCCTGTCGACGTTTTCGTCGAAATTCCTGCCGGGACCGCCGACATGAGGGGTTGCTCTTAGCGAGCCGTCCAGATTGTAGCACCAGCTATGGTACGGGCACCTGATGGTGCCCCTTAGATTGCACTTCTCTTCTACGAGGATCATACCCCGGTGCCGGCATGTATTCTGGAAAACCTTCACATCGCCGTCGTGGTCGCGCAGCAAAAGGAGCGGCATTCCGGCGAAATCAATCGGCGCCGCATCGCCGGGATTTGGAACGTCGGATGCAACGGCAGCGCCGGACCAGGACGAAAACAGCAGAGCTTCCCTCTCTTCGTAGTAACGGTCGCTGGACACGTAGTGAGCGTTGGCGAGACCGCGCGACGATTCGATTCTGCGTTCAGGGAATTGCAACGCATCCATTTGAGCATCCTCCTTGCATAGTATAGCATGCTAGGAGTTGCGAAAAAATTCGCTAAAATCAAGTAAAAAATCGAAGTGAAGCTATGCTGCGCTCAGGCGATCGATATGCCGGAAGCAAACGAGCTATGCGTCTATTTTCCTAGTCAGCTCCATCCCTTGCGCTCGGTTGGAATTGACAGCGGTGGATACGCGGTGAAATTCGAAAAAATCGTCCGGCGCCGGCTTCATCAGCGTCGCCGCGCCCTTGCCCATTTCTCCGAGCCATAGCGGCGCATCATCCAAGTCGACGACGACCGGCATCCTGGAATGCAGTGCGGAAAGCGACTTGTTGGCCGAGGTGGTTACGATTGCGCAGGTCGCGAGCAATTCATCATCGTTTTTCCAATTCTGCCAAATGCCCGCAAAAGCGAATGGCTTTCCGCCGGAAGGATATATGTACCACGGCAATCGCTTGCCGTCCGCATCCTTTGTCCATTCAAAAAATCCGTCGGCCGGAATCAAGCAGCGCCGCTCGCGGCAGGCTGATCGGAAAGCGGGCTTGGTGGCAAGGGTTTCAGAGCGCGCATTTATCAGCAGCGGGCCATCGGCAGGTTTCTTGTACCAGACGGGAATGAATCCCCATCTCATGGACACCAGCTTCCTCCCGCCGTCCTGTGCGACGACTGCCGAAACTTTTTGGGTAGGGCAGACATTGTAGCGCGGAACGTCGGGCAAGTCGTTGGCTGGAGCGCAATCAAACAATTGCGACATGGCGTCTACGGGAAGAGTGACTGCAAATCTGCCGCACATTTCCGGATGTTCCATTCGGCCCTAAACGAGAGATTATTAGCGTTTGATTTGATCGTTGCCAACGAAATTCGGAATTCGCCTCGCGAGTTGAAGCGGCAAGGCCCAGTCCTACGCCGTTGCTTCAAGTCGGGCATCGAAGCGGCTGCCGCTCCGCCCGCGTGAATGCTCGAACTTGGTTCCGAGAATCGATTCGCTGGATAGCGCCTGCCGAAATCCGGTATCCGGCCTCTTTACGCGCTGCCGTCAAGAACCGCCCGGAATGCGCATCCGAACCGATTGCCGCTCCTCCGCCACTTGCAGGAAATCAGAAATCGCAAAGTTCGAAAATTTTTCGCCACTTTCCATGCTAAACGCGTCGAATACTATTCGCATTCCATTGCCTTTGAATCTGCGCAATTCGTTAGGTCGGTCCAATTGAACGGCAGGCCTTGAAGCGCGGGCGGGCAAGCGGGATAAGGACAATGCCGCCGGCGCAGGTCAAAATCCTACATCATTTCGCTAGAAAGCCGCGGGCGACCGGCTGAAGCGCTAAATTTGCGCTGCGAACTTAAATGCTCGCAGGCTGCTTGCCGGCTTCCTTGAATCGCGCTTCTTGGTCAATTCGCCAGGATTCTAATCAAGAACCCCGAGCAAATTGTTCACCGACGACTTGGCGTCGCCAAAAAACATCCTTGTGTTCTCCTTGTAGAATAGCGGATTCTCTATTCCCGAATAGCCGGTTCCCTGCCCTCTCTTGGAAACGACTACATTTTTTGCTTTCCATACTTCAAGTACTGGCATGCCGGCGATCGGCGAGTTCGGATCCTCCTGCGCAGCGGGATTTACGATATCGTTTGAACCGACCACGATAGCGACGTCAGTCGACGGAAAATCTTCGTTGATTTCGTCCATTTCAAGCACGATATCGTAGGGGACTTTCGCCTCGGCAAGCAATACGTTCATATGCCCCGGCAGGCGGCCCGCGACCGGATGAATGCCGAAGCGGACATTCTTGCCCCTTGACCGAAGGCGACTTGTCAGTTCCGATATCGCGCTTTGCGCCTGCGCGACGGCCATCCCGTATCCAGGAACGATGATGATCTCGTCGGCCTCTTCCAGAAGAGCGGCAACGCCGTCGGCGTCGATCGCGACTTGCTCGCCTTCGATCGGCCCCGTAGATACCGTCGTGCCGCCGAATCCGCCCAGAATGACCGAGACGAAATGGCGGTTCATGGCGCGGCACATTATATAGGATAGAATGGCGCCCGAGGATCCGACCAGCGCTCCGGTAACGATCAGAAGGTCGTTGCCGAGCGTAAATCCTATAGCGGCCGCAGCCCAGCCCGAATAGCTGTTCAGCATGGATACGACAACCGGCATGTCGGCGCCGCCGATTCCCATGATTAAATGCCAGCCGATAAATCCGGCGAGAAGCGAAACCGCGATCATCGTCCAGATATCGGCGCCGTCGAGATAGAGGTAGCCCAGCACTAGGCACGCGACGGCGGCGACAGCGTTGAGCGCGTGCCCGCCGGGAAGCTTCCTGGGCTTGCCGTCGATTCTGCCCGCCAGCTTTCCGAAAGCGACGACGGAACCTGTAAAGGTAATCGCGCCGATGAATATCCCCAGAAAAATCTCGACCAGCATAATAGAGACTTCGACCGGTGTCTTCTTGACGACGATCGCGGCGAAGTTCCGCAGTTCGCCGACGGTTCCGGCCTCCTTCGCCGCCTCGGCGAGCGAAAGCGACATGTCGGCATTTAGCCCGATGAATACCGCTGCAAGCCCCACGAAGGAATGGAGCGCCGCGACCAGCTGAGGCATGCCCGTCATTTCAACGCGCAGAGCCACGACGACGCCGATCGCAGCTCCGACTAGAAGCAGCGGGATCAAGTATTCGAAATTGCCGATGCCGGGACCAAGCGCAGTGGCGCCGATCGCCAGCGCCATGCCGAAAATTCCGTACCAAACCGCGCGTTTGGCCTTTTCCTGATTGCTCAAGCCGCCAAGCGACAGGATGAATAGGATTGCGGCGACAATATAGGCCGCAGTTATGATTCCGATGCCCATTCGTCCCGTTCCCTAACTTTTTTGAAACATGGCCAGCATTCGGCGCGTAACTAGGAAGCCGCCGACCACATTTATCGTAGCGATTAAAACCGAGATTCCCGCGAGGATCGCGATCGGATTGGAAGCCGAGCCGATCTGAAGCAGAGCGCCAAGGATAATAATCCCGGAAATCGCGTTGGTTACTGACATCAAGGGGGTATGCAGCGCATGCGCAACGCCCCAGATCACTTTGAATCCGACGAAGCACGCGAGCACGAAAACGGTGAAATGCTGCATGAAGCTTTCCGGAGCGAACATTCCGGCGGCGAGAAGAAGCACCGCGCCCGCGACGAGCATGGCCACCTGATCTCGCGTCGTCTTCCGGAACGAGGCGATTTCAGCCGCGCGCTTTTCTTCGGATGTCGGCTCGGGAGCTTTTTGGGGAGGTCTGGCGATCGCCTGGATTTTCGGCGGCGGCGGCGGAAAAGTAATTTGACCTCCCTTCGCCGATGTCGCTCCTCTGATGACATCGTCCTCCATGTCGTGAACCAGGACTCCGTCCTTGCCGGGAGTTAGATCCGCGATCATGTGGCACACATTGGTTGCAAACAAATTCGAAGCCTGCGTCGCCATCCGGGACGGAAGATCCGTATAGCCGATAATCGTTGCGCCGTTGGGCGCTTCGATTTTCTCGTCCGGAACAGTTAGGTCGCAGTTGCCGCCGCGCTCGGCGGCGAGATCGACGATCACCGATCCGGGCTTCATGGCGAGGACCATGTCCTCGAGCCAGAGTTTCGGCGCGTCCATTCCGGGAATCAGCGCGGTCGTTATGACGATATCGACTTCCGGAGCTTGGGCCCGGAACAGCGCGAGCTGCTTTTCGCGGAATTCCGGCGACGAAGGCTTTGCGTAGCCGCCCTCGCCCGCTCCTGATTCCTCGAAATCCAGAAACAGGAATTCCGCTCCCATGGACTGGATCTGCTCAGCCACCTCGGGCCGGACATCGAACGCCCTGACGATCGCTCCTAGAGACACCGCCGTTCCGACCGCGGCGAGGCCGGCAACTCCCGCGCCGATTACAAGCACCTTCGCGGGGGGAACCTTGCCGGCGGCGGTGATCTGGCCGGTAAAGAATCTCGGGAAGTTGTTGCCGGCTTCGATAACTGCGCGGTAGCCGGCGACGTTCGCCATAGAGGAAAGAACATCCATTTTCTGGGCCCGCGAAATCCTGGGCACCATGTCCATCGCCACGACCGTCGCGCCGCGCGCGTTCAGTGTCTCCAGCAACTCCGAGCTCTGCGCCGGATAAAGGAGCGAAATCAGCGTCTGGCCTTCGCGAATAAATTCGACTTCCGAAGCCTCGGGCGGCCGAATTTTGCAGACGACATCCGAATCCTCCCAAAGCGACCGCGCGTCGCAGACTATGTCCGCGCCCGCGGCGGCGTAATCATCATCGGGGAAGCGCGCCGAAATTCCTGCGCCCGCTTCGATCTTGCAGCCATGCCCCAGCTTAACTAGGCGCTGTACCGAAGCGGGCGTCATGGCTACTCGGCGTTCCCCCGCTACGATCTCCCTAGGAGTTCCGATTATCATAATGCCTCCCGAACCCTGAATAGTCCCAACTTTCCGTCCTCGCCGCAATGCGAGCAGTTTCCGAAACGGCTCGGCCCGTTTGCCTAGCGACGGCGCGCCTCGAAATTCCCGTGCGTTTCGCCTCCGCCCGGAACCGGAGTTGCGAACGCCTTTTGCGATGAATTCAGGCGCAAATCAACCGACGCGTAAATTTTCCTTTTGGCTTCGACGGCGGCAGTTCGCGGATGGCGCCGAATGCGGAATCCCCGTTAGCCCCTCGATATCGGCATGCTTTGGAGTCTGGCGACGGTCTCGCGTTCCGCGCGCCTGCAGCTGTACGGCGGAAGGCCGCGTTCGATCAATTCCAAATCTTCTAGAACCAAGCGTCCGATCCCGTTGAGAGCCGAGGCTACGGCACCGGCGCGATGAGCCGAAAAAAGAACTCCCTTCGCCATTCTCAATGGATGATTTTTCGGAAAGGGCTCTTCGGGAAAAACGTCGGTCGCCACTCGGATTCTACCGGAATCGGCGGCCGCCCCCAGCGCTTTGAAATCCGCGACGGCCGCCCGGCTCACGAGGACAAGCATCGCCCCTCGCTGCATCTTCGATAATTCGCTAGCTCCGAGAAGGCGCCTGTTCTCGGATGTCGCGGAAGCGGTTACGAAAACGAACCTCGAACACGAAAGCAGGGATTCTAGACCCATCGGCACGACCCCTTCCCGCGCCAGACCGCCATCCGGAATCCAAGGATCGAATACGCTTATTTTTGCATTGAATCCATGCAGCACGCGCCGAACGGCGCGCCCGAGATCGCCAAATCCAATAATTCCTACGCTAGCGCCCGTCAGCAACTCCGCATCCGCGTTGCCAACCAGGCCGTACTTCTCTTCGCCGACAAGGAAATCGGCATGGCCCGCGTGTATTCCACGAGCAAGCGACAACGCCATGCCCAAGGCCATTTCCGCTACGGGCACGGCGAATGCCGAACCCGGCGTCAGGACATGGATTCCCCGACGGAAACACTCTTCGTAGTCGATATTCTGCAAAAAGTTGGTTTCCACATTGAAAATGGCTCGCAAGCACTTGGCGCGCCGCAACTCATCCTTGCCGAACGGCTGCTGGCTAATTGCGACGTCCGCCGCGCCTAAATTCTCTCGATAGGCCTTCGGCCGGGCATCCGCCCCGACATCAACGATTTCGTGGCTCTCGCGAAACAGTCGCCTGTCGGAGGAACTGAAAATCTCATTTTCCGTTCGCGGGTCCGGATCGAATAAAATTCTCATTATGTGAACTTCCCAGTCAAGTTCGAGACCGATCACGGACCTCGCGAGACTCTCGATGCCGATGCGCAGCCATGCCGGCGAGCCTCGCTAGCAGCACGACGGCCGGATATTCGAAATTTTGGCCGATCCGAATCTCTTTCATGGCCAGAGTATCAAATGCTCGCGAAATTTATTTAGGCAGCGGGGACCGATAGCCGATTCGCACTGGAAAATTCGCCATGTGTGGCGCCTTCGCCGCCTCGCCGATTGTCCGGAACCGAATCTTTCCAATTGGCTTCGGTCAATTTCCACGAATGCAGATTCCAGTAGCCGTCCGCATCGAGTAACTATTGCGCTTACGCTCGACTATTCGACAGGAGGCTCACGCGCGGATCCCCTCCGAAGCAACCAGGAGCGCGTCCGACGTTATGAGCCGACGTTCCTGCAACCGATCCAATGCATGCCTTGTCCAAGTAGTGGCACTTTCATGATTGCCCGCGATTTCCCTGATAAAGCGTGTGGTTTGCCGAGTCTCCACGGCTAATCAGTTGATGCCGTTTACGCAATTCACCCTGCTACCTTCTTCCCGCAGACCGTATTTATCACCATGATAAATGATTGCGCGCATTTTTTTCAAGGGCGTGCAACCTGTCGACCTGCCAAATCACCTCCAATGTTGGATCCAACCTCGCAAGGAATCCGGCTATGCTTGAGGCAGTGCTTTCTCGACAAGAGAGAGGTCGGACATTTCCCATTCTAGCCGAACCGATCGATTTTCGATGCCGCCGGCTTCCGAAATTTCTATTTTGCGAGGGGAATCCGCCCCGGGCCGCGCCAATCAGCGGCGGCTTTGCAGCCAACGGCCTGCCGCGCGGGGCGCGCCGGCGATAATCCGGCGCTAGCGCGGTCGTCGCGACCGCCCGGCCATTGGGCGGGAAGCTAAATATCGCGGAGCGGAAGGCTCAGGGCTCGGTCAGGGCCCTGATGGCCTGGTCCCGCTCCATCTGGAGCCGGACGCGCGTGTCGGCCAGATGCTTATCCCTATCCGGGTCGCGGCTGTGGAAAATGGCCGCTAGGGACTGTTGCCGAGGGCGGCGCGTTCGCGCCTGAGGCGGAACCGGCTTGGGGTTCCCCCAAAACCGTGAATGAGGGACCCGCCAATTGCTTTTTTTAATGTGGTTGCTCATACCGGTTCCCGCGAAAAAGCCAAGTGGACCGCGCCGGAACCGCTGCCTGGAAACGCGCCCGGAAAGAAAACCCGAGCGCAAAGCCCGTCATAAAACGTGAACGCCACTGCCTAAATATCGTGAATGCGCAAATGCTACGATTCATTCGCGCCGAGAATTATGTTGAAACGGCGATAGACTGCAATTAATGGGACTTGATTCGAATTGCGCCTGAATGGCTGGGGAATCCTGGAATCTTCGCGCAAATCGCCAAGCCCGCCGCCGCACCAAATCCTATAGCGATTCTGTAGCGGCGGCACGGGGCGGAGTACGGAAATGTCGAAGGGTACCGCGGTCCTGTTCGTCGTCGGCGGCGCAGTATTCATGAGTTTTGTCGGTATATTCATTCGGCTGATCGAACATGCCGACGGATTTCAGATTTTGCTCTACCGATCGATTTCGCTCAGCGCGATGATTACGCTAATCATTTGCCTCAAGCGACGAATTTCGCCTATCAAGCTAATTCAATCCTTGGATGGGAACGACCTGGCTATTGGAATTTCCCTCTCAATTGCCTTTACATCATACGTTTTCGCGATTTTGAATACTTCTGTGGCCTCCGCGCTCTTTATTTTAACGGCATCGCCTCTGCTTGCGGCATTTCTAGCCTGGGCGTGGGTACGCGAAGTCCCGCATCCCTTCACCTGGATCGCCATAGCCGTCGCCTGCTCCGGCCTATTTTTGATGATCGGCGAAGGCCTGAACAACGGCCGCACGATCGGCAACTTGCTCTCGCTAGTTTCGGCCTTTGCATTCGCGACCATGCTGGCAATCGCCAGAAAGGGAGGCAAGACCGACATTCTCGGCGGAACTTTCTTGGGCGGCCTGCTCGCCGCGGCATACGGCCTAGTTTTATCCAAGCTAATCGGCGGCGGATTGATAGTGGAGCGAACTGATTTGATGTACATGCTGCTTATGGGAAGTTTTTCGATCGGGGGGGGAATCGGGCTCGTTGCGTGGGGAACGCCCTATGTTCCAGCAGCCGACGATGCTCGCCGCGTACATACTCTGGCTGACCGCCACTCGGGGGCGTTGATCGGCAACTCCGGGAGAGCGCATTAGCCGGAACTTTCTGAACTGCAAGCTAAACCCCGCCAAACAACCGTCATCGTACCGGTCGGACCCACAACTGCGCCGCCAATCGCCCTGGAACAGCCTTGCCCGGCCGCATTGCCTGCCTAAGGCTGTCCAGTTGCTTCCTCAAAACGTTTTCTCACCTGTGCGGTCATTCTTACCAGCCCGTAGATACCCAGTACTTCGCGGTATATTTCCTCAGAGCTGGCATCCACTTTCGACGTTTTGACAGCCCCCATCAAGGCTGCCAGCTCGCCGCACGGTACTTCATCGAACGATCTCGGACCGATGTCACGCATCCGAATTCGAGCAGTCACGGGTGTGCGAAGCACGGCGTTGCGGTAACCGCTTTCTCCGGCCCCCTGTTCAACGACGATCCGTCCATCGCGCTCGAGCTTCGCCAGCGCGCGGTTCAGGATTCGCCGAATTTGCGGGCCCACGCGTTGGATGCCGCACGCTCGCACATAGGTTTGGTAGGCGCGGTTCTCCAGTACCGGGCCTTCGGTCTCAATGATCGCCCACAGAGTCTCCGCAGATTCGCCCGGCGATGCCGTGCGAGGATCTACCGCTTGCCCCCGCCATTCCAGATAGGGCGCCAATTCCAACCCACCCACCGATGTCGAGGCGCCAGAGACTATCCCCTCACCGACTTCCCATTCCGGTCGTTCGATGCGGTCCACGATTATGTCCAGTTCGCTCGTGGGCTGACGCACGGTGACGGTTTCTCCCGCCTCGGCACCCAATAGAGCCACGGCAAGCGGCTTGGTGTCGTTGATGATGGCGTTACCCGGATCGTCCTTGCCCCGCACGATGGTAACCCGCCGGATGTCCAAGTCGCGGCCCCCCTCGTGATACGACACGGTGTCACCGACCTCCACGTAAAGCGGTTCATCTTCGAGTATTTCCGGCCCGTCCTGCGATACCGACACGCCGACCGGCTGTCCTTCCGACTGCTTAACGGCCTCTCCGAGGAGTACCGTTTCGCCGTCTTCAGCGCCGGTCTTGGATCGAAACGCCTCGAGCCGACCCGCGATATGCTTCATCAGCTTCTTCAACTCACGGTCGGCATCCTCGAACCAGTCCGTCGACCAGATCCGGTAAATGTCCCAACCCAGATCGCGCAGCACGGCCTCGCGCAGCCGGTCCCGGTCACGTACCGAGAGAGCGGAATGGTACGCCCTTCCATCGCACTCGA
>MPMP01000138.1 GCA_002238565.1 Albidovulum sp. bin36
ACGGTTCCGGCAATGCGCCCGCCATCGGAAATCGTCCCCCGGAGCGCGCCCTCCGTGGCGACCTTCACCTGGTTCTTCCTCCCGGCAATGCCGAGCGCTTCCAGATGGGCCCGCCACTCGTCGCCGCTACTGAAGCGCCGCTGACCATGGGAGGCGAGACGCTCGATCACCGTCCTCGGCAGTTTCCGTTTGCGCATGTAGTCGAGTGCAGCCTCATTGACCGTGTAGGCGTCCTCGCCCGCACAGAGATGTTCAAGGAAATCGAGGCGGCTTTTCGAGCCGCTCGACCGGAAATGGGCAAAGAGGTCGTTGCCGATCGCCGTGCAATAGCCGTTCTCGGCCTTGTGGCGGGCACCGGTATCGTCGACGTTGATCCACGTAGCGGTTTCCATGCCGGCCCCCGGAACCTCCTGCTGTTCCGCCACGATGCCCCCGGTGTCCGCGGTCAGGAACCGCCCTACCTGGCGCGCGGAGATGTCCATGCCCACGTCGTTCAGCATCGACACAATCCGTCTGATCGTCGACTGGCACTGGTAATACAGCATGATGACCAAGGCCTTGACGCCGGGACCGTACTGTTCGCGTCCCGTCGCCACCTCCGGCGGCAGCGGCGCCACATGCCGGCTGCCGTCCGGGAACTCCCAGACCTCGCGTCGGTAGGTGACCTCCTCGGCATGGAGCACGATGTCGCGGACCGTGTGGTCCCGATAACCCTTGTGCACCGCTCCCACCTTCACGTCGCGACGGTGCCGGTGCGGAAGCCGACGCCGCGGACCGCGCCCTTTCCTGCGACCCTTGCCGGCCTCCCCGGACCGGCCCGACCCGGAAGAGCCCGATGCCGAATTGTCCGTGTCCTCGTCCTTTGACCGCGCCATACCGCTCGGCTTCATCCGGGGTCGCTTCGGAAGTTTCTTCAGGTCCCGGATCTCGTCGCGCAGGAGTGTGTTCTCCTCACGGAGTTCGGCCAGTTGCTGGTTCCGCCTTGCAATCTGCCGATCCCGTTCGGCGAGCCGGTCGAGGGCTAGGGTGACCTGCTCCCGAAGCGCGGCGATCTCCACACTTGCCGCAGCACCGGCGCCCGTCCGAATGTCTGTCTGCGAATCATCCATGCCCCTTGGAAACACAAGTCGATTCCAAAGGGAATCCCCTCATCGGGAAAAACCACCAAACGTCCCGGAATACCCTGTCAGGCTAGATCCAATTCCCGGAAAGTTGCCCCTATTACGACGAATCGACACTGCTAGCTGAACCACTGAATCCTGGACTTTTTCGAGTGGCGAGCGGCGGCTCGATCATAAAATATGATCCGCGCCCCTGCTGGCGCGACTCGTCTTGCAATTTCCAAATGGGATCGAAAAAAGGAAATCCTTGACAAGATAGGTTCGAATCCACGAGTCAAATTCAGTGATTCCGGTCAATTCAATGGCGCTTTATCCGATTATATCTCGAACTATTCATCCCAAATCCAATTGGCATCTGCACTGCAAAGCGTATTGATGAAAAAAGCTGCGTCCCTGTACCCCAAGAGCGAGTATTCGACGATTGCGGGAGAGCCCGCCGGGGTGCGCCCAGCTAATTGAAGCATCGTGCCTTTAACAAAGTTGGGAATTGTCTCTCCGGAAATAGTAAGTCCTCCATCGTCGCTTGGCAAAAGTGTTTTCCCGTCCCAGGCCGCGGGCAGTCTGCCGAGAATGGATCCAGATTTTCCCATTACTTTAATAGCGACAGACGCATTTCGATATATTTCATCAGGTTCATGCGCAGCATCCGCAAAATCTATGCCGATCCAGATACTGTCGCTTCCTTTTTTAACTGTTATGTAGAAGAATGGTGTCGACCGGCGCCAGCCTAAGTTTGGGACGACTCTTTTCGCTATCGTCACCATGGAGCAAGTATCTTGCACCGCATCCCAATAAATCTCGAAGTCATCAATATCATAAACCATGGATCCCAGCGACGATAGATTTGGGGGCTGCATTTTTTGCGCAGAAGTTACTGACAGGCGAAATGTTGAAGGAAATGTTGATAATCCACCGAATCCCGACCTTTTAATTCGTAGAAAGTAGGTTCCGGCAACCGCCAGGTATTCTATGCTTTCCGTTGTATCTGTTCCGGCAGACGACGCAAGTACATTCCCTGTCGAATCTTCGAGGAATATGTCCAAATCAGCCAATACCGAGAATTCACTTAATTCAATAGCCAACAGCTGCTCATCGGCTTGAACTGAGAATCGATAGTATACCGTTTCCCGGTAAATTACAGAATCGACCGACTTTCCGCTGCCTTCAACGATACCTAGAGAGCGTGCAAGGAGTCGCTCGTTGGCAAGGTTGGCTGCTACCGTTTGCGTAGGAACGTCGCCGGTTGAAAGAAGCAACTTGAACCCGGACAAATTTCTGGACGATTTCAGGCCTACTTCAGCGTAGTACAATCCTGCGGAAACCAGTTCAGAGAAAAATTCCGGAGCAGTTCCGCCGCGGACATGATTTGATGGAATATTCCTCCCGTCCGCGCCAATTACTTTCAAATCGACATCGGCGGACAGCCCAGTCAGCTCCAACTTTAGCATCCGAGCCTCTTCAAGCTTGATTGGAAGGTAAAGCCTTGGGAGAGAGGCATCCAGATTGCCCTCGTATGTAACGTTTTCGCTTCCAAAGGGTCCGGAATGAGCCGTGCCCGGACTCTTAAGCAACGTTCTGTTGTAAGGCGCTTTGGCCTCGACAGTGAGAGTGTATGTCGTGGCAAAATTCGGCGCACTCGATACTTGCACGAATCCTGTGCGTCCCATTGACGAGTTCAGAACCAGCCTGCGATTCTCGTTCGCTTGGTTGAATTCCATTTGCCTAACAGAGTTGAGTTTCTCGTCCAAGTAGGTAAGGGTGACGGGCGCACTCGCCTCCCGAATGCGCAGCTCCAGTCCGCCTGCAGTTGAAATATCCTTGATCGGATACGTATCCACGGTGTCTTCCGGCCCGACATAGCCGGAAAAGCTTAGCGATGTTCTGAGCGAAGATGCCGAGCCCGGCAATGCGCTCGGGTCGGGTCGCGCAATTCCAGTATCGGGATTCACTGCGCGCGATATCTCGATCCGATAACGCTGCTCCTTGTTCGGAATGCCGGTCGGGCTCAGCTTTACCCAGTAGATTCCAGGAAGCAAGGGATTTGAAATTCTTCGGCGACCGTCGGAAGTTCCAGAGTTAACAACTTCTTGCAATTCATCGACGATTTCGAACTGAATGCTTGCGTCGGAAAAGAGCGCTACGGAGAGCTTGGAGTATTCCCTGAGAACAATCTTGTAGTAGTCGACCGAGTCTTCCTTGGAAAGTTCTTCCCTCGCTGTTGTCGCCTCGTCGCCTATCGCACCCAAGTCCCTTGCGCTGGCGACAGTATTGCCCGCAATATCGCCCGCTTCACTCGGAGGCACGTAGTTTTCAAGAAAATCCCGTTGCAGAGAATCGTCCCCGACGCGCTGCGCGGCCCCAAAGACGGGGTAGCCGACAACTAGCCGGATGCCCGTAAGCGGAAAAAACTGAATTACGATGGAATCGCGGTCCTCGTCGAACCGAAAGGCCTGCAATTCCACACGTCGCGAGATGCGCAGCTCTTCCGGCTTCAGGCGGTAGTGGCCTCCTCTCGCCACGTAGCCTCCTACCGCACCGTAACCGTTTTCGGCCGTGAACGGATTCAGCATAAGTTCCTGAGCGTTGCCGAGCATGTCGAATATGCCGAAGAGAGGCTCGCGTGAGCCGATCGGCAGCGGCCTGGGAGGGTCGGACCCGACATGGGCATGCCTGAGAATCGTCGTGCCGGGAGCAACCCTTGGCAAGTCAGCCTGAAACTCCGCCTTGGTAATTTCTCCGGCGACATACTTGCCGCCCCCTCGCGCGACGAATTCCCATTCGTGCTCGGCCGGGAGGCGAACGAATCCCGGAACTTCCCTGCTGTTTCCAAGCCTCGACAGAATACGCCGGCAATCGTTCCGCGAAATGCAATAAAGGTTGTACTCGTCCAGAAAATCAATAAAATCGCGGTAGCTCAAAAAGGTGAGAGGCTCGGAAAGATAATCATAGACTTCACGAGTCAACGTGCCTTCGCAGGGACCGCCTATGAAAGATTCCAGCGTCTGTCTCCCTCTCGGGTCCCTAGTCCGTTCAGAGAGTATCTTCGCTCCTAGTTCCAGATTTCCCCGACCCATAACGGACACAAACTGAGCTTTGGAGACTTCGTACTTCCCGAATAGAAACCGAGCTTCTCCGCCGCCCGCTATCGATGACCCGACTCGAACCTCCAAGTTGGTTTCAAAAAGGCGCGGCGTTCTGCTTCCCATAATGTAGGTCGACCGTTCGTCGCCGTAGAGCCCCTCCGTGCCAAGCGGGACAGGCGTAAATACAAGCGACATTCCAAGCGGCATCGGAAGTAGAAAGTCGTCCCGGGACGGGTGCGGGTTGTACCAGCGCTGAAGCGCTTCGCCGGTAAGCCGGAAAGGGCGGCAGTCCTGCGCCAAGACGAGGCCGGCAAGGCACTGAAAGGACAGGGCGGCGAGGAGCAGGCTTGCGGTTCGCAGCATCGAGGTATCGCCTCTCCCCCGATTATTTACTATTAATCGGTTCGCAGAGCATCGGCGGGATCAATGCTCGTTGCCGCCCTTGACGCCGCCAGCGAGGCGACGCACGCGCTCGCAACCACAAACAACCCAGCCAAAACGAAGTGCGAAAAGTACAACCTGGACAATTGGCCGTCGAAGTCCAGTTCGGCGGCTATGAAGCTATTCAGAATGGAAGAGATCAGAACGTAGCATGCAACCGAGGCAAGAAACCCGAGGCTGGCGATGATGCACGCCTGCGCGATCGGAATTCGGAAGACGAGCCTTTTTGGCATTCCGATTAGCCGCATGGTCGCATATGCGACCTTTTTTCGCTGCACATTGGCAAAGAAACTAGAAGTCAGGATGGAAAATCCGCCGATCAGCGCGACAAACGCGACCACGAATACAAGAATATTCAGGCTGCGCTCCAATCGCTGCAGTTTCAGTATCTGGCTCGACTTTGCGCGCACCTTGACGCCACTGGCTTCGAGACGCTCCGCAAGTGCTGGAATGAGGTCAATGCTTGACCCGATAATGCGAAATCCTCTGAATCCCGTGGACTGCTCCACGATGCCGTTGGACGACTTGTCGAAACGCAAAGGTACTTGTCGACCGCGCTCGAGGAGGGCCATCAGCGCGCTACTGACCATCGCTGAGTCGCCTTGAATAAATCCGGACGGTCGCAGGGACAATAAAAGCTCCTTTGTCGGTTCGCCGTCGTCGTAGCCGACCTGCACGTCAATTCGGTCGGGCCGCCCATTTGCATTGAACTGATCCTTCAGGGACTCCGGCAGCAGCACTCTATCGTTTAGTGACAAGGATGCGCCGCGGCTTCTCGCGTTTTCGACATCCCCTGCCGTTTCCGGAATCTGAAGCGACTCCGGCAATCCAAACATTCGAATATTTCGTCCGAGCATTTCGACATCGCGGGCCGGATGAGCGCCGAACGCAAACGCCTCGGAATTTCGAAGCACGTCGTTCGCTTCTATCAAGTCTCGCCCGGTATACATTCGGCCGCCAGGCACCAGCATTAGCAGATCTCCGACCGGAGAATTAAAACGCGTTCCCGCCGGTACTCCGATAATGCTTGGCAGCTCGGCGGGACCGATCCGCCTTGCCTCCCGGGCACCGATGCGAACAGCAAGATTCGACTTCAGCGTCTCTCCGACAGGTTCCGGCGAAGCTCCGAAAATAAACGAGAAGGCTTGCCTGGGTTCCATGTCGATTCCCAGCCATCCGCGCTCGGGAACAGATACGCCCGATCGGTAGAATTCGACATGCTGCTCCAGTTCCGGCGTCCCGAGAATAGTCTGCGAAGGCAGAACGTCAGCCGGAATCAGGCCGTTCACGACCGCGTCGATTTGAACTCTTTTCCTCTGATCGTTCTCGATTCGGGTAACTACGATTGTAAAGGCATCGCCAATTCCGATACCTGCGGCTTCCGCGAAATCGGCCGTAACGACAACATTGTCGCCGCTAGGAGGATCTCCTTGAAGCCGTCCAAGAAAAGGGTCCTCGTCGGTGCTCGGAAGTAGCGTCGCTTCGCCTCTAAAGATCCCGTCGGTTTTCCTGATGCGAACCGCTACCTCGCGCGGGTTCATCATAACGGTTGGGATAGCGTACGAGACTCCCGGCCAATTCCTGATATCCTCGAAGACGGATTCGCTTCGCAAGTCGGCGGATCCGGGCCTGATTTCTCTGAATGACGGATCCTCTATGAATTCCATGCGAAGCCTGTCGATAAAGCCGACCTTTACGGAGGCAAGCAGAAGAATAGGCGTCAAAATGGCTGTAACTGAAAGAATCAAGCAAAGTGAAAGGAGGAATTCGTGCCAAAGGTCTCGCGCGGCTATGTGCAGAACGACATTGCCTCGCCAATATTTCCCCGCTCGGCTCGAAAAGCCAGCTTTGTGAATCGATTCACTCATTCAGACGCCGACCACGCTCATTTCAGATCGAATGTGGTTTTCCTCCACCGGCTCCGGGCGAAGCGAAAAAATCTCGTCCGCGAACTTGGCCACGAGTTCCATGTCGTGGGATACCATTAGAACAGTAGTGCCTTTCGAAGCCGCAAGCTGCTTTAGCTCGCCAACGATCGCGTCCGCCATGTTTTCGTCAACCGAGGCCGTCGGCTCGTCGGCAAGGACGATCGCCGGCGATATGCAAAGCGCTCTGATGACGCTAACCCGCTGGCGCTGGCCGCCGGACAGCGCATGGGGATATTTGTCCAAGTGCTGATCCATTTCAAAGGGACAAGTGAGCTCCACGAGCTCGCGATCGGAAACTTCCCGGCCGGCAAGCCGAAAGGGGAGCTCAAGATTTCCCCTGACCGTCAAAAACGGGAAAAGGCCTCCCGACTGGAGCACATACCCGAAATTCCGCAATCTAAGGTCCGAAATCGCAACATCGTTTGAATCCTTCAGCAGCTTGGCAATGTCGACCGCGCCGCCCTCCGAAAGGAACTCGAACTTTTCGACCGCAGTGGGAGCCGATACCATTGCGAGCAGGTCAAGCATCGTACTTTTCCCGCTTCCGCTCTTGCCCGTGAGGCCGTAGAAACGCGCTGGTTCAAGCGAGAGCTTCGGAACAAAAAGATCGAATCTGTAGAAACCTGACTCTAAAGTTTTCGTCAAGTTTCTCAGTTCAAGCACGCAAGCCGACATCGGCATTATCCCGGATTCAGGGTAGATTCGTAATATCTAGCATGTAGATGCGATCATCCACCGATGCCTGCTCGTTAAGCAGAATCCAACCGTCAGGTCGACTTAGTGCCTCGTCGTAAAATTCGACGAGGGAGTCTAAGCGCGATTCAAATCTGCTCCGGTCGTCCGCGGACGAATTCAAGAACTCCTCGAGAGTCAGCGTCAAGACCTCGCTCTTGTAGGGCAGGTCCGAAATCCATTTCGGCACGAGCTCGCTTTCCACGATCGCATCCGTGTTTTCTATTCCCAAATCGTATGAGGATGCCGTGGCACCGCCCTGAACCTGGGCGAATACGAAGGTAGAACTGGCACTGCCTTCGTTTAGCGTCTCCAGAAGCCCTTTGAGAAGATCCTGCAACTCTTCCATATCCTTGCGTCCGAGCATCACCTTAATATCGAAAGACTTCTTGGAATAGTCGGCGATATCTCGATCGCTGGCCCACGCCACCACGTTTGCGGGCGGCTGCGCTTCAGCTCCGATGTAGTCGACGAATGCCGCGCGCACTGCGCTTAGCACTGCCTGTCCCGCCGAATCCGAAGAATCAGTGTTGCCCGAAGCGATCGATCCAAAGTTGCCTTCGGCAACAAAGCCGAGAACTTTCTCAATAGTGTCGCGAAGGCTTCGCTCCAGCGACTCCGCGGAGCCCGTTGCGATTGCAAAGGCAATGTTCGAATCTCCGTCTCCGGCCGCCAATGCTTCAAACTGATTGCGCGCGACCGAGTAGTCGGGCGATTCCTCGGAGCCAACATAGACGGAGGCAATGTAAACATTGTTGTGATCGGCCATTTCCCGAATCGATTTTTCGTCCAAGCCCGACGTATTCTTAGGATGAGAAACAGGGTGGCCCGAGGCGTCTCCGACTAGCACCAGCACTCGCGCCGCATCCTGCGTCCAATTGGCGTTGATCGCCATTTCAAGCCCGGCAAATACCTCCTCTGGAAAGTCTCCGCTTCCCACTTCGCTTTCCTTTATCGCCGAGGTGCCTCCGTCAGCTGAACCGTCGCCGAGAACCGACGCAAAATCTTCCACGCTAAGCATTTGGGGCGTGAAATTGCGAGCGACAAACTCGATTCCGGGCGACAATTCAACGACGTCTCTATAGCCTACCAGCCCGAACCGGAAATTCTCCGCTTCCGAAGCGAATCTTTCTCCAACAAGCTGCACGCTTTGCTGAATAGCGTTCCGAACTGCGTCAATGTAGGGTCCCATGGAGGCCGTCATGTCTACGACGAACATCATATCGAGATTTAGTCCGGAAACCCAACCGCCGCTCTGCGCAGCGATGCAATCGTCGGCGTCTCTTTCTCGAATATCACAAGCATCGGACTGACTGGACCGCGAAGCGGTTGTGAGCGCGGCCAGTTGAATGCCCCGCATATCGCCGTCGCCGCGCAGGCTGGAAAGATCCTTGTGATCCAGTATCGGCATTAAGTAAAATGACTTGTCTATGTCCACCCAGCTGTTGACTTCGCGGGACACGATGCCGTCAGGAATGTCCGAGGCCATGATGCGATCATAAATCGCGTCAGGAGTCGCGGCGCCGGTTTCGAAATCGTCGAGCATGTAATCGAGCGACTTGTCGGTATCGAACATGATGACCGGTCGCCGCTCCGAGGGTCCGGGATTTGTAAATGCGAGCGCCAATGCCTGGCGCCACGGAACAACATCGTCCGCGCGCATCCACCCTTCGTGCGATTCGTGGGAGGGTCCGACCGAAAACCAGCCGGTTGCGTTGAAATTTTCGTCATATGAAACAGCGTCCATTTCAAAGGTGTAAAATACTTCGAAAGCTGGAACATTGGATCTAATTTGCGCGCTCGAAACATCTTTGTCGAAGTAGACGTTGGACTGAGGTTTTACGAGTACCCTTAGCGGCAGTCCGGTCGACTTAACGATACAAAATTTCGCCGGGTCATCGCGGCAGTCCGCAAAAGGAAGGTTTGCCGCAGCCGGCATTGCAGCGAGCGACAAAACGCAAATCGATAACAAAGTGAACAATACGCCAATGGAACTTTCTCTAAACGAGTAATTCATCATTTCGCCCCGTTCGATTCGGCATCCGAGCAATGCTCAGTTACCATAAGTTGAAATGCCGAGACAATTCCGAGCCGTAAATTGTAGGTACGACTAGATGGCGCGGATTCTGCGCGACCCTTCCGCGCACTTACGTCAAAGGCACCGAAATCTACATTTTTATAGCAAAATTCACGCTTGGGCACGCACCAGTAATGCGTCGGGTCGACGCTGTTCTCGACGACCCGCCTCACCGTCGGCTCGCCCGACGAGCCGAGAAAGTGGTTGACAGCGTACATTCGCGATCGAACTACTGTCCACTCCTCGGGGGGCTCCTCCTGGTTCTGGATATCGCCGACTAGATGGCCGGTCGAAACCACGAAAAAGTTCTGATCTTCCTGGCATTCGGACTTTTCGACTACGAGAACCGGCTCGGCCTCAGCCATCTCTTTCAGCTGGAAATGCTGAACCCACGGATACACTCCGTCTGTAGATCCTTCCTGAACAATATCGTCGTCTCCGGAGCGCGCGGCCGGCGGGGGATCGTCTAATTTTTCGACGAGTATTTCACTTGACGCCTCCCTATTTCTCCGCACGTAAATTTCCGCGACTGACTTGGCAAAACCAAGTACAAACGTTACCGTTCTGTCTTCGTTCAGGGCAACGAGCGGCGAATACAGCTCCAGCGAGTTTTCGGCTTCGCCATGGGTACAATCCATAAACTCAATCAATCTTTCTTTGTCGTGAGAGCCGGCGCTCTCGATGGCATTATTCAATGCGTGCCGAATGGTATCCTCCGAGGGGTGATACGCGAATACAATGTCTTGGTAGGCTAGATCGTATTCATTATCCATAAATGAAATAGTGTGCGGCGCCTCGGGATCTACGCGAATCAATTTCATCTTCAAGCCGAAGTCTCTTGGTAGGCCCACACTTTCAGCGTTAATCCCCAAGGCTTTCAACCCGAGCATCTCGGGACTGTAGCTGGAACAGTTCAGTGGGATTTCATGCTGAGAAAAAATTCGCAAATTCTGTACTTGCCCTGTACCCGCTACCGAAATCCCGGCCACAAACGCGAACAAAAGCGAAGTCTTGCATCCCAGAAATATGCTTTGGCAAATAAAGCTTTTCATCAGATCCCCACTTCTATTCCGAAGTGCGCCGCCGCCCCCCTTTTTCCATTCCTACTATACGCCATCCAAGGATATGTTGGCGGGAAGTTCTATTTGCGGCTCGGCCCGCAAATCGCGGCCGGAATCGGCATAACTCACTATTCGAGGCAATATGGCGCCATTCGAAAATCGTTGCAATGCGCGTTCCATTTGGCCAACCGACCCATCGGCGAACGGACAACCGCTGTTAAGACTTCTAGCCCCCATTCTTCGAGAACATTGAACTGCGCTTCAAAAAATCGATATTGGGGCAGTAGCAATGCATAAATTCCGTCATTTTTTTAATGGGGTTATGTCCCCGCGGCGAAGCAACTTCATGCGCTACGACCATTGCGAGACGCTCCTAACGGGGCCGCAATGCGCCATTCTATGCAGGCAGGCAAGCGTCGAAGTGTCGAGATTCGGTCGATCGAAAAACGAATTCCTGCGACGCTTCCGCCCGGGCAATCGCCAGTAGGCACGCAAGATACAACTTCGGCTTTTCTCCACCAGCAGTTTGGTACGCTTTGCATTCAATTTAAGACCGCCGAGTTGCCATTGAGAAGTTCAACGCGAATTTAATTAGGGAAATTGAATCGCTACGAAAAACTTAAAAATCGATCAGGAGAATTGTCAAGATTTCAGAAATTGCTTCAATAGGGTGGGTTCTAGAACTCAGCAGTTCCTAATAGCGCGGAATGTAGGAGCTTTGAATGAAATCACGGCCGTGCATTTTAAGCTGTTGCAAATTGGGATCATCTCCACCCGGTTCGCGCCGCGGCGTTTACGAATCGTTTAAGAGCGGTCCGTCGACTTTTTCTGCCGCTGGATAAATTAAATTCTATGGCTCTGTCAGCTTAAGCTCAATCCGTCGGTTTCGCCTTCTGCCGTCCGGCGTGTCGTTGGAGCTGATCGGGCGGAATTCGCCGAATCCGGCGGCGGCGAGCCTCGCCTCCGGAACCCCGTGGCTGTCGACTAGATACCGGACGACGGCAAGCGCGCGGCCCTGGCTCAGCTCCCAGTTGTCGCTGAATTCGCCGGCCGAGAGGAACGGCACGT
>MPMP01000139.1 GCA_002238565.1 Albidovulum sp. bin36
AGCGGGATCGTGTGGGGCGGCAGGCGGGAGAGATTGGCGAGCGTGCGTTTCTGCACCCGGTTGTTGTTGTCGCGATAGCTCTGCCTGAGGAGGACGGAGGTGTATGTTTTTCCGTTCTGACGGGACTCGATGACGGCGACATGCATGGATGGAGAATCGGCCATGGGTGTGCTCCTGATAGATAGTGCCTACATATTTGTCCTATTCTGGATGGTCCCGCCTATAATGTCAAGAGGGTTTTTCACAAAAATGTGGGGTTATTGTGGAAAATATTGGAGATGTCTGCTGTCGGGTCGCAAGACGGACCGCGAATGTCTACTGCCTACAAGAATCCAGTTCGGGAGGTGCCTGCCCCCCTGTAACCCCTTGAATATACGCAAAATAAAAGTGGAAACAAGAGCAAAATAGTCCAGAACTTCAGATTAAATGAAGCAATAAGCGGTTCCCGCGTTCACGGTATTTGGGGAACCCCGGCACGATTGCGCAGTCCGCGCGGCGCGCGCTCCGGACAACCATTCACGGCAGCGTCCAGGGCGTCGGCGGCAGTCTGTCAACACGGATCGTCACCGCGGGACCGAACGCTCACGCACGAACAGGCGTTGCAACGGTTATGTAACTCTTTGATAGTTCAGGCGGGTGCTTTGAAACCAGACAGAGAGGAGGGGATGAGCCTTGGTGTCCTGCGTACAACGTCTTGACACTGGCACTAGTGAGAGCGGGTAATGATCACTGATTGTCGATTAACCGCATATCCCCGTGTTTAGTCTCGCGACTATTGTTTTGTGTCGGACCCAGCGTTGAAGGGAACATGCAACCAAGAATTCATGCTTGTTCTCGACGAAGAAATCCGAATACCTGAAGGGAATGTCAGAAGGACCACCGAAAGTGGAAGAGAAACCGCTCCTCGGCCGCCCGTTGCGGTCGAGTGGCCAGCTCAGCAGGAACACATCATGGCCAAACCTGTCAGACAACTCGCGTACGCGTTCTTGACGCTCCCCTATTCCACGCAGATGCGTATTGCCAATCAGTTGGGGTTACTTGAGGATGAGGATGTAGGCCTCGATTGTGCCACCCTATTCGAGCGTACATTCGAACGTGCAACAGCTAGGCAGTGCCTGAGGGCCTTTTGGGATCGCGTTAGTAACGCGCAGGGGGAAGTCGCAATGATGCCAAATCCTTATCAAACCGCGGGCGACCGAGAGGAGAAATGTCATGGATGAGAGATTTCGGGAGTGGATGCGGGACGCGTTGGCAGACATCGACGATACCGTACTGACAAGGCGCGGGGGCGCGGTCGAGAGATTAGCTGGGGAGCTAAAACCTTCATGATTTTCTGCGTTTACTTACCCCGGAGCATGAAACTCGCGTGTGACTGACGGTTTCCGCGACGATGTCGTGAGGTGGTGCTGTTGTCGGAACCGAAGTATCCTATGGCCCATGGATCGGGTGGCGGCAGAACAGGACGTTTATTTTTTTTGGCCCCGGAGCCCGTTCTAAAAGTTGCTCCTATTACGTGCCGACCCCGAAACAGCGACGGGGCGGCGGCCTATTGCCCGGACTTCGGATTTGCGGCACGCTAGGCCGCGAAGCGGCGAAAAAGCCGCCCGACGGAAACTTGACTGAATTAGTCAGGTTTAAATTTGCAAGCTTCGGCGGAAAAAAAGGTAGGGGTTTTCGGGCCAAGCACTAGTTACGTTACGGTTTCTTGCTATAAATTGTATTATCTCAGACGCTCTATGGTCAGAAACACCGGATCAGTCATCAAAACGAATGCAGATTTTTTCAGAATCAGGACGGCCCTTGGCGGTGCGTGGCAACGGATTTCCATTTTCGGGCCTCGAACCCGCCTTGAGATCTCCGTGTGCGAGCCGACGCGTAGTCCTATACGGCGCGGGATGCGGATCGTCCAGTGAATGGCGGAAGTGGATAGAAGCACCGCCCGTCGCTTGTCGGCAAAGCAGTTCTGGCATATATATCCAGCTATAGATCGGAGGCCGACCGTGACCAATAAAACGCAGCAAAGAGCGACCAGGAACTACCGTGCGCGTCTGGAGCAGCGCGGCTTCAAGCGATTGGAGGTCATGGCACTCGAAACCGACCGGGCAATGCTGCGTACACTCGCGCATCGCCTAGCTGAAGACGGGCCTGAGGCGGATCGGGCCCGTGTTGCGATCAAGGCGTTGGTTGCGGATGGGTCGCCAGAGCCTGGCGGGATCCTCGCGGCGCTGCGTCGCTCGCCACTGGTCGGGGCCGACCTCGACCTGTCGCGGCCGCGTGTCGAAGGGCGCAGGATCGACCTTTGACAAGCTATCTCCTTGACACCAACATCATCAGCAACGCCGTCAAGCCGCAGCCATCTGAGCGCTTTTGACTGGATGGCCAGTCAGCCCGACCATGACCTGTTTGTCGCCTCGCTGACCATCGCCGAGATTTGGCGCGGCATTCTGGCACTACCCAGTGGCAAGAAGAGAGGCGGCCTTGAAGCCTGGTTCACTGGCAAAGAGGGCCCCCCAAGCGCTGTTTGCGGGGCGAATCCTGTCGTTCGATGACAGAGCCGGTCTGATCTGGGCCCGCTTGATGGCCGAGGGAAAGGCCGAGGGCCGCCCGCGCAGCTCTCTCGACATGATCCTCGCCGCCGTGGCGGAGGCGAACGACTGCGTGGTGGCGACGGAAAACGAACGGGATTTCAGGGGGCTTCGGATCGTCAACCCCTTGCGGTAGAAAGCGACAGGCGAAGAGTAGTGGCGTTAGCAACGTCGGCGATAGGCGCCGTAGAGAGGAAGTGCGCTGACGTCCGTGGGACTCTGGGCGAAACTGCGAAGAAGCACGGAACACTCTAGGAGCAAATCATGCCTGTAGCGCCGCACAGGAGGCGTGCCATTTCGTTTTCGCGGGCGCGGTGGATGAATCCGCCCGGGCTGTCGCTTGAAACGGCCTTGAGGCTATGTCTGGAGAACTGTCCTGATGTAGCCGGTACTCGGCTACCTCTTCGGAAGGGCGCGATTCTCTTTTGGTAAAACCATTGCGATGGCGAGAAGGCGTGATTTTTCAGGCCGCGATCGCGAGGTTTTCGACCGCGAAGTTGTTATTGGCGGCGACACTTCTTTTCTCCATCATTATCGCCTAGGCGGAAGCTAGGAAGCCTGACATCTGCAAGGCCCGGAAGCCCGGGATCGCCTGCTCCGACTTGATGTGCCAGCGCATGCCGCTGCGCTTCATAAGCGCGGCGGCGAGGGTCTTGTTGGCGGCTTCGACCACGCCGGAGCCGATCGCAAGCTTCCCGGCCCTGAGCTCGGAGTAGCGCATCCGGCTCCGGTTCTTCACGAAGTAGTTCAGAACCCTCCGGATGGTCTCGCGGGCGCGCGGCTCCTTCGCCCGCCCCGGATAGTAGCGCAGCGAGCGGATGATCTTCCCGACCCCGTCGGGTTCGTAGCGCAGCGTCTCGCGCCAGGTCTTGAACCAGCCTGCTTTGGCAATAGGGTCCGAAGCGTCGGCGGGATGCTGGCAGGAATGCCAGAAGGTTCATACGAGTCGAGGCGCGGGCGTCGGGGCCGAGCCCCTCCAGGAATGTCCACGCGCCCTCGGTTCGACTCGCAAGAAAGCAACCAATGAATTTCTCGCCTGCGCAGCAAGGCGACAGATTCGAAATCTCCAGCATCGCTTTCTTCGGCAGAAGCCAAACGGAAGAGAGAAAACCGATTTCCCGCTCCAATGGACGACTAGGCTTCAGATTCCTAAAGCATCGAAACCAAAGAAGCGCGCCGAATTTTGCATCGCAACCCCCGGCAGCTTTCCAGCCGGAAACATGCGGAACATTCCGACCGGACTGGACCCTTCCAGTGAAGCTAGGACGATTCGCCACGCAGCCCGAGAGAAAGAATCAGTAATTGCATTCCTCTATTTTTTCCAATGGACCTTCAGGAAGTCAGAAGCAGGTTCAGCTCAGTGAGCTTCGAAATCACTGGATATCGCAGCTTCGCTTGAATTGCGCGGAACGGCCAATTCGGAACAAGGCCTAAATTATTCTGTTATGGAAATTTTTGAAGAATATACACTTGCCATATCAGAACATTAAGTGTGCATCTAGTCGAACAGCGAATCGAAGCGAGCGAATGGCCGATGCCCGAAATCAAGACGCAATTCCAAAAAGGGCGGAGTCTTTCGGAATTCCTGGAATGTCTCCGCTTGGGAGATCATCGCACCGGCCTCGGTCGGCAGAGGTCGAATTCATCGGAA
Source organism: Albidovulum sp. bin36 (assembly GCA_002238565.1). Taxonomy (GTDB): domain Bacteria; phylum Pseudomonadota; class Alphaproteobacteria; order Rhodobacterales; family Rhodobacteraceae; genus JAPPFL01. Next base: position 4,237 of record MPMP01000139.1, read on the forward strand.
AAGCTTTCGAAAGCCGCCAAACCAACCTTCACAAATTCTTAGAAGGCTCTCATTTTCAAGTGTTAGAGCTTGAATCAAAACACCACATATTGTCGGTTTTTGTGGTAATATTTGTAACTTGTCCAATATATAGATAATTTGCCGACTTTAGGAACAAACTCTTAGAACTTTAGCCTCGCCCTAGGCCCATTTTCTCAATGAAGCGAGAAGGTTTTTGATATCGAGGTGAACCCCACGGCATCATTCGAGACGTAGGATAAGAAACATGCAGCCATCGGCGCGCCCTCGTCACGGCAACAAAAGCAGTATTTAGTTCCTCGTTTACCTTCGCCGTAGTATTCGCGCGGTAATCGGGAAAAGTGCCCTCGCAAAACCCCATCAAAAAAACGATGTCCTTCTCAAGCCCCCTCATCGCGTGAACTGTGCTGAGAGTTAATCCGGACTCTGACACGTCTGGGTTCAACTTTCCTAAAGCCGTCGCATTTCTAAAGGCTCCAAGAGTGTTTCCAAGGCCAAGCTGCCGATACTTTGTCCATCGATCGGAAAACTCCTTCAGTTCATCAAGGCTACGATCAAATTCCAGCTTCTTGGCTTCATCGGGTTCGCAGACGGCCAGTTCGCGAATGCTTTTTTCGAAGCGCTTTTCGAATTTCAAGATATTGGGATTTTCGAAGCCCATTTGCTCAATTTGACTCAAAAGGTCTCCGATCAACTCCTTGTGGGGGTCGACCTCCTTTATGTAGGCGCTCCTGATTTGACTAAGAAGGTTAGAGTTTCCCCATTCCGTCGGTGCAGCTATTTCAAGAAACTGGCACAGCTTTTTACCATCCACCCAGTTTCTTGGATTTAGCTTGACCCTGATCGCTGAATCCAGGACTCGACCGAAGAGCGAAACAGGCAACTTCTCCCGTTCGCCGACTTTGATGTTGTATTCGATGCTCTGTTCCTCGAGCGCCGTTTCGAGTTTGGAAAAAACAAATCGATTTCGAGCTACAACAACCATGTTTGCGAAGGAAATGTCCCCTTCGATTTCTGGGTGTGTCTTCATGGACACAAGACTTTGAATTTCGGAAAGTATCCAATTTGCTTCCTCTTCTTCTGAAGAAAAAGCAGCAAGTTGAACAAAGCCTACGTGAGCATATTTGGTTTCTCGCTGAGTACTGGGACGAAGGCCTTTTGCGGCACGAACGACGGCCTTGGAACTGCGGTAATTCTCAGTCAAAAGAAAGGCGGCTGGATTGAAGTCTGACATGAAACTCTTACGCAGGTATCTGGACGAAGACCCGTTGAAACCATAGATCATTTGGTCGGGGTCGCCCACCATCATGACGTTGTTGCCTGCAGGCCCAGCCAATGCTTTCACAAATTCGTATTGAATCCGGTTAAGGTCTTGTGCTTCATCGACACAAATGTGGCTATACTTAGCTCTATAAACATCGCCAATCCAAGTTTGTGTAAGGAGAATGCGATGCGCATACCGAAGAATATCATCATAGTCTATTCCCCGACTGTTCAAGAGCGCGTTCTGGTAGTCAGTGTACACACGCCAAACGTCGGCTGTTTCGGGAAACCGCTCTGAAACATCTTCTTCGAACAACATTTCTCTTTTGATTGTAGAAAACTCATCCATATAGTCTTGCAGGTTGCGCTCTCTGGACTTCTTTTCTTTCGGGTCATCTATATTTAGATAGTCGTCAATATCGATGCCGTCGGCTCTCAGTGCTTCGAGGAACACTTCCATCCGATCATTGTCACGCTCGAAAATCTGAACGTTCGGAGGCAAACCAATGGTATGGCCGTACTGTTCAAGGATGCGTTGAGCGACGGAGTGAATAGTACCAACCCATATCCTTTTTTCGTCTGAACCACTTTGAGTTAGCCGCTCTTTCATTTCGGCGGCGGCTTTGTTAGTGAACGTAAGAGCGATGACCCCATCCTTTTTCAGGTTGGAAAGAATAAACCGTATTCGTTCGGTCAAAACCCGAGTTTTCCCTGAGCCGGCTGATGCAAGAACGCGTATGGATCCCTGTATTGGCTGCTCGACAATCTCTCTTTGTTTATTGGAAAGTAATACGTTCATTTCAACCAATCCTCCACCCTTGAGAACGCGTTTTGAAACGCCTGCGGAACAACGATCTCGCGAGGCTTCTCACGTTGGTTCCGGGTGAGTACATCGGCTAGGAAACTAGAGTAGGAGGTTTTCTCTGAAACTCTTTTCGGGCTTTGGGCACACTTTCCCCTGGCCGCCGGCACTCGATCCATGGGCCACAGGATTCTCCGGTTCCGGCAACCGTCAGCCGCATGCGAGTTTCATGCTCCGGGGTAAGTAAACGCAGAAAATCATGAAGGTTTTAGCGTTGCGCATTTTTTCAATCAACCTATCTTCGGATAACGCCTCAAGTTCTTTTCGTTTATTTGTTAGATGTCCAGGGTGCGCATTAACGCCCTTGGCTATTTCAACAAATGCGTCGACTATCTCATCTTTTGGCGCGCAGGCTTTGACAATTTCGGCTTCAAAATCATTTGAGTCCGATAGGTATTCCAAGAAGAACCAGTCGTCAGTGATTTCCAAAGATGTTTCCGATCTTGTCTTTGCAACTTGAGCATCCACTTTTTCCTTCGTGGATTGTTCATCGGCGGAGTCGTTGTCGCTAACAATCGCAACGGGAATACCTAGGCTTAAAGCAAGCTTGACATAGGGAGCGTAGTTTCGCCCGTTTACAGCGGTGAGATTAACGCCCTTTGAGAACGCCGTAGCATTAAACCACCGCTCAAAGAAGGCTGGAACGACTTGATCCTCGGTTTGACCTTCAAAGAGAATTAGGGCCTTTGCGAACAAAACTTTGCCTTTATTTCGAATGACCTCCCTGCGGAGAGTCTTTAGCTCTTCCTCGGACAGACCATTAATCAGGCTAAAGCAGGGTGTGCCCGCCGCGCGCTGACAAAGACCTCAGATCGGGCAATGAACACATCGCAGCAAGATATGGAGAATGGGTGCTGACTAAGGCTTGGCCTCCGGAGTCTAGCAACTGAGAAAAGAGCGACCGCTGTGCGTTGGGATGCAAATGCGCTTCAGGTTCTTCAGCAGCAATTATGGGATGGTAGGGTTCAGCCTCTTCGTCGTGCAACTCTTTCATCAAGTCAATGAATGCCCTTTCTGCCAACATTGACGCCCAGCTTCGTGTCCCCATTCCATGGAGAACAAACTAGCATCTGATGCTCCAAAATGAACGCTGTAATTCTTCGATAGGTCGCGCAGTTTCTTCGGGAAAGGTGTAACTTCGGCACTGCCATTGCCACCGAAGGACTCGTTTAGAGCTTTCAAGTGCTCTTTCAAACGAGCCAAAGGTGCACTTTTGGAAACCGCCTCTTCGTTTACTTCGGCAATCATCTTCTCAAGTGTTTCAACATCACTTTTGTTATACTTCACCCGAGAGAGGACCCGCCCGACAAACGAAGATTTTTCGTTCAATTCGTGGTGTAAATCCCGTTGTGCATCAATCGATACAAACGGTACAAACTCAGATCGTTCCGAAAATTTCAGACCTGGTTTTGTGTCCACGGAATGCCAATTTGCGTACTCGGGCCATTCCTGAAGGGTATGACGCTCGATCAGAAACCCAGTTCTTGCCGCTTGTGGTTCGGCGATTTTACGAAATGCGACGAATTGCTTTTCACTAAGATCAGCTTGAATCTTGGTAAGCGTTCGGTCCAGCGGTGACGATCCGTGTTGTCCGACTTCCGCCGACGCCCTGGATGCTGCCGAGAACGGTTGTCCGGAGCGCGCGCCGCGCGGACTGCGCGATCGTGCCTAGGTTCCCTAAAAACCGTGAACGAGGGAACCGCCAATTGCTTCATTTAATGTGGTTGCTCAAAATGCGCTCGTCATCTTGGTATTTTGCGGCGTGTTTTAACCGGAAAAATTCTCCAAACCCCTTGCAGTGGTCCGAATCAATGTGGGGAATGCACAAGGTGTCGAAAAAGTTGTGACCGACCTTTTTTAGGTCGCCGCGAAACTCGACGGGCAGGTCGCACCGCTTGTCCTCGTCATCGTCCTCGTTGCGTATCGCGGCGTAGTCGACGAGAACCTTTCGACCGTCGGCCAAGTCAAGCCGAAGAGTGTCAGCGTTGCCCAGCGGGAAAAAGTTGATGTATGCGGTCATAATCTCAATCTTTGGCACATAGTGGGGGAACGTCGGCTCTCGCGGGGACTGCCGATCGCCCTTGGTTCACATGATATTTCACATACGGTGCACGGCAGACATTTTTCAAGGGGTGTTGCTTCACATTAAGCTTCACATATAAAGGTAGTAGTAAGGAGAGCCATGACATGATAGAACCACGGCCCTTGAACCCCACGCCGACGCGAGAGGTGCCCCTGCCCCGGGCTCCCTTGACACGCGTCATCGCTCAAGCACGCTTCCCGCCAATCCTGACAATCCGCGACCCCGACAAAGTCGCCGTATTGCAGGAGCCGCTCCGCGAGACCTATCCCAATCTCAGCCAGAACCAAGTCCACAACATCGAGGTTCTCAGCGGCCAAGCCCCGAACGTCCGCCAGGATCTCATTTGGCGCCTCACTGATCGAGAAAAAGACTACCGTTGGCGGGTGTCCTTGGGGGTTGACTTCGTGGCCTTGGAAACCTCTTCCTATGACAGCCGGAGTGATTTTCTCAGCCGTCTGTACGCCGTTGTTTGTGCGGTAGAACAGGCGTTCGGGCCTGCGTCGGCCACCCGCTTGGGATTGCGCTACATCGACCGGCTCACCGATGAAGCAGTTGATCGCGTCGGTGAGATGATCCAGCCCAAGGTTCTCGGAATAATCCAGGCACGGGAAAACCCAAACTCCACGCTTGGAGAGTCTGTTATCAACCTGATGACCGAAGCGCAGTTCCTGACGCAAGGTGATACTCGCGTCCTAGGACGTTGGGGGCTTCTACCTCCGAATACGACCTACGACCCCGATGTCCTCGAACCAGTCGGCAATTCGAGTTGGATTCTAGACCTCGATATGTTCGCGACAGAATCGCAACCCTTCGCGAGCGACGGGTTGCTGACAGCAGCGACAGGTTTTGCCGAATATCTATATTGGCTTTTTCGCCAAATGGTTACAGATGAGTTCTTGCGATTCTACGGAGGTAAACCATGACTATACTATGCAACCTATCGGAGACTCGCACTTCCGCGGTGGGTTCCATGTATCGCTTTACCCGGGACGCCACCGCCGCGACGATACTGATCGCTACTGCCCTGCCAGAACTGGCAACCGCCAATACCTGCACTCAGGGCTCAATGGCGATGTGGGCGACGATCGCACAGTATGCCGAACGCACCGGCACCGGCCCAGCCTGGCAAATCGAGCATGTGCCGGTGGAATCCACAGCCGAAGCCGTCATGGAAATCCGACGTCGATCCGGCTTGACGTGGGAGGAACTCGGCGGTCTGTTCGACGTCTCGCGTCGAAGTGTCCATCATTGGGCGAACGGCAAGCCCGTTGCCTCCGGGCACTATCGAATGATCCGCAGGATGCTAGCGGCCATCCGCCATCTCGACCGGGGCAATCAGCTCGGTACCCGCGCTGTGCTCCTAGCCGTTAATCAAGCTACGGGAGATTCTACGCTCGATCTCTTGAAGGACGGACGTTTCGACGAAGCGAGGGGTTGCATTGCGGACGTTTCGACGCCTAAGCCAAACCTTGCCCACCTGTCCCGCGCCGCCCTGGACGCGCGCCGGCCGCAAGTACCGGCGCTTCTCCTCCAGGCCAAGCAAGATCGACCCGATATACCGGCCAAGGCCCGCGCCTTTCGTCCCAAGCGGACACCCAAATCGGCGAGCTAATGTTTTATGCTTTTGACAAAACAGGACGAACAGGAGATAGACCAAGCTCTTCAGGTTTGGCGTCAGGGAGACCTCTCCCGAGATGCCGGATTGGAATTTCTTCATAGGGCGGATCTATCCCGACCGCACAGCCCTGCTTCTGTCCAGGCCGCTGAGGAGGTTCTCACGAACGACGGCGAGGCCATCGAGACCGGAGCTACGGTCGTGCTGGACGAAGTGCAAGGTGTGGTGATGCTCAGTCAGACTTGCGATGTCGTTCGCAATTGTTGCCTCCGACCATTCGTCGAGATCGCACCCTTGATCAAGGTAGACGAGCTATGGGTCGAAGAAATCCGCCGCCTCAAGCGACCCGCCTTCGCCTTTGTTCCGGCCACCGCCGACGAGCATCTCGTTGCCGACCTTGACCGAACCATGACCCTCGAAAAGTCTTTAGTTTCCCGATGGACTCGCATTTCCGGCTGGGAGACTGACGACGAATTGCGCGACTTCGCTCACGCCCTCGCTCGCAAGAGATCTCGGTTTGCCTTTCCCGACGATTTCGTTGCTGCCGCCCGGCGCCTTCAGACCTATCTGAGCAGCAAACATAATAGCCAGACTGCAGAAGGAGCCTATCTCCGGGCACTTTACGAAATTCGGGTACGCGCAGCGCCATCCTGGGACGAAGACGAAGTATTGCTAAGCTGGTGGTTCATCAAAGAAGCTGAACCGGCGGGCGTGGAGGTCAATTGGTCGATGTTTCTTGATCGGTTGCTTGCCCGCTTCGACCAGACGGGCCGGTTCCGCCTTGACCCGCCCAATGCCTGCCGTCTGGAAGACATGACGGCACGTGATTATGTCGAGAGTGACCGTCTCGATCTTGACCGCCTGTCTATACAGGCCTAGTGAAAAGTCGAGGCGAACAGACCTGCAAATGCCAGAGGCGCATTTGCAGGGCCTGTCGAATTTTCGATCCGGTGGACGCGGAGCGGCTCCGGCGGCGCGTTCGTTCGGAGGATTCGGCGGCGGGAGCCGAATAGAGGCAATAGCCCAAAGGGATTTGGGCGGCGAAGGCCGGCTTCGGGCAAAAATAGGCGCGTCCGCCGTGTTCCGCTTTGCGGTCGCCGGCCGGGAGAGGTTAGCGGCGCGAGACGTTCAGCGCCGCGTCGAGGGCGTCCTGGGTTTTCGCGGCGTAGTGGCGGTTGGCTTGGGGAAGGTATTTGAACTCGCCCCTCAGCCGGATGATGGAAATGGGGCGTTGGTCAGGCAGGCCAGGTTGCGCGGCAGGTGGCGAACCCGAGCGCGGCCGTAGAAATTCTTGAAGGAAAGATAGTGGTGGCGCGCGGCAAGGGCGCCTCATCGCCGCTGCTCGGCGTAGCCTCGCACCGGCCGCACCGTCACGCCGCGTGGAA
>MPMP01000140.1 GCA_002238565.1 Albidovulum sp. bin36
ATGGCCGCAAGAACCGCCCGGCCTTGGTCGGAAAGCAGCTCGCGGCGAATCAGTGTGTTCGCTGTCATGGAGTCGGTATAGCCGACAAAATCAAACGTGTCTAGAGCTATAATGGGCAATGTGCAGGTCGCGCCTGGAGGCTCCGAATCGACCGCGGACCCTACCAGTTCCTTTCGAATTTGCCGCGCAGGAAAATCGCGGCGCTGTTCATGAGGATGAGAAATCCGAGCAGCACCAGAATCGCGGCGGAGGTCCTGCTAACGAACCCTCTTTCCGGGCTATCGGCCCAGATGAATATCTGCGTGGGCAACGCGGTCGAGCTATCGAGAGGACTCCCCGGCGCCGCGGTTATGAAAGCGTTCATTCCAATCAGCAATAGAGGCGCGGTCTCGCCGAGAGCTTGAGCGAGGCCGATGATCGTGCCAGTCAGAATTCCCGGCATCGCCAGCGGAAGCACGTGGTGAAACACGACCTGCTGCCGGGACGCGCCGATTCCCAGCGCGGCTTCGCGTATGCTATTGGGAATCGCCTTCAATGCCGCGCGAGTCGCGATGATAATTGTCGGCATCGTCATTAGCGCTAGAGTCATTCCGCCGACCAGAGGCGCGGAACGCGGCATGCCGAACCAGCCGATGAAGACCGCAAGCGCGAGCAGTCCGAATACGACCGACGGAACCGCAGCTAAATTGTTGACATTGACCTCGATAAAATCGCTCAGGCGGTTTTTCGGAGCGAACTCCTCCAAGTATATCGCGGCTCCGATGCCGAGCGGAAACGAGATTGCGAAGCAGACGAGCAGAGCCCAGAAGGAGCCCGCCAGCGCGCCCTTCAAGCCGGCGAGTTCAGGAAAGCGGCTGTCCGCGTTTACGATCAAGCCGACATTGAGCGGCTTCGTAATCGCGCCGGCTTCATCGAGCCTATCGAACCATTCGATCTCCCGGTCGCCCAGCCTGCGATTCTGCTCCGGCGTTTCGCGGTCGATCAACCCTTTATTGAGCTGATCGTAGGGATCGGACGTCGGCACCGTCAACTTTACGGATTTTCCGATCAGCGACGGATCCTCGACGATCATGTCCCGCAAGGCGAATTGCGCGCCATTGCTGAGGATATTGGCAAGGCTGCGCTGTTCGCTTCTAGAGGCGACTTCCGGAAACAGCTCCTGCATCGACGCCTGCAGCACCTTTCTGAAATTGCCGCGCGGAAGCTTGTCCTCGCTTATCGCATCGGGATCCACGTAGACCTCGATCGAAACGTGCGTTTGCGTAAACGCCGTGTAGCCGGTGCTGAGCAGAGAACCAATTAGAATGAACAGCATGACGAATGCCAGCGCGACCGCCGCGAGCCCCAGGCTCTTTAGAAAGAATTGCTTTCGGTTTCGGGCGGCGAGGCTTCTCTGGACCGCTTCGCTGGTCCTGACGCGTTCGCGAACCGTTGAATTTTCAGGCATTTCGAGCGCTCATTCGTAGATTTCGCGGTATTTGCGGACGATCCGCACGGCGAGAACGTTTATTGCCAGCGTTACGATGAAAAGCATCATGCCCAATGCGAACGCCGCGAGCGTCTTCGGGCTGTCGAATGACGTATCGCCGATAAGAAGAGTGACGATCTGGACTGTCACCGTCGTTACGCTTTCAAGTGGATTAATCGTCATTTTAGCGATGAGTCCCGCAGCCATGACGACGATCATGGTTTCGCCGATCGCTCGGCTGACCGCGAGCAGCACGCCGCCGACGATTCCCGGCAAGGCGGCTGGAAACAAGACATTGAGCATTGTTTCCGCTCTCGTCGCGCCGAGGGCCAGGGAGCCGTCCCTGAGCGATTTGGGAACGGCGGAAAGCGCGTCGTCCGCAAACGAAGATATGAAGGGGATCAGCATGATTCCCATTACGATTCCGGCGGCGAGCGCCGTGTTCGGCGCAACGTCGACGCCCACGGAATCGCCAGCCGACCTGAATGCCGGCGCGACGACGAGAACCGCGAAAAAACCGTAAACGACAGTAGGCACGCCGGCCAAAACCTCCAAAACCGGTTTCGCGGCCGACCTTATGCGCCGGGGCGCGAATTCGTTCAGGTAAATCGCCGACATAAGTCCGACCGGAACTGCGAACAGAAGCGCGACGACGGTAATTACAAGCGTGCCAAGGAATACAGGCGTCCACCCGAACGCGCCTTCGGCCGCGACCTGATCCTCTCGAATCGGAATCTGCGGCTCCCAGTTGAGACCGAACAGGAATTCGTCCAGAGGCACAAGAGTTAGGAACTTCGCGGTTTCCACCAGGAGCGAAGCGATGATTCCGATTGTGGTTAAAATCGCTACGACCGAGCACAGGATCATCAGGGCCGACACGATTTTTTCCACGCCCTGCCTCGCTCGGAAGTCTGCCGCCACCCGCCTCCGCGCATGCCAGAGAAGCGCGGCGGATAGAACTGCGGTCGACACGAGCATGGCCATCGACATCGATTCGTGAAGTTCCGAAAGGCGGTTGCCGGCGGCTATCTTCCACTCGTCGGGCTGACCGAAGATTCTCCCTGCCGCTATCGACTTGATTTCCGCTAGCAGGAGCTGCGTCGCCCCGTCGTCGAGACCGGCGCGCGCGCCCTCGGGGATCCCTCTCATCATGACGGCATCGACAACGGGGCCCTGCAATGCCACCCAAAGCAGAATCAGTACGAATACCGGCACGAGCACGACTAGAAACGAAAAAAGCCCGTGGTATCCGGGAATCGAATGAAGGCGCGCGCCGCCCTCGCGAATGGCGCGCGCCGAAATCCGATTGTATGCATAGCCCGCAACCGCGAACAAAAGCAGTACGATAAACGCGATCGTTGCCATGCCTCTCCTTTACCCTACTGGGAGCGCCGCGCGCGGGGCGCTCTCGGAATTGAAGCCGAGATCACTTCTCTTCCATATTCTTGCCGTCGATTATTTCGTCCTGAAGCATGGCCCTCCGCTCATCATTGAGCGTAATGAGACCGCGTTCGGACAGGTAGCCGTCGGGAGCCAGGGCATCTTCGGACATGTACTCTTCGATGAATTCCTGGAAATTGGGAATTACGCCGCGATGCGCATTCTTCGTATAGAAGTAGAGCGGACGGGAAATCGGATAGGAGAAATCTCCTATCGTGTCCTGGTCGGGCATCACGCCGTCGATGTTGACAGGCTTAAGCGTGTCCTGGTTCTCGAAAAGGAAGGAGTAGCCGAAAATCCCCATGGCCGACGGGTCGGAATTAAGTCGCTGCACGATTAGGTTGTCGTTTTCGCCGGCTTCGACGAAGGGGCCGTCCTGGCGCATGCGCGAGCAATTCTCCCCAATCCAGCCGCCGTCGAATCCGCCGTTCTTGACATAGTCGAGGGCTTCGCAGCCTTCATGCATCGCGAGTTCGACAAAAGCGTCGCGAGTGCCGGAAGTAGGAGGAGGACCATAGGCAAGAATCGCCGAGTCGGGAAGATTCGGATTGATTTCGGACCAATTCATATAGGGGTTGTCGACCCATTCCCCGTCGATCGGAACCCGAGCTGCAAGCGCCAGATAGATTTCTTCCAAGGAAAGGTCCCAATCGAAATCGTTGTCGCGCGAAATTGCGATCGAAAGCCCGTCGTAGCCGATTAGAGCTTCTGAAATCTCCGTAACCCCGTTTTCCCAGCAAAGAGCTTGCTCCGAGGCCTTCATTGCGCGGGAAGCGCCGGTAAGATCGGGATGCTTCTCGCCGATGCCCGCGCAGAAGATTCGCATGCCGCCGCCGGTTCCGGTGGATTCCACGATTGGCGACGGAGCGCCGGTTAAATTCGCAAACTGCTCGGCGACGGCTTGCGTGTAAGGAAAGACGGTGGACGATCCTACGATGCGAATCTGATCGCGGGACAACGCCGGATTCGCACCGACCGCCGCCACCGCCAGAATGGCGGCGGATATCTTAACAAATGTCATCTTGATCTCCTGATTTGCATTTCGGCCATGAATTGATGGCCTGCAAAGCAATTAGGATTCGAATGTAATGCTATTACTTAAAATTCGTTACAGTTGTATGACAAATTCAGTTATTCGCGCATCGATCCACGTTAAATTCAGACGTCCTGACCTCGTAATTTCCTACGAGTTGAACCAGAATCGATTTTTCCTGCCATAGAAGGACTTTTTCAAAAAATAGGGGCTTTACCGGAGCGTCGCCGAAGAAAAATATCGTATGAACCCGGATTTGGACCCCGCGACCCCATTATCACACTCCCGCTTCACCCCGCCGAAGCCGTGCAAATCGGCTCCACCTGCTTTTCAGTCGCCGCGCTCGACGGCAAGATCTACTATTTCTCGAACCTAGAGGTGTGCGACCTCCACGACGAGCGCGACCGCGGGGCGATGCTGCTGCGGGCCGCCAAGTTCGCCGAGAGCGGGGTCCGCCGCAAGGACCTGCAGGAGGCGCTGGGCATCAGACGCTCGACGCTCAAGCGGGCCGTGAACAAGCTCCGCAGCGAGGGCGAGGCGAGAGCTTCCACGAGCCGCGGCGGGGCCGCGGTCGCCCGGGAGCTGGGACTGGCCAAGGCGACCGTGAACTACGGCCGGCGGAAGGGCTTCATCGGGAACGGGCCGCCCGACGGGCGGCGGGAGGAGCGGCCCGTTCAGGCGCAAGACGCGAACCACCCGGCAGACCCGTCCGCTGCGAGGCCGTCGACCTAGTGCCCCCGGTGGAGGTCGGCGGTGAGACGATGCCCATGGTCGCGGTGTCGGCCCGGGAGGAGTGGCCGACGAAGACGGTGGAAGCCAAAAAGGAAGCGCTGCACTGGCTGCTGCTAATGACCGAAGGCTAGCCCGGCGCCGGGACGGCGGCGGCACTGCGCTGGTACGAGCTCAGATGGCGGATCGAGCGCTACTTCGACGCGCTCAAGAACGGAACCCGCATCAAGGACCGTCGCCTCGACCATGCCGACGACTTGAAGACGTGCCTCGCCTTCGACGCGATCACAGCCTTCCGGGTCCGGGACCTTGCCCTGCTCGCCCGCGAAAGGCCGGACGACCCGGCGCGGCGCCACGTCGCGCAGGACGACATCGACACGGTCTGCTTCCTCGCCGAGGATCGCGGCTTCAAGGTCCCGCGCGGGCCGCCGGACATGGACATCCGGACCTTCGCTGTCCTCGCGGCCGGGCTTGCGGGGTTCCACGCCTCGAAGCGCCAGTCGCTTTCGGGCACCCGGAAGCTCTGGCAGGGACTAAAAATCCTCGGGCGCGGCGTCAATACAGTGCAAGCTCAAAGAAAATGGAACAGGAAAAAAGTATAAATGAGTTAAGTACGTTGCATTGATAGGAGCGAAGCGCCGCATGGATGACCCTTTGGCAGGAAAACGGGATTCTGGGCGAAGTGCCGGAAACCTGCCGGTTGGGGCCTCCGGAATGGTGGAATACAGGGAATCTGGTGCTGCCTGGCTGAGAATTTCGGCTTGGTTTCCTGATCACCGGTTTTCCACCAGATTGATCAATCGGATGAATCTGCGGTCTTTAGTCAGATCCGGTTTCTTTTCGGGGATTTTTAAGGGTACTTGACGCCTCGCCATCCGACGGAGCGTTGCGGTCCTTGCTGTGGCTGCATCCTCGGGCAATGCGACCTCCTGCCTAGCACCTGTAACGAAGCCGGGCGGAAAATAGTCGTTCCAGTAACAGGAAGTTCAAGAAGTATCGCGATGAACTTCTCTGTCTCTGCAGTTGCCGCCGGACTGGCTGTCAAGACGCGAGATGCCAAGCCGATGTCCGGATCCGTTCGCGGGAATCCTCCCACTCGCTGCAAGAGCCGCGGACGGGCACACGAGTTGCACAGTCAAGGAACGCCAGAGGATTCGCAATTCAGGCCCGGTAGGCCGGCAATGGCGACCGATCTTGAAGCGCGATCATTCGCCTGAGCATCAACTCCGACAATTCGTGCCGTGCCTTCAGTCCGGCAGGTTCATCGTAAAGGTTGCTGAATTCGCCAGGATCGGTGGAGAGATCATAAAGCTCATTCCAGCTTTCGCCTTCCCGCAGCGACATTCGGTACTTGTCGGTCACGATGGTCCGAACTCTCTGAGGTCGGTCAAAGCCGGTCATGATGCGCTGACTGTCTTCTTCGACGATGACGACCCCCGGAGACCTGGATGAAAGAAGGTCACGGCCCTGGATGCCGTTGTAGGGCTGGATTCCGGCCCGGGCCAAGATCGTGGGCGCGATATCGATGGATGACGCAAGTCCGCCGTCGACTTGGCCACGGCTCCGAGACTTGGGATCATGCCAGACGAACGGCACTCTGATGATGCCTTGGAAATGCAGCAGCAACTTCAGCATCAACCCGTGATCGCCCATGTAGTCGCCGTGATCAGAGGTGAAGATGACAACGGTGTCCTCCGCCAGACCAAGGCTGTCAAGCCGGTTCAGAACCCGTCCGATGGCGTCGTCGATCATGGTGATCATGCCGTAGGTCAAGGCGATGATCGATCGGGCCTCGACTTCCGTAACCGCGAACGGGTTTTGGCTGTGTCGAGCATCGGTGCCTTTCTCAAGCGCTTCCCGCATGGCCCGAATCGGTGGGAGATCACCTTGACCGAACGAAGCGGGGAGCGGGATGTCGGCAGGATCGTACATGCTCCAATAGCGACCCGGAGGCGTGAACGGATGGTGGGGGTCCGGGAAGGACATTTGCAGGAAGAACGGCTTGTCGTTCGCTGCACCATTGGACAGCCAGGCTTCGCTTCGATCAGCGATCCAAGATGTCGCATAGAGTTCTTCCGGCACGGCTGTCCGCCAAGCTTGCGGTGCGTTGACACGGTTGTCCGGAAGCGAGTTTTCCGGCCCCACGAGGCTATCGAAGTCTCGGCGCTGCTGTCGGGCCCAAAGCAGATAGTCGCCGCAAGCTTGGTCCCCGTGATCTGCAACAACTTCGACATGCTCGAAGCCGTAGAAGTCTCCACCCGTTCGTTCAGCGAGCGGGCGGTCCCATTGCGGGGCAACTTCCAAGTCATATTCGGGCGTGTGCCGGTTGTTCTTGATCGCATCGCGAAGATGCCGGCTTGGGGCGACCAGGCCCTCGGCCGGCTCGAATCGGTTCGTCGCGGGAAGGCCCGTGAAACACTGCAGGTGAGACTTGCCAATGAGCCCTGTCCGGTATCCGGCATCCCGGAGCAGTTCCACGAACGTCGTGTGGTCTTTCGACAGCGGTATGCCATTGTGCCGAACCCCATGCGCCGAGCACATCCGTCCAGTCATGATCGAGGCGCGGTTCGGCATGCAAATCGGGTTGGCTGCATAAAAGCGATCCCATCTAGTGCCCTTGGTCGCAATGCTGTCGATGTTCGGGGTCTGGACAATCGCGTTGCCACCGCATCCGAGGTGGTCCGCACGATGCTGATCCGTAATGATGAACAAGAAGTTTGGTCGCCTGGTCAAGATTCGGCCTCCGATTTCGGTGACGGGCGCGGCGCTGACCGTACATCCCATGTCAGCAAGCCGAGGCCGACGAGAATCGCCGGGATGTGGATTGCTGGGTCGGGGGCCAGTATTGCAAACGCCGCAAGGAACCTCGCGACAATCTCTGGCATAGACAGCTTGCGACGGTCGTGTCCCGAGAGTGCAGAAGAGAACAGCCAAATGCAGAAGCACGTTCGGGCGACGATCCAAACGAATGGCAACAGGCTGAACTCTTCGATGACCAGAATGGTCGGATAAAACGCGAAGACGAAAGGGATGATGAATTTCGCCATTCCCAAACGGAACGACATGAATGCGGTCATCAGGGGGTTGGCCCCGGCAATCGGGGCAGCGGCATAGGCGGCGATGGCGACAGGCGGCGTCAGCGAGGATGCCACTCCGTAGTAAAAGACGAACATGTGAGCGGTCAGCATCGAGACGCCCAAGGCCTGGATGGCCGGACCCATTACCAGGACTATGATTAGGTAGGCGGGAAGCGTCGGCATGCCCATGCCAAGGACCAATGCACCAACCATGGCGACCAGGAGCGCCGAGAACAGGCTTTCACCCCGGATCGTGGAAATGACGTTGGCGAGCTTGAGCCCCAAACCAGTCGAATCCAGTGACCCGACGAGGATGCCGATGGCGGCAATGGCAATGAGTAGCGTTGCGCCCGACTGGGCGCCCTTGAGAAAGGCACGCCAAACCCGCAGCGGGTCGGACCGGACATCGGGGTTGATGACCGAAAGAACCAGGAGAACGACGACGGCATTGAAACCGGCCGCAGATGTCGAGGACCCCGCCACGAGCGATCCGATCACCGTCAGGATCGGACCGACGAACAGGACCGAATTGATCAGGTCAACTCGAGTGATCCGGTCGCCGACGGCCAGCGGCTCAACATCGATTCCCTGCCGTCGCGCCTCGACCGTTACGGCCGAAAACAGGCTGAAATAGTAGAAGAGCGCCGGAATGAGGGCGGCGACAATAATGTTCAGGTAGCCGGTGCCGGTTAGGTCAGCCATGACCAGTGCCGCAGCCCCCATGATCGGTGGCATGATCTGCCCGCCGGACGATGCCGTTGCCTCGATCCCCGCAGCGAAGGTCGGGGAAAACCCCCGCTTCTTGATCATCGGGATGGTGAAGGTGCCGGTACCGACGATGTTGGCAACGGTGGAGCCCGACATGGTTCCGAACAAGGAAGATGCCAGGATCGCTGCATGGGCTGGCCCGCCCCGGGTCCGCCGCGTCACGAGGAACGCGAATTTCAGAAGCGTATCACCGGCTCCGGTGCCTTCCAGAAGGACTCCGAAAATTATGAAGATGAAGACCGTGGACAGGACGATGTTCGTGATGGACCCGAAGACACCCTTGTTGGTGTTGTACCATAGAGCCTCCGCAACCTCCGTAAGCGTGAATCCGGTGTGAGCCAGAATGCCTGGCAAGTCCTTTCCGAAGAGCAGGTAAAGGACACCGAAGGCGCCAACCCCGAAGAGCCCCCAGCCCCATAGCCTGCGGCAAAGCACCAGAAAGACCAAAAGGCCCGCCAAGGCGGGCCAGGCATCAGCTTGCGTCACGTCGTAGAGAGCGACTTCCATTCGTGCCTGGACGAAATAGAAGGACCAGATCGCCCATAGACCGGCGGCCATCAGCGTGACGTCGAGCGCCAAATGAACGGAGGCACGAGCGCCGGTGACGGAACCGTTCGCTTCCCGGCGGACTCTCGAAGCCGCGATGCCGGCCAGCAAGGCCAGAGCAAAACCTGCGGCACGGTGAAACTTCGGTTCAACGAGACCCACACCCGAACTGTATAGCGCGATTGCACCGAGCAGGAAGCAAGCCAGTGCGGACAACGGCGCAAACAGCTTGGCCGTTCCGCCAGACGTTTGGGTCTCCGAGGTCATCAGATCGGTCCCGGCCTGGTTCGAGAAAGTTGCGGTTGGACCGCCTTGGCGGTCCACTCGCCAGCATCGTTCAGGGACGCAGTTCGCTTGGGACCGGAATTCCTGCTTCGTCATAGTACTTCGCTGCACCGGGGTGCAGAGGAACGTTGACGGAAGTGAACGCGGTTTCAGGCGTGACAGCTTTCAGGAAGAACGCGGTCGCGTGTACTTCGTCCAGGTTCTCCCAGAAGGATCTTGTTGCGTCGTAGACCAAATCTTCGGACACGCCTGCGTGAGTTCCCACGAATTGGGTGAATCCCAGCGCGGTGATGTCGCCGCCAGTCAGCTGCCCCTTGTAGACTCCGCCGTCGAACTTGAGCATTCCACGCCCAGGACGCCCAAAGAGAGCCTGCATCGCTTCCGAGCCGATGACGTCGTCCGGAATGGAAAGGATGCGAAATTCGCCTGACAGCCCGAATTGCTCGATTTTGGACGACCCGATTTCCGCCGGACGGACCATCATGTCGATCTTTTTGTCTGCAAGAGCGGCGTAGCCTTCGCCCCAGTTCAGGCGGACAGCATCGTAGTCCTTGCCCGGCTCAAAGCCGGTGATGATCTTGATCAGAGCTTCGGAGGTCGCGGATGCCGACCCTGCCGGCGGGCCCGTGAAGACGGTCTTGCCCTTTAGGTCTTCCCAGGTCTCAATGCCGGACCCCTGCAGGGTCACGGGATGATAGGCCCCGGCCTTGAAGCCGAGAATCGCGCGAAGCTGACCCGCTGCTTCGGGTGCGTCGTCGACGCCTTCGTACATCCGTGCCTGGCTCTTCATCAAGTTCACAAGCGACGGAACAGTCGAGAAAAAGTCTATTTCCTGCCGACCGCCTTTCAGCATGGACTTGGTAAGCGTTTGTCCGGCGTTGACCTGAATCTCGACGCCAGCCTTTCCGGCCTGGTTCACGAAGGTCACGAACATCGTATGTACCGGATCGCCAGCACCCGCGGTTTCGCCCTTGAATATCTGGGCTGCCGAGACGGTGGGTGCCGCAAGGGCAGCGGTCAGTATCGCCGCCGCCGAGAGAATTCTGAAGTTGAGCACGGATTTTCCTCCCTTGGTTCCTGAGGAGACTAGCAAAAGAAAAACATCTGATATAATCAAAGATTGCGCATAATACATAACGGTTTGTTATGAAACTCGATCCAAAGCACCTGGCCCAGCTCTCGGTCATCGTCGAGGCCGGCTCATTTCAGACCGCGGCGGACAGGCTTGGCCTGACCCAACCTGCGCTCAGCCGCAACATGAAGGCATTGGAGGTGCGACTGGGGGCAGCATTGTTCAATCGCGAAGGACGAAGGTCGGTGCCCAACACGCTGGGCATCAGGCTCGCCCGAAACGGTCAGTCCATTCGGCTGGCCGAAGAGCAGGCAAGCATTCTGGCCGATCAATCCGCGAAGGGCACTGTTGGAGAGCTCAGGATCGGGGCGCCGCCAATCGTGGCTGGCAGGTTTCTTAGCAGCGCGACGGCAGGTTTCATCCGGGAGAATCCAAACTGCGTGGTCGAGATGAGGACCGGGCTCGTGCACGAATTGCGCACCATGCTTGAGCGCGGTCAAGTTGATGTCGTCTTTGGACCCAAGAGCCTGGCCGAGCCATCGGACGGGCTGGATTATGTTCCGCTCATCGATGATCGCGTTGGAATCCTGTGTCGAACCGGCCATCTCCTGACATCTCGAAAGCGTGTGATGCCGTCCGATCTGGAGGCGCAGGTCTGGCTGGCTCATTCGAGGGGCAGCCTGCTGCGGCAACAGACAGAGGCCGCCATGATCGCATCCGGAGTGGTGTCCATGCATATCGTCTGCGAAACGGATTCCATTCGATCCGTCCTTGAAATCATTGCCGATACGGACCTTATCACGACGATGCCAAGGGCCACGACCGAACCTTATCTGGCACGGCTAATTTTTTTTCGGTGCTGGGTTCAATCCCGGCTTGATCTTCAAAAAAAGACTGGACTCCTTCCTCCCCGCCGCGTAGATTGGCCGCCGGATGGAGTTGCGAATCATGGATGCCATGGATCTTTCGGAGTTGCGAGTTGAGCCGGTTACGCGGGAGATGGAGCCCCGCTTCAACGAGC
>MPMP01000141.1 GCA_002238565.1 Albidovulum sp. bin36
CCCGGTGCTGCCAGTTCCAGGCCTATCACCAGGCGGTGACGAGCCGGCGCGGATACAAGCGCGCCATCGTCGCCGTGGCCCACAAGATGCTCCGCACCATCTATGCCATGCTGCGCGACGGCACGCCCTATGCCGATCCCGGGATCGACTATGAGCGCATCTCCGTCGGCCGCAAGGCCAGCCGCTGGCTGAAGAAGCTCAAGCAGTATGGATACTTCGACCCGCTGGAACGCGAGGAACAAACCGACATGCCGACCCGAACCGCCTGAGACCCGGCGTCGCCTTCAACCGCTCTCGGCCCGTCACGAGGCCGTTTCCGGGGAGCCCGAATAATCGCCGACAGTGAGTGACCGGCGACGCCTTCCAGACTGACGCCACCGTGGCTGCCTCTCGAAAAAAAACGGGTGCCGGCGGCCAGGGGAAAGTGTGCCCAAAGCCCGAATAGAGTTTCAGAGAAAAACATGGGCTGGGACAGTCGACGCATTCGTATCGAGAGAGCCCCAGGCGGGACGGGATCAGACGAGCAATTCGCGCGCACCAAATTTCCGACGGAGTTGAGCGCGTACCGTCAAAACCGCAATCGCGTGGCTGAGGCTCTTGTTGTGATGATCGACGGTGACAATCGGAGCTTGGAAGGTCGCATCGCGCAATTGTCGCAAGCATGCCAGGACAATCAAGAGGCATCCCCGGAGCAAAGCGAACGGGTCACGATTTTTAGTGCGTGTTAACATACAACGCGGAGTCCGAGGCACCGCCGGAGGCAGTGGTGTGGTGCGACGCGAACCGAGAGTTCGCGGCGACCTTCGAGGCTGGAGCCGCTGCCGGCTTCGGTTCGGTTCAAGGTGCATCCCGCGGCCTCGAGCACCGCGATTCGGGCATCGAGGTTCTGGTCCGCGGTCGATATCCTTGCATAGCCGATGCGGGCGGCGGAGCTGCTCAATTTGGGTATGCCTTGAGCGTTTTTTGCGCATTAAATTGGAAATGCCCCTGAATGAACACAGAAAGGGCAACGATCCATTGTTCATCCGGCCTGTCATCATGGGTATGCCCGAAATGACGATCATGCAGCCCTCCGTTCGAAGTCGATGCGCTCATCGAGATCAAGCTCGAAGCGACCGTAGGAATTGATGTACAGGTAAAACAATGGCGAGAGCCCGCGCATGTCTTCCGACGATAGCCGGCCTTCCCAACCCGGGTAAGCGAGGATCGATTGCGCCATGCGCGTGTTGACGTAGACAAGCAGGTCTGGACGAGTTGGAGCGACAGCGCCACAATTTTCTGATCTCCGGCCCGGTTGGTTGCGATCTCAACGCCCTTCCCGAAGAACACGAAGCCGTTCGCGCTGCTCCAGTTCTCGATCACGTTCAGGCCTTCGTGGATCTCGCGGCGAAAGCTCTCGAGTTCGAGATAGTAGCAGAGGAAGATCGTCTTGATGGCGCGCCCGAGTTCTGCCAGCACATTGTAGGTCGGGCGCATCACATCGCCTCGAAAGAAACGGCGCAGGATTGATTCCGGGTCGGCAACGCCATGCTGCATCGCAGCCGCGTATTTCACCATTTCATCGTATTGGCGCACGATCTCGTCCCGATCCGCAACGCCCGAAAGAATGGGGGCAAGGTTGGGCACGCTAGCCCTCCGATTCCAGCATCAATTCCTAGCGCAAGATCGCCTTGAGCCTCGGAGCCAGTTCAAAGCCGAGAAGATGAACGAATGCCTCTAGCCGTAGGAATCGACATGCTGGCGCTGGATTTCCATATTCGAGCAGTGGCGCAGAACGCCCTCGATCATGGCTGCGACCTTGCGGAAAACTGGTCGATTCAAGGTAATTGTTTCCACTCGACCTGACTATAGGTACGTAAGCGTTTGGTCCAGCGGTGACGATCCGTGTTGTCTGACTGCCGCCGACGCCCTGAACGCTGCCGTGAACGGTTGTCCGGAGCGCGCGCCGCGCGGACAGCGCAATCGTGCCGGGGTTCCCCAAATACCGTGAACGCGGGAACCGCCAATTGCTTCATTTAATGTTGTTGCTCATACTAGAGACTACGGCATGATCTGAGTTAACTGTGTTCGGATGAAAGACTAGGCAGAGCGGGTTCCGATGATAGTTGCGGGAGAATAAGGGAGAGTAATAGCCGCTTGGAGGATTCGAAGCAACATGATATTGTGAATCACAAAGGAGCAATAAGATGGCACAGAAGCAGAGCGCCGCGATCAAGCGCAACGAAAAGTCCAAGTACTACGAGGACTTCGAGCCTCTACGCGCAACGCCAGAAGCTGTAGCTAGGAAAATCGTCTTAACGCCTCCGAAGAAGGTTGGGGAATGGAAGTATATGAAGAAGCTGACTGGCCGGGATTCGTCTTAAAAAATCTGGTTTGGTTACTATCGTATATAATTCCCATGATCATGGCCGCCACGAGACGATCAAGCGCTAACACCCTGTACACACTTCAGCGGCGGGACGGTCAGCTTCGGGCCACCGCCCTGTCGCCGGCGGCACGCGCATGAGCGCGGATACCATGCCGGCGGCCCAGAACCGCCTCGACTGGATGTCGCGTACCGACGCATCAGAGGCCTCGGCACCGTCCAGCACCACCGAACGACACGGACACGCCACCCCCGACCTACCTCCCCAATCCGCCTCCGACGACAACCTTGCCTTCATCCGACAACAGATTCAGGAGGAATACGCGGAGCCTCACGGCAAGCCGTGGATCGTCGGATTCTCCGGCGGCAAGGACAGCACCCTCGTCGCGCACCTCGTTATCGAGCGCCTGGTCTCCTTGCCACGCAGCGAACGAACGCGGACCGTCCATGTGGTCGCGAACGACACGCTCGTCGAGAGTCCCCTGGTAATGGAACATGTCCGGGTCGGCCTCGCGGAGATCGAGAAGGCGGCACGGGCATTCGACTTGCCCGTGATCGTCGCCACGACCGCACCCGAACCGAATCAGACGTTCTGGGTCAATCTCATCGGCCGCGGCTATCCCTCACCCAACCGAAGCTTCCGCTGGTGCACCGATCGCATGAAGATCCAGCCGACCAGCAACTACATTCGGGAGCAGGCGAGCATCTCTGGCGAAGTGATACTTCTCCTTGGCGTGCGCAGAAGTGAGAGCGCCGCGCGGGCCGGCATGGCGGCACGCTACGACAACGGTTCGCGACTGAACCGGCATAACGATCTTCCGGGCTGTCTGGTGTTCCGGCCTATCCTCGAACTCGACACCGACGATGTTTGGGAATTCCTCGCAGAGAACAAGCCTCCCTGGGGCGGCAGCCACGATCGATTGATCCAGCTCTATCGGGACGCGGGCGGCGGCGAATGCCCTGTCGTAACTTCCACGGCCGACGCGCCTTCGTGCGGCACGACATCTTCTCGTTTCGGGTGCTGGACGTGCACGGTCGTCGAGAAGGACAAGAGCCTGGCGGGCTTCGTCGATTCCGGTTTCGATCAATTCATGCCGCTGCTCAAGTTTCGCGACTGGCTCGTGGAAATTCGCAACGACCCCACGCGCCGTCTTGCCCGGCGCCGCAATGGGCGCGTGACGATCACCAAGAAGGGCGTATTCGTGCCCGGTCCGTTCAATATGGCTACCAGGCGTGAAGTTCTGGATCGGCTGCTGGCGCTTCAAGCACAATCGGAAATGGTCTTGATTGCCCAGTCGGAAATCGAACGCATACGGGAGCTTTGGGTGGAGGATGTGATTGTCAGTGCGGAACGAAACGCGGAAGCGCAGCGCACCGCGGCCACCGGAGGTACGTGATGCCGAACGGCCACGTCGTACTCCTTCGCAGTGTAGCAGGCCGAAGGCTGGTCCGTTCGAAGTGCAAGGAAGCGGGACTCGATCCAAGTGTGCTTGAACAGCTGATCGCCGTAGAGATGGATCAGCAGGGCAAGCTCCGAAAACGCGGGATAACGGAAGCGTTCAACGAGATTTTTGATAACATTGAGACCGAATCGGACGAATAATGCACCTCCGTTCGGTCGAATTTATCAATTGGCGTTCCTACAGGCACGCCCGATTCGACTTTCCGACCCCGCATGGCGACCGGAACGTCATTCTCATCAGGGCGCCCAACGAGTACGGGAAGACATCTTTCTTCGAAGCCCTCACGCTGGGATTGTTCGGACGCGACGGGCTGGTCCTCGTGCCCCGCGCCCGGGCAGATGCCCATGGCGATGCCGTTGATCGCTTCAAGGCCAGCTACAGTCAGTTCCTGAGCAACACCCTTCACCATCGGGCGACGGAGACCGGCCCGGCAAGATGCTCTGTGTCGATCGAGGTCGAGGACGACAGCGGAGATCCTATCGAGCTCACGCGGATCTGGCATTTTCGCCAGAACCGCCAGCACAAGCCAAGCGACGACGACCTCACGATTTTTCAAGGACTTGGCAGAGAACCCGTCATACCCCCGTCCGGAATCGAGAATCGAGATGAATGGTTCCGTGACTGGATAGCGCAACGCTTTCTGCACCCTAGTCTCGCCGAGTTCTTTCTCTTCGACGGCGAACAGGTGCAGCGCTATGCAAATCGCGAAATGCGCGAACAAGTTCGACGCGGGATCGAGGGCCTTCTCGGTCTCCCCATCCTGCGGAAACTGGAGTCCTCGCTCGCGACCTATGCGCAACATCGACGCACCTTGGCGGCGGCACCGACCGACAGCACGATCAAGAAGGTGGAGGCCGAAATTGCCGCGATTTCGGAAGCCATAGTCACGGAGAGGGATCGCTACAACGAGGCGGTAACAGTTCTGCCCGGACTTACGGCCGAAATCGACGAGTTGACCCAAGCCCTCGGCGGCCGTGGCGAAGGCACGACCGCAATGGTCGGAAAGCTCATGCAAGCCGAGCAACGGCTTCGCGACGAAGCGCAGCGCGCCATGGACGCATTGCTGGCCCTTATCCAGGAAGATGTCGCGCTGGCGGTCGCGGGTCCTGAATTACGGGACCGCACGCGAGAAAGACTCGAGGCGGAAGCAAAGCGCGAGCGATGGGAAGCAGGCCGCGACGAAGGTGCCCAGCATCTCGACCGCTTCGCCCTCGAACTTCGACGCCGTGTCTCGGAGATCGACCCACCGCTCGATGAAGACCGCCGAATGGCCGTTGTCGAAGCTGGCAAGGAAGCTTGGGACGCCCTGTGGCATCCAGCCCCCGAGGGCTGTCCAGAGAACTATCGCCATCCGTCCCTCAACGGCACGATGCGCGACCGAGCCATCGAACGCTTGCTGTCGCTCGACAATCACACCGAAGGAGAAGTCGCCAGCCAAGAGGAACGATTCCGTACTACCGTCGAACGAGCCGAATCCAAGAAGCGGGAATGGCAGGAACTCGAATCGACAGCGCCGGAAGTGGAGCGTCTCACCATGCGATTGAGGGAGGTCTCCGAACAGATGGGACAGTACAAATCCCAGAGAAATGAAGCTGATCGAGCCATCCAGGGCAAGGAGGCGGAACTTGCCCAGAAGCGAGCGGAACTCGGACGCTACATGTCACGCCAGGGAGCCAGTGCTCCCGCATTGCGGCGGGCTGACTACGCCGATCGCTACGCAGAACTCATCCAGGACCTCCTGAAGGACGCGTTGCCGAGTGAGGTTGGCGAGGTCGCCGAGGAGATGACGCGGGCCTGGAAAGCGATGGCTCACCTGTCTGATCGGGTGGACCGAATCGAGATCACCCCGGATTGCGAAGTGAGAATGCTGACAGGGGACGGTGAAGACCTGCACGGGGTCGACAAGTCGGCTGGCGCCAGCCAGGTGTTCACCCAAGCTCTCATTACGGCGATCACGAGAGTCAGCGGTCGGACATTTCCGTTCGTCGTCGATACACCATTGGCGCGGCTGAGCCGGGCTCAAAGAATTGGCGTCCTGAACACATTCACGGACCGCTCGGGCCAGGTGATTCTCCTGTCCACCGACGAAGAGGTCGTCGACGACAAACTCGATGCAATCAGAGAGCGTTTGTTGGCTGCCTTCGAACTGAAGATCCGCAGCGACAAGGGTATAGCCGTGACGAACGTCCACAAACTCGATCCGGAGCACGTCTAGAGATGGTTGTCGGCATTCCGGATATTGCGACATCCACCTTTCGGACGACCCGAACCGCGGACGACATTTGCGCCGACCTTACCACGAAGCTGGGCTGGAAGCATCGATATGTCGCCGCCCGGCTGGCCGTGGGCAGATCATTGTCTCTGCCTGAGCAGCCACCGGAATTGAAGGACGAAGACAGCGAGGACATGGCGATCCCGTTACGCGGCATGCAATTGTTCGGCGAGGACGATCATGCTGCCGCCTGGTTAGCACTCATCACCCAGCACAGCGATGATGCTGAAATGACGAAGAGGGTCTTGCAGGGGTTGGTCACACGCCATTGGCACAGGGGCGCGTTTCTTCTCAGGCAGGACTGGGACGACGGCGGCCAGCAGATGGAAGGCTTCGTCGCGCGCCTGGCCGAACTCGCGAGTTTTTCTGGAGACGGCGACCGGCGCGACAATGCCCCTCCGACTGCCGCGGCGCCCACCTATGCCGGAGAAGTCCGATTGCCCGTCGGCGAAATCGCTCGCGACCTCAAATCGGACGAACAAGTAACGTTTTCAGTGAACGGGGCTGGCGGCAGCCCGCACATGGCCATTATGGGCGGTGTCGGTTCCGGCAAGACCAGGACCGCGGTCGACATGCTCCGCACTTTGCGCCGGCACTGCGAGCTTCCGGTCCTAGCGTTCGACTTCAAGGGCGACCTCACCGACAGCTTTACACGGGACTTCGGAGCCACGTCGATCTCCTCTCCAGGGATGGCGATCCCCTTGGACGTGCTGCATGTTCCTTCCAGTGACGACACCTCCATCAAAACCGCCGCCGCCCGCATTCGGGACTCGATCGCCACGGTAAAGGCGCGCAAGCCCAGCGGAATCCAGTCAGAGGCGCTGAGGGAGGCTGTCGCATCAGTCCTTCGTAACACTTCAGCAGATGCGCCGGCGAACCTGCCTGATGTCGCATTGGCACTGGAAACGGAGTACGAAGACCGTGGACGCAAGTCCGACGAACTGACGGCGACGTTGAACGAACTGACCCAATTCGCCCTTTTCACGCCCGATCTTTCGCCAGCTGCGTTCTTTTCAAGAAGCTGGATCATCCAGCTTCCACAAGACGGGTCGGCGGAAATGCGGCGACTGATCATCAACCTGACCCTCGATGCCCTGGACCGCTGGATCAACTCTCAACCGGACGCACCGACAGACGACCGGGGCACACGCGACCTTCGTCATCTGACCATGCTCGACGAAGCCCATGTGATCCTGTCGACAAAGCTTCCTGCACTTGGCAACCTCGTCCGAATGAGCCGCTCAAAAGGTGGATCCCTCATGCTGATATCCCAATCGCCTGACGATTTCGAGGGCGCCGAGGATGGCTTCTTGGACAATATGGGCATGACCCTGGCCTTCAATACCCAGGCACGGTCGGGCCCGACAAAACGCATCTTTGGGAACACGATGTCCCTAGCGTCTCTTCAAGTCGGTCAAGCTCTATGCAGAATTCGCTCAGAAGCACGGACACAAAAGATAATTTGCTGGAGTAGCGCCTAACAGATCAAACGCTCACTAGAGACTGTATTCTGTAACCGTTTCCAGAATCGCACAACAACACCTAAAGCCATCGAAGAGTGTGAGAATGAAATGACCCTGAATCCCTTTCTCGCAGAAATTGGAGAGCGTGAACTGAGAATTGTACGCACGCAAGTCTTCCCTGACCGCTGGCGTCAGTTTTGTGATCAATACAACCTTGATTGGCAATATTGCCCATTCGAGCGTGAACATGTACAACACATAAGCACTCACCCCGGCGTGTATTGCTTTCACGTCGGCCATGCCCTCGATTGTCTTCCTCCCTTTGGGCTATCTCTCTATGGCGGAATCGCAACGCGCTCCCTTAGGAAACGTTGCCTCAAATATTTTTGGGAAAAAGATGCTGAACAAGGACGGTTACATGTTCGAAAGTTCCTACAGGTTTTTGAAGGTGAGCTTACACTCGGATGGTCGGAAGTTGACACTCAAACGATTGATATCAAGATCTTGGAGAAGGACTTCAATGACGCAATGATGCCTCATTACAGCGTAAAGGACTTCTCAGCCGCCGTTCGAGCAGGAAGGAACGCATGGCCATGATGGGACCTATACTTTTACCAGCCCTCCAAGGCCAATTTGGAGCTTGGGTCTATTACTCTGCCATTATGCCGTTGTCCGAAGTCAAGGACCGGATTGGGTTCGCACGAGAACTTCATCGGAACGAACGACTCAGTGAGCTGATCCAACGGCAGCTTCAGGATTCGGGATCCGGCAAATGGAATCGCGCCAGTGCTATCGCCCAGTATCTACGAGCAAACGATGGTCGATTCTTCAACGCCATTGTAGTCGGGATCTATGGCGGCGAGCCCGTATGGCATCCGTTTGACATAAGTGCTCGCCCTGAGTTTGATCGAGTAAACATCGATTACTTGGCGGAACAAGAGCGTGTTGGATTCTTGGAGCTCCGAGGTACGGAACGCCTCTTCGCCCTTGACGGCCAGCATCGCGTCGCGGGCATAAAACGAGCTTGGGCCAACGGCGGAGCCGCCGGCGGAGACATTCTGACCGTGTTGTTTGTTCCGCACTCTAATACAGAAGAGGGTATCCAACGGACACGCCGACTGTTTGTTGACTTAAACAAGCGAGCAGTGCCAGTTGGCACTAAGGACATCATTATTCTGGATGAAGTGGACTTGCCGGCAATTCTGACTCGCCGACTTGTCGATGAGCACGACTGGTTCTCCCGTGGTCAGGTCGACATTGAGCGGTTTACCGCCACCATTCCTAGAAACTCCGATGCCTTGTTTTCTATTGCCACTCTCTACAACGTGATCAAACGTGTCCTTCCCAGTGCGCTTGCTTCCAGCGCCGAAGAAAAAAACGAAATCAAGGACGCTTTTTCAATACGGTTACCAGAAGTCCGCATCGATCACTACTATGGTCGCGCTTTAGCCTATTTTAGGGGTTTGGCGGATGCCAATCCCCAACTTCGGCAATACATGGAGGAAGGCCCCGAAAGCGGTATTGCGGTTGTCGCGCGTAATCCGGACGTTCGCAACGTACTATTCCGGCCCGTGGGTCAAGTCTCCTTCGCAACGGCGATAGCCGGACTCGCAGCTAGAGATGGATTGGAAGCTGCTCTGCAGGCAGCTCAATCCTTTCCTACTGATATGGCACAATCTCCCTTCGTCCACATAATTTGGGAACCGACTCAGCAAAAGATGATTTCAAGCGGATCTGGATTGGCCACACGCCTGCTCAAGTACATGTGTGGATTGGAACCGGCAACCGATCGATTGCGCAATTCCTACAGAACAGCTTTGAGGAACGATACAGCGCAGCTTCCCAACAGGCTTGATATCGGGTGATGTTGGCAAGGGGTTGTCGTATCAGTCTCATATTAACTTAGTTGTCAAACCGAAGCCAAGCTGTCACCGCTGCATTATCAATGGTTCGTCACCTAGGAATATTCAGTGCAGTGAATAATGATCATCGCGCCTCCAACTACACGCGCGCCGACTGGGGCCTGCCGATGTGCCGATCCCGCGCCTTCCGGTGCCACAAAGCAGCGCCGAACACAAGGCCACCGAGCCGGCCGTAGCGCTCGGAGGCGATCCAGTAGCGGATCCGCCCGCCCGGGCACGCCGCGGCGCCCTCCGGCAGGTGCGTCGCCATCATCGAGCATGCGAGGTGCTTGTCGCAGTCTTCGACGGGGACCACCGCCACCGGTGCCGCGATGCGCTCGCCGGTGGCCGCTTCGAGTTGCTCACGCAGCGTCACCCTGTCGTCGGTAACCAGTTCGGCCCGGTCGCGCGCCCGGCTGATCTCGGCATAGAGCATCCGCTGCGTCTTATGGTTCGGATTGTTCGCCTACATGGCCGCGATCACGGTATCGTCGGTGCGGCCTGGGAACGAACCTTCCCTTTCGGCCTCCGCTATGCCTGGATCATGAATCGCAACTACGGCATGCGCCGCGAAATCGGCCGGAGGCTGGCTTGCGTACACCGGAAAGAGGGAATAACCTAAGCCGAGCCGGTAGCCGAGCTAGGGCCTCGCGAACCGCTCCCTCGTGATGATCGAGCGCCGTCGCAATAGAATAGTCGCCATACATCTCGCCTGCGCCGCCTCGCTCTCCAGGAAGGAACCGGGACGACTTGTCGGCGCTCATTCGGCTCTGGAGCAATCGCGGTGAAGAATGCGGACTCAATGCTTCAACAACCCGATTGGCGGCAGAACGGCTGCGAGCAATCATTTAACTTGAAGCAGTTTCCGGTTCCCCGTTGACGACGTTCGGTAAATCTCCAGTCGGGCCCGTTGTGGCAGCGCGCGCATAATTCGGACGCTCGATTCCGCAATAGGCGCCAAGAGCGAAAATGCGGGGCGGTCCGGCTCATCCTATCCGTTCGTTACCGCTGGAACTGCCGCGCGGGCTTGGAGCGAGAACAGGACTTTCTTCGTAAACCCCGGTCCCGCATGCGCCATCGCGAACTCCGGAATCGACACGCGCCGAACGGTCGCCTTGCGAGCCATTGTCAAATCGGGACGGTTCTGCCGGCATAGTTTCAGATTGATCAAAGGGTGCCGATTTTCAAGACTTGAACAGAGCAAGAGTTAATTTCGGCACGCGGTGTCGGCACCTCGGCGACTGTCGACGGCCGCACTGTCCGGTATAGGTAATTCGTATCGGCGCGGGCAAGGGCCTAGAGGGGTGCGATTCTCTTATGGTAAAACCTGCGCGATGGCGAGAAGGCATGAATTTTCAGGCCGCGGTCGCGAGGTTTTCGACCGCGAAGTTGTTATTGGCGGCGGCGCCTCTTTTGTCCATCATTATCGCCCAGGCGGACTCAAGGAAGCCTGACTTCTGCAAGGCCCGGAAGCTCAGGATCGCCTGCCCGGACTTGATGTGCCAGCGCATGCCGCTGCGCTTCATGCGCGCGGCGGCAAGGGTCTTGTTGGCGGCTTCGACCACGCCGGAGCCGATCGCGAGCTTCTCGGCCCTGAGCTCGGAGTAGCGCATCCGGCTCCGGTTCTTCACGAAGTAGTTCAGAA
>MPMP01000012.1 GCA_002238565.1 Albidovulum sp. bin36
GCGGGTCAGATGCCCGTCGACCAGCCCAAGGCTGTCGTCAACGGGAAACAGCGACAGGCCGGGCTTGCCGGTTCGATAGCGGCAGCGCTCAAACTCCACCGAGCCGACCGCGGTGATGATCGTGTGCGGCGTCGGGTTCGCTCGATACCAGGTCTGCCCGCCCTGCTCGATGCGCTTCGGATAATGTCGGTTCTGGGCGTCAAGATGCTCTTTTATAATCAGCCGCGACACCGCCATGCCAACGTCCCGGGCATTTATTTCAACGCCCTCGAATTCCTCCGGGCTGGTCGGTCCCGACGTGTGTTGACTTAGCACGAAATCAACCAGGCCCCGCATATTTTCCTGGACTTCCGAAGGCAGTTCGTTCGAATCGGTTGATTTGCTGTTCGGCAATTGCAAAATGGACATGACGCGCTCCTTATCTGGTGTGTTGCTAAATTCACTATACCGCATATTGCGGGAAGGAGCGCGTCTTTTTTTTGCCGAGCGGTCGCGCAGCCGCGCCGGAAGCTGACAAAGTCTCAAAAGTTTGTCACCTCACCCCGAATTTCGTGCAATCCGGCGCATTGAAATCGACTGAATAATCACGTAATATCAATAACTTAACAATTTACCATACGAGACTTACACCCCTCGGAGGCCTGTTCCGCACGGTTTCCGGCACTTCGCCCGCAACCCCGTTTTCCAGCCCGTAGAACGAGAGGGAAAGGGTTTTGCGGCCCCAAGGTCATCCAGGCGGCGTTTCGCCCACCAGGAGGGCTCTGTGTAGGCGGGCTTTCACGGAGTCGGAAAGTTCAGCCGGATTTAATGGAATCCGGGTAATGGGAACGATAATCCGTCCAATTCCGGAACAGACATACTCGTCTTCGGGCATTCCGGGCGCCTGTTAATCAAACATCAATTAAAAGACAGCGGCGCACAAACCCATCGAAGCCGGAATGGCGCCCGAACAGGCTGCAAAACGGCTCAATATTGGCAGGCCGCTCCGTTGAACCCGAATGTGCCCGGTTTGTTCGTCCCTGGGGTATTCCAGCCAACAAACCATGCGATGAGGCCAAGGCCAACTCTTGTGTTAACCTAACTGTTGGGTTATATATTCGCATGGTTGTTATTCACCGCGCCCACGGCTTCCGATTCGTGATTTACACGGCGGACCATGACCCGTCGCATATTCACATTACCGGTCCTGGGCAGGCGAAGATCAATCTGACCGGCACTGCAAACAAGCAGGAACTTGTCTCTGCCGTTGGTATCAAGCAATCCGACATGCGGCGGCTGATGGCGGTAGTGGCAGAGCACCGCGAAGAGTTCCTGAAGGAATGGGAGCGCATCCATGGAAAATCTGACTGAGGCGGCCTTCAGGAGAGCAGAAACCCGCGGGCAGGAAATGCTGGAAACAGAACCGCGTGCTGCGTCTGCCAGTTACGACCGGCAAACAGGACAGGTGGTCCTCAGCCTGGTCAATGGCTGCACCTACCTGTTTCCGGCAAGTCTGGTCGAGGAACTGCACGATGCCGTACCCGGCGACTTGTCGATTGTTGAAGTTGAAGGCCACGGCTTCAATCTACGCTGGCCGAGGCTTGACGTCGACCTCTACGTGCCGGCCTTGGTGGCGGGCATGTTCGGGACCCGAAGCTGGATGACCAGGGCTCTTGCGCGCCAGGCAGGACGTTCCACTTCACCTGCCAAGGCCGCAGCGGCGCGGGCGAATGGTGCAAAGGGCGGTCGACCCCGCAAGCGGCGTAGATCAGCATATTCCGCGGCCTGAAGGCAGAAAAGGGAAGGATTGACGGGGACACTTGTTCAGGGGATTGATACGCCAAAGAGCCTGAAAACGCTTCGCTGGTCTGTCCGGCGCGGCGTGCCTGAGGGGGGTCATGGCTTGATCGCATGCTGGCCCGCAAGCCGAAGAGGCTGGTTGCCATGGCCATGGCCAACCGGATGGCGCCAGACATGAAGCTCATCGATTGGCGGGAGAGAAGCCGCGCAAGCACCCGCTTGACAGGCAGCGGTTCACAGCCGAACCCGGGGAGGTTGGATCGCGTGCGAACCGTTCAGGCCGGCGCGCGAGGCAATACTGATCCTCGCCGCCGCCGTCGGGAATCTCATCCTGATTGACGCGCCACAGGGCGGTGTCGGGCGCCCCTCCGGACGCTCTCGCACTTCTGAATTGCTCTTCGTGCATCTGACATACTGTCCATCATGACGCCGGCCGCCGTCACGACCGACCCCACGATCGCCAGCAGCAGAGCCTAGGGTAAAACATTCATGCCGGGCCTCTTCCGCTTTTTCACTGTTCCGCACAAGCTCCGGACTCCGGAATTGTTCCGGCAGTTTCCCGTCCGGTCCGGTTTCCCGGATGCTGGGGATTGGTGGCCGGCGGTACGGCTTGGCCCGGCCGCTCAACCAGGTCGGCCTGTGGGTCCGCGCGCGCGGTGTTAGATATACACCAGTTAGAATAGTGTTACGTAAGTGTTCGGTCGAGCGGTGGCAACAGCCCATCGCGGCATCATTTCGGTCACTGCGAAATTGGAACTGGTAACGAGGAATCTGGCGTGCTATTGATCTGTGCATGGAGATTAGCATCGAGGATATAGGGATGCCGCCCGTTCCGTTCGTCGCTGACGACTGGCAGCTGTCGGAGGCATCGGCTCCCGGTCCGGCCGCCTGGAAATTCCTTTTCGAATGCTATGAGCAACCACATAAAATGACAATTGGCGGTTCCCGCGTTCACGGTATTTGGGGAACCCCGGCACGATTGCGCATTCCGCGCGGCGCGCGCTCCGGACAACCGTTCACGGCAGCGTCCAGGGCGTCGGCGGCAGTCTGACAACACGGGTCGTCATCGCCGGACCGAACGCTTACATGATTTCAATCTAAGGAAACGCCATTGCTCGGCCGGCGCCGGCCGCATCGACGGGCGGTTCCACGGCCCCGACCACGAGGAGGCCTGGGGCACCTTCGACACCGGGGAGCATGTCGGCGTTCGGCGCCAAGCGGGACTAGCCGGAACCCGGTGGCAAACCCGCCAGGAACGCGCTAAGATATCCTCCGGTGCGCTGCTATCAGATATCGACAACAAGCGTGTGTCGGTCTCGGCTGTAGCGAGCCGACGCTTCGGACCATATTGCCAAAGCAGGTTGGTTCACGACCTGTCGCACGACGCTGCGCGACGAACCCGACGGGATCGGGAAGGTCATCCGCTCGCTGCGCTAATATCCGGGGCGGGCGGAGGAGCCGCGGGGCCGCGAGACCATCCGGAGGGTTCTGAACTACGTCGTGAAGAACTGGAGCCCGATGCGCTACTCCGAGCTCAGGGCCGAGAAGCTCGCGATCGGCTCCGGCGTGGTCGAAGCCGCCAACAAGACCCTCGCCGCCGCGCGCATGAAGCGCAGCGGCGTGCGCTGGCACATCAAGTCCGGGCAGGCGATCCCTGGCTTCCGCCCGGGCGATAATGATGGAGAAGAGAGGCGGCGCCGCCAATAACAACTTCGCGGTCGCGGCCTGAAAATTCACGCCTTCTCGCCATCGCGCAGGTTTTACGATAAGAGAATCGCACCCGAAAACAGCAAGGGCATCGAGGTGAAGAAGCAAATGGCGATAGGCAGGAGGGACGCGCCCGGCCGGAATTCCGGCATTCGCCCTTGAGAATGGACTTCGCAATGACTTCGCTTGAACATACGCCTTCCGATCACCCTTCAATTCCGCCCGAAAAGGTTGGCGTGCTGGTTTCCAATCTCGGAACTCCCGATGGTTACGGCTATTGGCCGATGAGAAGGTATCTACGCGAGTTTCTGTCCGATAGGCGCGTCATCGACTATCCGCGCTGGAAATGGCTGCCCATCCTCTATTTGATCGTCCTAACCAAGCGACCGTTCACGTCCGGAAAGGCATATAGGAGCATTTGGAACGAAGAGGCCGACGAGAGTCCGCTTCTTTCAATCACGAAATTGCAGACGGGCAGTTTGAGAGAAAGACTGCTGGAAGTATACGGGAGCAGCGTCGCTGTCGATTTTTGCATGCGTTACGGAAATCCCAAGGTGTCGTCGGTGCTCCGTAATTTAGCGGATCAGGGCTGTCGACGTATTCTATTTTTTCCGCTCTATCCCCAATATTCGGGAGCGACGACCGCGACCGCGAACGACGAATTGTTTAGGGCGCTGGCGACGATGAAATGGCAGCCGGCCGTACGAACAGTACCGGCCTACTTCGAAGATTCGCTATACGTCGATGCCTTGGCATCTTCCGTCGACCGAGCGTTTTCGAAAATGGAATGCGGTGCCGAAGTCCTGATTGCTTCCTATCACGGGCTGCCGAAGCGCTACCTGCTCGAAGGCGACCCATACCATTGCCAATGCCGAAAAACCACGCGATTGCTCGCCGAGAAGCTCGGGTGGAGCAATGTTCGCATCGTAACGACTTTTCAGTCGCGCTTCGGCTCCGAGGAATGGCTAAAGCCCTATACGGTCGACGAAGTTCGCAGATTGGCCGGGGAAGGCGTGCGCCGCCTTGCGGTCGTCGCGCCCGCATTCGCATCCGACTGCATCGAGACGCTTGAAGAGATTCAAGGCGAAATTAAGGACGCGTTTATATCGGCGGGAGGCGAAGAATTCTCCTACATACCCTGCCTGAACGACGAAAGAGAGCACATCGACGCCCTAGCCGGAATCGTACAGCGAAATCTATCCGGCTGGATCCAATAGTCGGCGAGCCTCCTTGTCCCCATGGAGAGCGAAGCTCGGAGCGACGACCGGCGGGGGATACGGCTGCATGGCCTGTCCGAGTCGGAATCGACTTGAATCTCTACTTCGGCAAATCTCGCTCCGCCGAGACGCGCGCCGAATTTGGAAGGAACGGCTAGATTTGCCGAAACTCGTTCCTAGGCGGACCGAGACCAGGCGCCGAGCCAATTCCGGTTGCAAGTTGATTGACGTCCCGGACGACCTTGCCTCCGCTCGTCGGTTTCCGGCACGGTGTCCGCCGGCATAAATACCGCTGCCGCCGGTCCTAGAGCCAGTCGCGCAGGATCGGCACCATCGGAATGTCCGCGGGTAGCAGATTATAGTTTTTTAGATCCCGCGGCCTTGCCCAGGAAAGTTCCTGCCGTTCCGACCCGCGCGGGCGGCCTTTCCATTTCCTGCAGGCGAATAGCGGCATTAGCAAATGAAAATCTTCGTACGCGTGGCTAGCGAAGGTTAGCGGCGCAAGGCAGCTTTGCCAGGTATCGATTCCTAGCTCTTCATTTAGTTCGCGTATCAGCGCCGTTTCCGGCGTTTCGCCGGTTTCGACCTTGCCGCCCGGAAATTCCCAATAGCCCGCCATCCACTTTCCTTCGGGCCGCTTTGCGAGAAGTATGCGATTGTCGCGGTCGATCAGGGCCGCAGCTGCCACGAGCAGGACATTCATGACCTGTAGTCGGCATTAATCGACACGTATTCATGAGTTAAATCGCAGGTCCAAATTGTAGCCCTGCAATTGCCCAGTCCAAGATCGACATTTATCTGAAGGCTGTCGTTCTTCATGTAGATTTTTGCGGATTCCTCGTCGTAGGACTTTGCCACCCAGCCGTTTTCGGCGACGAGAATATCCCCGAAGCTGATCGACAGGCGGTCGCGGTCCGCAGTCGCGCCGGACTTTCCTACAGCCATGACGATGCGTCCCCAGTTAGGGTCTTCTCCGGCGATCGCCGTTTTAACGAGCAGGGAATTTGCAACCGAAGAAGCGGCGAGATTCGCGGAAAGGTCGCTATCCGCGCCCGTAACGTTCACTTCTACGAATTTGCTGGCGCCCTCGCCGTCCTTTACGATTTGCAGCGCAAGATCTTTCATGACCTCGCCTAGCGCGCCGAGGAAAATCTTTCCTCCTTCGGACTCCAGATCCGTGATTTCCGGCATTGCGGAACGTCCTGTCGCAGCGACCAGCACCGTATCCGAAGTCGACGTGTCTCCATCGACCGTAATGGAATTGAAAGTTACTCCATTGATGGCCGAGACCGCGGATTGAAGACTGGGCTGCGAGATTTTCGCATCTGTAAAAATAAAGCACAGCATTGTCGCCATGTCGGGAGCAATCATTCCCGACCCTTTGGCGATTCCGGCGATCTTGAACGGATATCCCGAAACTCGTGCTTGAGCGCCCGAGCCTTTCGCATAGGTATCAGTCGTCAAAATCGCCGCAGCAGCCGATTCGATTCCGCCCGGCGAAAGCTTTGAAACCAGCTCTCCCAAAGTCGCGGTAATTTTTTTGTAGGGCAGAGGCTCGCCTATCACGCCGGTCGAAGCCAAAAACACGTGCTGCGGGGGAAGTCCAAGCGCGACGGAAGTCGCGTTCGCAGTCTGCTCGACGGCGCGCCGCCCTAGAGACCCGGTAAATGCGTTCGCATTCCCGGAATTGGCAAGGATCGCGAATGCTTCATTGGAATTGGCCCCGCGGGCCTGCGCTGCGAGCTTCTGTTCGCAGTCCAGCACCGGAGCCGCCCTTGTCGACGACTTTGTAAAAACGCCGGCCAGCGAACTCCCTTCCGAAATTCGCGCCAGCATGACGTCTGGGCGCCCCTGGTAGCGGATGCCGGAATTCGCAGCGGCGAATTCGATGCCATCGATTATAGGCAGCAACGGAAATCCGCCCTGCGGCGCGAGCGGCGATTTCTCCGCATCCGGATTGTCTTTGCGGTCTGTCACTGAATGCCCTCCGGATTTACAGTGGTCGAACTGCGATTGCGCAGCCTAACGCTTTTTGCGAATTATCCTGGAATTGCAGCCCATCCAAGAATCGCCTTGAGAATCTGCGTCCAATTCGGCTTGGCGCAATTTACCCGCTTCCGTGCAGAATAACATCTCGCAATGCTCGCGCGCCTTCCAATAGGATGCCGACTTTGGATACCGCTTCATCGACGGAAATTCTCTGCTTCGGCCCGTGGAATGCAAGCGAAGCGAGGTACCGGCCGCTGGAATCCTCTATGGGAACGGCGACCGCATTGAGCCCGTCCAGGAATTCCTCATTGTCGACAGCGTATCCGCGCTTTCGCACCTTGCGCAGATCCTCGAGCAATTCCTCATGGCTGGTAATCGTATTGACCGCAAATTTCGGCAATTGGAGGCTGCGCACGAATAGGCGCCTTTCGGGCATTGGCAGGCTCGCCACGTAGACCTTGGCGCTAGCGGAGCAATGGAATGGCACGTTCGTTCCGACCGGCAGCTGAACGCGGTACGGCCAATCGGTTTCCACTCTGTCCACATAGCGCATTCCGGATTCTTCCGGCACGACGAAATTCACGGTTTCCCTTACCGAAGCCGCAACTCGAACCAGAACCTGGTGGCGCGCTATATGATCCCACGACCCGAACAGTATCTCGGAACTCATGGCTCTCAACCTGCGAGACGGCTTGATTCCCGAACCAACTCTGTCTCTTTCGGCGTAGCCTTCCTGCTCCAGCGTCTTGCAGAGCCTGTGGATGGTTGGTTTCGGAAGCCCGGTTTCGCGGGATATCTCCGATGCGGTCATCGCTCTGCCTCGGTTGCCGAGATGCTCGATAATCTGAAGCAGGCGCAGATTCGTAGGGATTCGAGATTGCCGATCAGTCAGGATTTCACTGGCGCCGCCCTGCGGTGAAGTCATTTTTCCTCGCAATTTCCTTGCAATTCCAAAAAAAACGCTTATTGTTTATTCTATATCAGAAAATGAGACTCAAAGTCTCAATAATTAAGGTATTTTTGCATGGCGGCAACTGGAATTGTCACAAAGCCGGCCGTAAAATCTAGCGATGCGCATTGTCTCCTGCAGATTTGCGGCTTTGAGCCGTGTGCGAACGCCCGCCCCGGCAGCCACGAAAATCATGGCCGATCCGAAACCGCTTCCGGCATTCGGAATTAAATTGCCCGGGTCGGCGGAAATTGACTGACGGAATTCTGGATGTCCTGCAAATCGTTTTCGCAGACATCATTCTCTCGGGTGACAATGCGCTCGTTATTGGCATGGCCGCAGCGGGATTGCCGCCGGAGCTTCGGAAAAGGGCGATCTTCTTCGGAATGGCGCTGGCCGCGGGGCTACGGATATTCTTTGCGATCATCGCCAGCATCCTGCTGCAGATTCCCGGAATCCTATTTATCGGAGGCTTGCTGCTGGCACTGGTCTGCTGGCGGTTTTATCGCGACCTGCGCAGGGAATCGGCTGCGCAGAAGACCAGCGTAAAGGAAGTCGAAACGTGCCCGGGGAGCCCCGCCCGTCAGCTTTACAGCGCCCTGATAACCATTACATTCGCCGACGTTTCAATGTCGATCGACAATGTCGTCGCAGTCGCCGCGATCGCCCGCGAAAATACTCAGCTGCTAGTATTCGGCTTGGCGCTCGCAATTATCTTCATGGCTTTTTTCGCGACCATAATCATGAGGATTATGACGCGATTCAAATGGCTGTCCTGGCTCGGCTTGTTCTTTCTAATCTATCTGACGCTTGCCATGCTGTACGACGGCTGGCCACAGGTGGCCGACCTCTTGGAGCATTGGCTCGACGAATGAAGCGCCGGCTGAACGCGGCTGCGTCCGAGCCGCAGCCACATCCGTTTGTAGCGCGCACGGTTTGCGCGAATTCTAGTTTGCTGGATCACTCGCCTTCGGATCCGGCAATTGTCCTATGGAGAAGGCAAATTTTCAGAAAGGAGTAGCACATGATGTCTTGTAGCAAATACGCCAAAAGCGCGGGAGGGGGGCTAGCTCTCGCTCTCGGAGCATCGATGCTTGTTGCATCGGCAGCAATGTCGGAAACGACGATTCGAGTTCAAATGACCGTTACGGCGACTTCCGACGAAGCGGTCATGCTTACCCGTTTCGCCGACGATGTTTCCGCGCTGACGAATGGCGAAGTTGTAATCGAATTGCTTCCCGCCGGCGCGGTCGTAGGAGTTAGCGAAACGCTCGACGCCGTCGACTCGGGACTGGTTGAAGCGGGCTACGCATGGTCCCATTACTGGTCGGGCAAGCATCCCGCGGCGATGCTTTTCGGCTCGCCGGTCGCCGGCGCCGGTCTCGGCATCGACAATATCGCTTTCCTAAGCTGGTTCCAGTACGGCGGCGGCAAGGAGCTTTATGACCAGCTCTGGGACGAGATGGACGTGAACGTCAAAGGATTCATGCTTCATCCGGTCGGCCCCGAGGCTCTTGGCTGGTTCCGAGAACCGATCAACTCCATGGACGATTTCCGAAAATACCGCTTCCGCACGCCTCCTGGAATTCCAGGCCAGACGTACAAGGACATCGGCATCGCATCCGTCGCCATGGGCGGCGGCGACATTCTTCCCGCGCTTGAAGCGGGAACCATCGATGCCGCCGAATGGTGCTGTCCGAAGCCTGATTCGATTTTCGGAATTCAGAAGGTTCTCAAGCACTATTATCTGCAGGGTCTGCACCAAGTCGTGGTGAATGGCGACCTTTATATTAACGGCGACGTGTATGATTCGCTTACGGACCAGCAGAAGAAAGCGCTGGAAGTCGCGGCCAATGCGGCGCTGTCCTATTCGATGTCCTATCGGATCTACGAAAACGGAAAAGCTCTGCGGGATTTGACCGAAAACCAAGGCGTCATACTTCATGATACGCCCGCGGACTACTTCCCGGAATACATGAATGCTGCAAGAGCGACGTTGGAAAAGAATGCTGCGGAGAACGAATTCTTCGCAACGGTCTGGGAAAGCCAGCGCGAATTCGCGACGGTCGCGGTTCCGTTCTGGGCAGGCGCCCAGGCATCGAATGCTAGCCTCGGAAAGGCGTTTGCGGACAGCCTGAATTAAAGGCAATTGAAAAATGGCTGCGGAGCGAGCGTTCCGCAGCCGCTTTTTTCCGGACCACGTCGAGCCCGCGCTCGACGCAAAATCGTAGCGGGAGGAACGGATGGCCGACAGCAACGCCGCGCGTCGCATAGACATTGCGGACGAATTGGTCGCTGACCGGCGATCCGGCGACCCGGGCGAAACACCCGAGGACATGGCGCCATGGATGCGCCGAACGATCAAAATCATCGATGTTGGCAACCATTGGGTCGGCCGGGTTGCCTGCTTGCTTCTTCTGCCCGTGATATTCGCGATGGTTTTCGAAGTCGTCGCAAGAAAGCTATTCGTCTCGCCGACGATCTGGGCGTACGATACGAGTCGCATGTTCGCGGGGGCGCTTTTCATGCTCGGCGCCGGATACGCCTTGATGAGAGGCGTGCATATTCGCGCCGACTTTCTCTATCGCAACTGGTCGGTCAGGACGCAGTCCACCGTCGACGCGATTCTGTACTTGGCGTTCTACTTCCCGGCTATGGTTTTCTTTTTCTGGATATCCCTCGAATACACCGTCAAGGCATGGGCCATATGGGAGAGGTCGATGGATTCGACCCTGATGGCGCCCCTCGCTCCGGCAAGAACGGCCATGCCGCTCGGAGCCTTTTTCCTTTTCATGCAAGGCGTTTCGGAATTCCTGAAGTGCGTCCACTTCATGGGCACAGGACGAGCGCGGCTGGTCCTGAGATCCCTGCCGTTCTACGCAATCATATTGACGCTAGTATTTCTAGCGACCTATTCCAGCGACTTGCCTTTGAGCGATTGGTGGTCGGACTTCGTGTCGACAACCGGGCTGGCGGACATCCCGTCCGAGTGGGTCGGCGTGATCATGATCGCGATTATGCTTTTTTCCATCTTTGTCGGCTTTCCCATTTCGTTCACGCTCATATTTCTTAGCTTTGTATTCGGCGCATGGGGCTTCGGCGGCAAACTGGTATTCTATCTGCAAACTTTCCAGTTCAACACCGTAATGCTCGAACAGGCGCTGGCGGCAATTCCGCTGTTTATTTTCATGGGTATTCTCATGGAGCAGGCGGGCCTGATGGAACGACTGTTCCAATCCGTCCAGCTGATGCTTTCCAAAACTCGCGGCGCGCTTTATCTGGCCGTCCTGTTCGTATCGACGATTTTCGCCGCGGCGACCGGAATCGTAGGCGCATCGGTAACGATTCTGGGAATAATGGCGGCGAAGACCATGAACCGGTCGGGCTACGATGTCAGGATGTCGTCGGGCGCAATCGCGGCGGGGGGCACGCTAGGAATTCTAATTCCGCCTTCCATCATGCTGGTCGTCATGGGTCCCGTCCTAGAAGTTCCCGTTACCGACCTCTTCGCAGCCGCAATAATTCCCGGAATACTGCTTGCGGCGCTGTATGCCGGATACTGCCTCGTTCGCTGCTGGCTGAATCCCGAGCTCGGACCGACCCTTCCGCCCGAGGAGCGACCGGAAACATCGCCCTATTACCGGCTGGAAACCATACTGGTTCTAGGATCGATTTTAATCTTTTTCCTGCTAGTGGTTCTCGCGCTTGCCGGAAGCCTGACCGGGCTGTTCCCTCTGTCTTGGATAGCTATACCATTGGCATGGATGGGAATTATGTACTTGGCGGCTCGCTGGGTAAGGAACAACAAGCCTGCCGGATTCTTTTTTTCCGACCTTTGGTACGAATTCTTCATGGGGCTGGTGCCTCCATCGGCGCTAGTCGCGTTCGCTCTCGGGTCGATTCTATTCGGCTGGGCGACTCCGTCGGAAGCCGCGGGATGCGGTGCGTTTGGCGCAATTCTGCTCGCGCTGCTCTATCGCAAGCT
Organism: Albidovulum sp. bin36; assembly: GCA_002238565.1. Taxonomy (GTDB): domain Bacteria; phylum Pseudomonadota; class Alphaproteobacteria; order Rhodobacterales; family Rhodobacteraceae; genus JAPPFL01. The sequence continues at coordinate 11,627 of MPMP01000012.1, forward strand.
AACGCTAAGGTCTCTTTTCGATGCTTTGGTGAAAACTCTCGAGATTACCGTCCTCGTGATGTTCCTTGTCGCGGCGTCGAACTTTTTCGGAGCCGTATTTTCTCGGCTGGGCACGCCGGGAATGCTCACGGACGCGCTGCTGGCCTTCGAACTGCCGACATACATGATTCTCATCGCGATCATGGCGCTGATATTCCTGCTGGGATGGCCGCTGGAGTGGGTGCCGATCATCCTGATCATCTTGCCGATTCTGCTCCCGGCCCTGGTCAAGCTGGAGATAGACCTGACGTGGTTCGGAATTCTCGTGGCGGTCAATCTACAAACGGCATGGCTAAGTCCGCCCGTTGCCTTGTCGGCATATTTCCTGAAGGGAGTCGTTCCAGAGTGGGAGCTTAAGGATATTTACTTGGGCATGATGCAATTCATGCTGATTCAGCTGCTTGGACTCGCCCTCGTGTTCCTATTTCCGCAGCTCGCTCTTTGGCTTCCCAACCTTATCTACGGCTAGACGGCATGATCCAGCTGCATATGAACCGGCATTCAAGATTTCCATCTTGCGCTCGCAGGATCGGAAACCGACTCCAGCAATAGGGGAGCGGCTCCATGGACGACGAGCGAGCCGACTTCGTAATTGTCGGCGCAGGGTCTTCCGGCTGCGTGCTGGCGAACCGTCTTAGCGAAGATCCCGGCACGAGCGTCCTTCTGCTCGAAGCTGGCGGCGAAGACCGGAATCCTTGGATTCACATTCCCGTCGGCTATTTCAAGACCATGCACAATCCCAAGGTCGACTGGCGATATGTAACGCAGCCGGACCGGGGACTGAACGGCAGGACGATCAGCTGGCCGCGCGGGAAAGTTCTCGGCGGCTCGTCCTCTATCAACGGCCTGCTCTACGTACGCGGTCAGCCGGATGACTACGACCGATGGCGGCAAATGAACAATCCCGGCTGGAGCTGGGACGATGTCCTCCCATTGTTCAAGCGCACCGAAACGTTTGAAGGAGGCGAGGACGAGCTACGCGGCGGAAAGGGGCCCCTGAGCGTATCGCGGATGCCATTCAAGCGCAGGATCTGCGATGCATGGGTCGAATCGGCTGAAAACCTGGGCATCGCCTTCAATCCCGACTACAACGGCGCGACGCAGGATGGAGTCGCCTACTTCCAGCTGACGACTAGGAACGGCTGGCGCTGCAGCGCGTCGGTCGCATATTTGAAACCGGCCAGAAAGCGATCGAATCTGCGCGTTATGACAAGGTCGGCGGCTACTCGCATCGAATTCGAGGACGGTCGCGCAACCGGAGTCGCCTATTCCAGCCGTTCCGGCGAGACCGGCATCGCGCGAGCGGACAGGGAAGTCATACTATCTTCCGGGTCCATAGGGTCGCCGCAGCTGCTCATGCTGTCCGGCATTGGGGAGGCGGAAAAGCTGCGGGAGCTCGGAATCGAGGTTGTTCGAGACCTGCCTTCCGTCGGCAAAAACCTCCAGGACCACCTGCAGGCTCGCATGGTATTCAAATGCCGTGAGCCGACGCTCAACGACGAGGTTCGCAGCTTGAAGGAGCGGGCGCGAATGCTGATTGAATTCGCATCGTCCCGAACCGGGCCGATGTCGATGGCGGCCAGCCTCGCGACCGGGTTTATAAGAACCGGAGACCATGTCGCGACTCCGGACGTGCAGCTGCTCGTCCAGCCATGGTCCGCGGACTCGCCCGGAGAGGGCGTTCATCCCTTTTCGGCGTTCACGGTTTGCGTTTGCCCGCTTCGGCCGGAGAGCCGGGGCGAAATCCGCCTCGCCAGCCCGGATCCCTCGGCCCATCCTGAAATTCATCCCAACTACCTAGCCACCGAAAACGATTGCAGAACCATGGTCGACGGGATCGACATCGCGACCAGAATATCGGAAGCCAGCCCGCTGGAATCCATGATATCATCCTCTTATTCGCCTGATCGGCGGCTCGAGAGCTACGACGAAAAGCTCGACTGGGCGCGCGCCAATTCGACAACGATCTTCCATCCCACGGGCACCTGCAAAATGGGGCGCGATTCCGGAAGCGTCGTGGATCCGCGTCTGAAGCTGCATGGCGTCGAAGGCCTGCGCGTCGCCGATTGCTCGATTATGCCCGAAATCGTTTCAGGAAATACGAATGCGGCCGCGATCATGATAGGCGAAAAAGCGAGCGATTTGATCAAGGAGGACTGGAAAGGTAAATAGGCCGCGCAACTGCGCCCGGGCGACATCGCCGGCTGCGCGTCGCCGCAGTCAGACGGGATCGAACCCGTAAAGCTTTTCCGGATTGCGGACGAATATCCTTTCAAGCGTCGAAGCGCTCCCGGCTATTCCCAGAAACGCCGCCACGAGTTCATCGGTATCCGGCAACGCCGCGTCCCCCAGCATTATATAGGGCCAATCGCTTCCCCAAAGGCACCTTTCGGGATTCGCTTTGATCAATTCTTCGATCGCACCCGCGGCAGAATCGTAGGGCGCCGGGCACAATCTGTAGGGAGCCGACAATTTTACCCACGCGCGGCCTTCGGCCAGGAGCGAAAGGAGCAGCTGAAATCCGGGTTCGCTTGCCCCGGCCGTTAAATCCGGCCACCCAATGTGGTCGAACACAACCGGCACGGGCATGAGCCTTATGTCGTCGGCCAAATCGGCCAGATGCCGATGCGCATTCATTAGCACTTGCAAATGCATTCCGCGTTCCGACAGGCGCGGAGCCAATTCGCGCGCGCCTTCCCAGCTCAGGATGCCGCCGTGAACGCAGTTCAGGCGCACGCCCGCAATTCCGTTATCCGCGAGATTGTCCAGTTCGGAATCCGAAGCGCCGTCGGCTACAAGCGCAATTCCTCTGGCGACCGAGGGTCCTAGCCGTTTGACCGCTTCCAGCGTTACGGCGTTGTCGCCGCCGAAAAGGATCGAATGGACGACGACGCACCTGTCAAGCCCGAACGATTTCGCGAGAATTCGGTACCGTTCGATCCAATCCTCGATCCTGCCGGGACGAGGGTCTTCCGCGCGGCCTTCCCAAAGCGGGAATTCCGGGTCGTCCGCGAGCATATGAATATGGCAATCGCAGCTTCCGGCCGGAATCTCTTCCGCCAGCCGCGAACGATGCGCCTGTCCGCGCATCTCGGCGATAGAATTTCCCCTCTGCAAGCGTCGCGCCCCGTTTTGAATCCGCGCTCTATTTCTCGCGCCTGCCCAATTCGCAGTATTCCCGCGAAGAAATCAAGCGGTTCCGCGAAAATTCGCGGCGTTCAAAGCGAACGGCCGAATTCCTGGTCCGGACCGGGCGAGCGAGACGCGCCGGAGCTTCAATTCAGCGCGTCCGCCATGCGTAGCCGCGAAGAGCGCAGGCGCCCGGGCCCGCCTCATTGACAGAAGCAAGCCGCGTAATTACATGCTTCCCTATGACATCCGGCAGCGAGCGACCCATCCTATTCGGGCTCGGGAGCTTGAGCCTTGCCCGAACGGGGCGAAATTGGAGATCGCGATTTTAAAATGTTGAGTCTGGCCAAAATCCCGAAGATGGTCTTTGGAACGCCGAACGACCGCAAAATCAAGGCTACGCGACCTATTGTTGCCAGGATCAACGAACTGGAAGGCGAATTCGAGAAATTTTCCGACGACGAGATCAAGGCGAAAACGAAGGAGCTTTCGGAAAAAGCCCGAAACGGGGCCGAACTGGAGGACCTGCTTCCGGAGGCCTTCGCCAATGTGCGCGAGGCGGGCCGCCGCTCGCTAGGCTTGCGAATTTTCGACGTGCAGCTAATCGGCGGTGTTTTTCTCCATCGCGGCAATATCGCCGAAATGAAGACCGGCGAGGGAAAAACGCTGGTAGCGACTTTGCCGGCCTATTTGAATTCGCTTGGCGGCGACGGCGTTCACATCGTCACGGTCAACGACTATCTGGCGCGCAGAGACGCCGACTGGATGGGAAAAGTCTACGAAGCGCTCGGGCTAACCGTCGGCGTCGTCGTTCCATCGCAGCAAGATCAGGAAAAAAGAGCTGCATACAAGGCCGACATCACCTACGCGACCAACAATGAACTCGGTTTCGATTACTTGCGCGACAATATGGCTTCGAATCTCGAGGCCATGGTTCAGCGGGGGCACAGCTACGCCATCGTCGACGAAGTCGACTCGATCCTGGTCGACGAGGCCCGGACTCCGCTGATAATTTCAGGTCCGGCCGAAGATCGTTCGGAACTCTACACCAAGGTCGACAGAATTATCCCGGAGGTCAAGGACGAGCACTATTCGCTGGACGAAAAAAACCGCGGCATTTCGTATACGGACGCGGGCAACGAGTTCATGGAAGAGCGCTTGCGCAACGCCGGCATTCTCCCCGAAGGTCAATCGCTCTACGATCCCGAATCCACCACCGTCGTCCATCACATTACCCAGGCTCTGCGCGCGCATAAAATGTACCGCAGGGACAAGGACTATATAGTGCGGTCGGGGCAGGTCGTGCTGATCGACGAATTCACCGGTCGCATGATGCCGGGGAGGCGTCTCAGCGAAGGTCTTCACCAGTCCCTGGAAGCCAAGGAGAATGTGGATATCAAAGCCGAGAATGTAACCTTGGCTTCAACGACTTTCCAAAACTATTTTCGGCTGTACGGCAAGCTTGCCGGCATGACGGGAACGGCCGCGACGGAGGCCGACGAGTTTAACGAGATCTACGGGCTGGGCGTGGTCGAGGTCCCGACGAATGAACCCGTAGCCCGCGTCGACGAACAGGATCAGGTTTATCGAACAGCGCGCGAAAAAACCGAAGCGATCATCGAGTCGATAAAGGAGGCGCACGGGCGAGGACAGCCGGTGCTGGTCGGCACGACGTCTATCGAAAAATCCGAATTCCTGTCCGCTCTTTTGGAAGAGGACAAGATACAGCACAACGTGCTGAACGCCCGGCATCACGAATTGGAAGCGAAAATTATCGCCGAGGCCGGCTGCCCGAACGCGGTGACCATAGCGACGAACATGGCTGGCCGAGGAACGGATATTCAGCTCGGCGGCAATGTCGAAATGCGCGTCCTGGAAGAAATGGAATCCGGTTCCGATACGGACGCGGCGAGGATCCGAGCCGAAATCGAAGCGGAAATCGCCGAGGCGAAAAAAATCGTTTTGGAGCAGGGCGGCCTGTACGTGCTAGCTACGGAACGCCACGAATCGCGGCGTATCGACAATCAGCTTAGAGGACGGTCCGGCAGGCAGGGAGATCCGGGCCGTTCAAGTTTCTTCCTGTCGCTCGAAGACGATCTGATGCGAATTTTCGGCTCCGACAGGCTCGACAAGATTCTTAACACCCTCGGCATGAAGGACGGCGAGGCAATCGTCCATCCATGGGTGAACAAGTCGCTTGAAAAAGCGCAGGCCAAAGTCGAAGCGCGAAATTTCGACATACGGAAGCAAATTCTCAAATACGACGACGTCATGAACGACCAGCGCAAGGCGATTTTCAGCCAGCGCCGGGAAATCATGGATTCGGTCGACGTTTCGGATGTTGTCAGGGACATGCGCCATGAATTGATCGACGACCTTATCGATGAGTGCATGCCGCCAAAAACCTACTCCGACCAATGGAAAACGGAACTGCTCCAGGAGGAGTGCCAATCGAAGCTCGGCTTGCAATTGCCTATCGAGGAATGGGCGCAGGAGGACGGCGTCGACGACGAAGCGATCAGGCAAAGGCTTTACTCGGCGGCCAACGAGCATATGGCGAAGAAGTCCATTGAATTCGGCCCCGACCAATTGCGCTCGATCGAAAAGCAATTGCTGCTGCAGACAATAGACAGAATATGGCGGGAGCATCTAATTACTCTCGAGCATCTGCGATCGGTCATAGGCTTTCGCGGCTACGCGCAGCGAGACCCGCTCAATGAGTTCAAGTCGGAAGCATTCCAGCTTTTTGAAACGCTTCTCAATTCGCTCCGGAAGGAGGTTTCCCAGAAAGTCAGCCATATCCGGCCGATGACTCCCGAGGAACAGCAGGCGCTGATCGCTCAAATGATGGCTCGGCGCCAAGCTGCGGAAAAAGCCGCTCGAATTCGCGCCTCGGCGAACGGGTCGAAACCGGGTTTCGACGAGCAGGACAAGCGCACCTGGGGCAACCCGGGCAGAAACAGCCGCTGTCCGTGCGGTTCAGGCAAGAAGTTCAAGCATTGCCACGGGTCCCCCGCCTTTCAACCCAAAGCCATGGGCGCGAAAGCGTAGCGAATCGCGATTATTTCCTAGGCGCACGCCTTAGTTCAGATGCCGGGTAGGGTGAAACAGTCCGCCCGGCGAAAGCGTGAATATCTCGTAGCCATCTTCGGTAACGCCGACCGTATGCTCGAATTGGGCCGACAACGATCGATCGAGCGTAACGGCGGTCCAGTTGTCGCTAAGAATTTTCGTGCCGGGCTTTCCGATATTGATCATGGGTTCGATCGTAAATATCATTCCCGGCTCGAGTTTCGCCCCGGTTCCCCTTGAACCGAAGTGTAGCACGTTCGGGGGCAAGTGAAATTCGCGTCCGATGCCGTGGCCGCAAAAATTTCGAACAACGGACATGCGATGCGATTCAGCGAATTTCTGAATCGCATGCCCTATGTCGCCGAAGAAGCCTCCCGGCTTAACGGCCTCGATTCCCAGCATCAGCGATTTGTGCGTTACATCCAGCAAGCGCGACGACTTGCGGGCGATCTGCCCCGCAGCGTACATACGGGATGAATCGCCGAACCAGCCGTCGGCGGTTATGGTTACGTCGATATTTAGGATATCTCCGCTTTGAAGGACTTTGGGGCCGGGAATGCCATGGCACACCACGTGATTCACGGAAATGCAGCTTGCATGGCCGTAACCCCGATAGCCGATAGTCGAGGACTTCACTCCGTATTCGCGAATCCTGTCCCGAACCAGTTCGTCGATGTCGATTGTTTTAATTCCCGGCTGAACATGATCGCAAAGATCGTCTAGGATCTGCGCCGCCACGCGCCCGGCGGTTCGCATCCCGCTGAATTCGCTCAACGGGTAAATTCGGATCCCGTCCCTGGTCACTTTATACTTGGACAAACCCAAGGAGCCTCCTACAAGATTTTGTATCGAATAGTTTTTCAATTCCGACTCTTTGCCTCAACCGAAAGCGCCATGCGATCCTGAGAGCGCAAGCCAGATCCTCCCAGCGAACATGAGCTAACCATGAAAGCGACCGAATTCAAGCAATTCGGCGAAACGATTGGCGGCGAGGCTTCCTCCAATCCGCGAATTGCGCTTGCTCGATTCGAATTCGCCGCGCAGCGAGCATGCTTGGCGACGTTTCTCGCGCAGTTAAAGCCTTGAACGCGACACCGTAACCTTTACTTCAAATTTGACATAGTACTAGCTGCGAGATCCCAGTTCCTCGCTTTCGTTGACCGTTCCCTGAACTCCACATTCAACCCCCGTCACGACCATCATCGCATCGAAACCGGCCGGTTTCAAGCTCGTGTCATTCGCTGCTACCAGATGCCGCCGTTCCCGGTCGGAATGGGATCAAAACGCGGGTGAAGTGCGCCAGCCGTCGCTGCGCGCACCCCGCGACGGTCAGTGCCCGCCCGGCCGTCGAATGACAGAAGACGGTCGAACAGACCGGTCTTTCGCCAGTGCCGAACATCGTGCATCCTCTGCATCTCGCTCCATTCCTTGACACCGAACCAGCACAGCGGCACGAGAACGCGAAACAGGGTTCTAGTCAGATTCGTGTTGAAATACACGCTAACGGACCGGTTTCGGATAGATGGGTCTATCCCAACAAAGGTACATAACCCACCATAGGATCATGCCTGATCCCTGACACCCATGATGGTCTGTCTGCTTGTCCCGAACTGTCGAGCGATTGAAGAGATTATCTCGCCGTTCCGGATCTTTTCCTTCACCAAGTCCTGCCGACCGGCCGACAGGGTCGATGGCCGGCCCGGAGGCTTTCCGGCCGCCTTGGCTCTTGCGAGGCCGGATTGGGCGCGTTCCACGAGAAGATCGTGCTCGAACTGGGCGACAGCGTTGATGACGTTCATGGTCATCTTTCCGGCGGAGCTGGCCGAGTCCACGCCTCCCAAGGCAAGGCAGTGGACGCGTATGCCCATTTTCTCCAGATCCGCGACGGTGCCGACGGCATCGATGGCGTCGCGCCCCAGCCGGTCAAGCTTGGTGACGATGAGAACGTCGCCCTTCTCCATCTTGTCGAGCAGCAGGGAAAAGCCCTTGCGCTGTGCGACGGCCGTTGATCCGGACACGGTATCCGAGACGATCCGGTGCAGCTCGACGCTGAAGCCCGCCGCCTCGATCTCCATGATCTGGTTTCCAGGCTCCTGGCTGGCGGTCGAAACGCGGGCGTAGGCGAAGGTTCCGGACATGGGCCGCTCCGTCGCAAAATGGCTGTCCGAAACTGTACCCGCGTCCTATAGCGCTTCAACCTAATTTATGGACGGGCTTTCGTGGCCTGTCCGCAACCAGTCCTTTTCGGCCACCCGGTCCTCGAGGTCTTCATGCCGCGCATGCGTATCCTCTCATCAAGCGAGCAAGAGACGTTTGATGCACCTCCCAGACTTGACCATGGCGAGCGAAAGCGGTTCCTCATCCTGCCCGGGACGTTGGTGGAGGCGGTGCGAGGCTGCGCAACCCCACCAGCAAGATCGGCTTCCTGCTGCTCTGCGGGCACTTCAAGGCGACAAAGCGGTTCTTCCCGCCTCACGACTTTCATGAGCGTGACGTGGCGTTGTCGCAAGTCTCTCAAACGGAATCAGGAAGAACGGAATCCGGAAACCCGGGACATGAAATTCTATGGCGGAATCGGCACCTATGTGCGTTTAGGGCCCATGTTGGCTGGACGGCGCAAGAGTTGGCGGAGCGGAATAGTTCCTTCGTGTCTGTATTACTGTCGGATGAGCCGTCTTGAAACTCAAAACTTACTCCGGTGTCTTGCCCTGTTCCAGTAGTCTGTCAATTCTTTCTGGCAATGCGGTAAATCTTTCTACGAGCTTTCCTTGGAAAGGCATAAAATCTTGAAACACGCTAGCCATGCCTTTATCGCACCTGAACAGATCACAGTCATAAGCATAGCACATCTGAAACAGGTCCATTAAGTCTGATCGCTTGAAGTTGTATCTCTTCTTCAAGATACACTCACAGTAGTGTTGAAAATGCCCAGCGCGACCTTTTCCAATCTCGTGTTCAAGACCTTTAGCGAATGATACGAAGTCCGGTTCCGGGATCGGAACTTGCTTGATCAGCTTTCGTGCTTTGGACCTGTTCATCCCGGCTTTGACCAGATTGGAGCGGATGCCCGGAATTTCGTCATTCAGTTGTTGGACGCTTGCAACTACATCCTGTAAAGTCGTTGTGGCCTTTTCCACGCCGTCAATAGATTTGGCAAAGAACTTTTCGATTACGTTAGGTTGGTCTGCATAGTCGTAGAAGATTCGGCTATATTCTGCTGGATCCATTAACCAAGCATTGATCCGCTTTTCAAACTCGCGGTCACTGCACTTTTCTGCTATGAAACGTTCGACAATGCGACTCTGAATGAATTCCTCTGAGACAGGAATGTCGCCCCAGTCGGGCCGATTCCGTCCCCATGTAGCCCCGATCCGTAGAAACATTTCCTTCATTGACGCGTTACGACGAAATTGTCGCCGCTGCTTTCGGTTCAAGCCTTCCTGCTGTTTCAGTTTTTCTAGATACACCTTCCGCAACTTACTTCGAACATTCTGGGCGGATATGAAATTTTCGCCTGCACTAGGCATCCACATTCCGTCATTAGGAAATTTAGCGCCCTTTATGATTGCAGAGGGTGGGGGAAAAGCATTTGGGCCGCAAATGTCCTTGATGAGTTGTCCACGCCTGACACGATCGTCGCGATTGGCTTCGTCAGGCTTGGTAATGAATTCAATGATTGTGATATACGAGAAACCAATGACGATCTTGCCACGATTACGGTATTTCATCAGTTCTGTGAGCACTTGATGGTATGGACCATCGTCGGCTTCGTTGAACAGATTGATATAGTCTTGCGTGTCCAGATAGATGATCAATTTCTTGCTCATAAGGTTTGAGTTGGCCCTATCCCAGCATAGGTTCAAAAGTTCCACAAGGGGGAATGTTTGAGTGGTCAATATTGGATGTCGGAGCCACAGAGAACCGTTTTCAGGCTTCTCAGCCCGAAATTCAATTCATGGACAATCCGCCCGTAAACCTTGCCCCATCCGCGACGGTGACACTTTGGTCGTCGCCAGAGTTGGACCGCGCGGTTCTAGATGCACGGGATATTGTAACGGAGTCGCAGGGCTCGGCGCCGCAGCCTACGATCCAGAGGATCCCGATGGGACGGCTGAAGGGCAAGCAGCTAAAACACTTGCCCGGCTTAAGGGTTGGTAACGGGTGTCTACGCGCTATGATTTTTGTCCGACCGTCTTTCTCTTGGCGCACGCCCTTGCGACAATCGTCTTTTTCTGGTTAAGAGTCCTGACCCGAAGTTTTCCCCGCCACGCGGGGATGAACCGCCCTATAAAGATAGCAGCCGCTTGCCCGGCTAGTTGTAGCGTCCGGAAGGCTCCCACAGCGCCGAATGCCCGGCATCCAGCGGGGCAGTTACCGGGGAACCGCGTCATTCGCCGACATCCGGCAGCGGACGAAGCATCGCAGAACTGAACTATCAAGCCACAAGGCATCGACGTTCTGGGGCCGGGAGAGCCTTGTTTGCGTCACGGTGCGAGTTTCATAGGAAAATTGGGGGTCAGGCGCTACAAAGCTGGCGGGGCTTCATCTCGGTGCCTTCTGTAAACCACATTATCGACAACGGAAAACAGCCACTGCGACCCCGGGTCTTAGCAGTCCCCAATTCCGGGTCAATTTCGGAGGAACATTGACGCTTGGACAATAGAGCCTTAGGTCTCGCTTCTTGAGATCAGCGCACTTGCAACCAAAGGTGACAACGTGAAGAAGACCAAAAATTACAGCCGAACGTTCTTTAGCGCCGCCGTCCTGCAAGAAGCCAGTGAGGTGTTCGATGGAATCGCCAAATCGGTCGGCAAACTGGATCCTATTCCAAATCACCTAAGCATAGGCCTTCCAGAATATGAGTGGGAATACGACAGCCCGGAGGAGTTCTTCGCAGATTACCCAAGAGCTGTGCACTTCATTTTTATGAAATTGCAATCTGTCCGAGCAAGCGGTGCGGAAATCGATTATAAGCTCTGTGTGTCGATGTCAGGACACGAATTTAATATAAGGGTATCGGTAGAAGCGCCTGAGCGAGCACAGATAGAACGCGTGTTCGCCGTATTCGAGAAATCCGCCGCGGACTCTCGATTGCCGGATCCGGTGGATAACGACGCTGACATGGCTACCCCGACTATTTTCATCGGACACGGACACGGGGAGGCCTGGAGAGATCTAAAGGACCATTTGCATGAGCAGCATGGCTATAGGGTACAGGCATACGAGACGGGCGCGCGCGCCGGGCACGAGATAAGGGACATACTCCAGGAGATAATGTCCAAGAGCGCGCTTGCCCTGCTTGTCTTGACGTGCGACGATGATCTTGGCGAGGGCAAGTTTCGCGCCAGACAAAACGTTATCCACGAAACAGGCCTCTTCCAAGGCCGTCTAGGGTTCGCCCGCGCTATAGTCCTGATGGAAGAGGGTGTCGAAGAATTCTCTAACATTGCGGGCATTCACCAGATCCGCTTCTCCAATGGAGGAATACGAGAAACTTTCGGAGACGTGTTGGCAACGATTCGCAGAGAATTCAAACAGGCGAAATGACACTCCAGGCATTTTTGGCCATCATTCTAGGCCGCCTGTATTCGCCTGTGATTAGTATGTGCGCCCGTCCGAGAGGTAAGTGTGCTTGAGACGCCCGGGGCGCAGTGTGCTCTTAATTGTCCCCGTTGGAAGACTGCCTGTTTGGTACGGATCCCGGGCCGTATAAATCAATGGCTTGCAAGGCAGAAATCCGAGGAGGTTCAATTGGGACGGAAAGCGGCCATCTATGCCAAGGTTTCCACCGCGGACCAGTCCTACGGGCGCCAACTGCCCATAGGGTGTAAATAAGCACTGAACGCGATCCGGCTTTTCCGGTATCCGGGCGGCATGGAGAAGTAAAGCCTAATTCGCCGCACCCTGTCCTCGCCCGCCGACTTCGAGCGGCTGTCCGCCATTTCGGATGGCGAGGCGTTCGAGAACCGCTCGGCTCCACGCACGGCGGGCTCGGCGGGGTCTACTTCGCCGCGCCGGCGCTGGCGGTGGCGGCGCACGACCTCTGAGCTGGACGTGAAATGCTTCTTCACGGACATCGAAATCGCGGTCCTCGCTGACTACGCGACGGAGCGGCGACTCCCCGGGCCGGACAATCTCGGTCGCACCATGGGCCTGGTCGCCGCGATGGGCGGGGCCACTTGCACCGCAAGAACGGCCGGCCTCCGGAGAACGAGATCGTCTGGCTCGGCTACGCCCGGCTGGCCGATTCGTCCGCCTCGACCGAGCGCGCCATGAGGTTGGGGCTGGAAAGCGAAGTGTACAAGCAATTGCGGACTGACTAAATTCATGGCCAATGGGCAGGTCGCGGGGCTGAATTGCCGGGAGCCTCGCGGCAAACTCGGGATGCAATCAATTTCGGCCCCCTGATACCAGCCATCGCCCATCTCGCAGGATAGAGCAACCGCTTGCACGAGATTTTGACGTCCCGCTGCATGGGCGCGAGCCGGCAGGCCGCGCGCTCTCGACGCGATGCGCCGTTTCGCCGCACGGGCGCTTGCCGTCCGTCTCAGATAGCCCGCACTGCCCGCTGATAGATTTAACTTGCTTGCCGAGGCTGCCATCGCAATGGCGCTTCGGCGTGTGCGCTAGCAAGGAGTTAAGCCGCAATTCGTCCCGGCTAGGAATCCTCTGAATGAATTAAGTCTAATGCTAGAAATGCGAATTCCGGTGTCTCCGCCGGCTTTCTTTTTTCATTCGCGCCGGCGGAATTGCATGCTACTCTCGACATGAATGGATTCGCTTTATCGAACCGCCTTTCGGATACCCGGAGAAACCGTCGCAATGGAGTCCATTGACAAATTGCCGGGGAATTCTCTCTATGATTCGATTCCGGATCCTGTCGGCGGTGCACGGCGTTTTTCAAAGTCGAACGGCGGCAGGCAATCCGATCAAGTCGCGAAGCCTGGCGTTGGCGCCGCGATTTCTAATTTCGGAAATATGCGCGTAAATTGAGCGAAATCGAAATTGAGTTTTTGATCGGAGGCAGATCTTGAAAATTTCAAATCGAGAAATTTCTGCGGCGACGGCGCCGCTCGTAATCGCTGAAATCGGCATTAACCACGGCGGAGACTTGGAAGTTGCCAAGGAGATGGTGAGATTGGCCGCTCAAGCCGGCTGCGAAGTAGGATAGGCTTCCGTCGGTCGGCCACGAAAAGACCATGGCGAGCAGAGGTGGGGATTTGTCCTTCTAATAGAGCGCCGCGAGCAAGGCGGCGCGTTCGATCGATTCCCGGAACGTGTAGTCGAAGCCAAGAATGAGGCAGAGGAGATCAGCCTTGTCATCGCGCATCGTCTCGCCGAGTTCGGAAACCAGCCGGGTCGTACCAACTGTATCGAAGCGTGTTCTGTCCTGAGACAGGGTTTCTTCGTACACCTCAATGTCGCCGTCTATTGTGCTCTCCCCCGACACTTCATCAGATGTCACGGAAACCGTAACGTCTACGACGGCGCGACCGACTCGAAAGAGAGCTGGATGGCTGCCCATGTCCGGCCCGAAACACTCGTCCGTATCGATCCGATTGCGGTTGGTGCCAAAATACACGGTGATTTAGAAGTTAGGCATTATCTCTACTTCCTATTTTGGCCTCCGACTTGCCCAGTTCATGCAAAGCGGTGAGCGAGGCCGCGAACCACCTGCGCCGATCAGACAGGGTTCAATCGCGGGCGTCGCGTTCGGCGATGCAGGCAAGTTCGACCGGAGGGCGATCGGGGAAGCGGGCGATCAACGACAGGCTGCCGCCCATCGCCTCGACTGTCCTGCGCAGCGTGGACAGCAGGAGGTCGCTCTGCTGCTCCAGCCGGGAGATGGCGTCCTGGCTGATGCCGAGCTCGCGCGCCACGCTGGCTTGGGTCAGCTCTCGGGCCCTGCGCAGTTCGCGCAGCGTCTTTTCCTCGGCGATCAGCTCCGCCGCCCTTTCCTCGATCCTGCGCCGCCGCTCGGGGTCGAGCCCTGCGATCACGCCTTCCACATCGAGCGCCATAACGATTCTCCTTTTCTATTCATTGGCCAGGCGAGCAAGGTGCCGGTCTAACCGCTCGTTGGCCTTGCGGATCAATTCGCAGTAGAATCGCCGCCCCCGCTGCCGCCCGACTTGTCGCCCGCCACCAAAAGCATGGCGCGGTGCTCGGGGTCGAACGCGAAGGCGACCCGCCATTTCCCGCCTGCCGCGCTTAGCCGCAACTCCTTTATGTTGGCGTGCCGCGACCCGTTCAGCGTATCCACCTGAGGCCGGCACAGTTGCGGACCGAACTACCGCAGAAGGCGCGTCATGGTCAGGATCGCATCCTGAACCTCCTGCAGTAGAGCAAAGAACTCGGGATCGAACTCCTCGGCAATCTGGACCCGCCAACTCATGGCGGCAGAATGAGGCCACCGGGATATGAAGTCAAGGACATGTCTGCGCTCCCCACGACCACGCAAAAGTAACTCTTTTTAATTTTTGTTCCGAAACTAAATTTTCTCCGACAACGCAAGATTTGATTTGATACGCGCCTTGGCACGCAAATTTCCGATTCGAAAAGAGGCGACATTTTTCCACGCGACGTAACGGTGCGGCCGGTGCGAGGCTATGCCGAGCAGCGGCGATGGGACGCCCTTGCCGCGCGCCGCCACTATCTTCCTTCAAGAATTTCTGCGGCCGCGCGCTTCGCCACGTGGTGGCAGGCGGGGAGGCCTGGGTTGCTCTGATCGGCTGGCAGGCGGGGGCATACAAGGTCGGCGTGCGCGACGCCTGGATCGGCTGGACGCACGATCAGCGGCTCTCGCGGCTTCATCTCATCGCGAACACCACTCGCTTTGTCATTCTCGGCGAGGGCTATGTTCCCAACATGGCTCGCGGGTACTTGGGCTGAGCCTGCGGCGCCTGTCCGACGACATGCTGGCGCTGCACGGCTATCCCGTGCTCGTCGCCGAGAGCATCGTGGATCCGTCAAGATTTTCAGGCACTTGCTACCGCGCTTCGAACTGGCATGCGCTGGGTCCGACGCGCGGCTACTCGCACCGGACCGACGGGTCGGCGCGGTTCACCCACACGGGGCAGCCAAAGGAGGTCTTCGTGCGCGAACTGTTCAAGGGCGCGACCGCCAAGCTGCGCGGCGAGGATGTGCCGCCGGAGTGGCAGATCGAAAGGGCCGCCGAGCCGCCGCCGGCCGACGACCTGCGGAGCCTTTGCTCCTTTCTCGAGACCGTCGAGGATTTCCGCAAGCCGCGCGGCCGACGCTTCGAACTGCGCTGCTATCTCACCATCGCGCTGGCGGCTCGGCTGGCGGGCTATCGCGGCGTGACCGCCTTCGCCGAATTCGGAGAGCTTCTCAGCGAGGAGCGGAAGGCGACCGCGGGCGGGTTCTGGATCTCCAGCCGCCAAAGCTACGCGACACCCGCGGAAGCGAGCTTTCGCTACATCTTTTTAAACCAGCCCCCGGATGCTCTAGACCGGGTGCTGCGCGACTGGGCAGCCCACTGCGCCCGCGACGGATGCCGACCGGCCGCCCTCGACGGCAAGGACGTGCGCTGCGCGTCGAAGCAGATCGAGGCCGAGCGAGGCATGATGGTTGCGGCGGTCGAGCACAACAGCGGCCTCGTGCTCGGGCAAACGCAAATCCCTGAAAAGACGAACGAAATTCCAGCCGTTCGAAACCTGGCGAAGGACATCGGACTGCAGGGACGCGCCGCGGCCCTCGACGCCATGCGCACCCGGCAGGAAACCGCGCGAAACCCGGTCGAGGATTGCCGCACGGAGACTACCTCGTCACCGCCATCAAGGGCAACTAGGACACCATTCTGGAGGACCTGAAGGACATCGACTGAACAAGCGAGCCGCTCGAAAGCTGCGAGCCGCTCGACAAGGAGCACGGCCGCATCGAACGGCTCCGCTGCGACCCGGTCGACCTGGCGGCCCCCGAATGGGACGGTTACTGCGATCTCTACGGACGAAAGCAGGCCATCCGGATCCGCCGAGCGATCGAATCCGTCAAAACCGGGAAAATATCCGAAGAAACCACCTACTGCCTGACCTCGCTCGACAGGGACAGGGCCGATTCCAGCATGCTGCTCCGCATCGTCCGCGAGCACTGGCCCATTGAGAACCGCCTTCACTACGTTCGCGACTGGACATGCGACGAGGACCGCTGCCGGGCGCATGTGCGCCACACGCCGCGCAACCTCGCCTGCCCGGGCAACGCGGCAATCTCCATCGTTCGCTTCGAGGGCCGGTTTCAATACATGCCCCCGGCCAATCGCTACTACGCGGTCAGGGCGCAGGACGCGATCGAGGCCATTCCAAAGCCCCTGAAGCGCTCCTGGGCGGGTTGGAAGCAGAACCCGTTGAGCCGCAGCGCCCGCTCGAAGGATTGCTGCGCCCGCAGCCGGCAATTCGCCGGAAAACATCCGCAAACTCTCATCCGAGACACTTCGGTCAGCCCCGACAACCGTAGCGATGCTCGCGCCCGTGCGGGAATCCGCAGAAACTAGACTTTTGCGCAGGCCTACCGTTGCATTGGAGTCCATTGACAAATTACCGGGAAATTCTCCCTTTGATTCGATTCCGGATCCTGTCGGCGGGGCCCGGCGTTTTTCAAAGTCGAACGGCGGCAGGCAATCCTATCAAGTCGCGAAGCCTGGCGTTGGCGCCGCGATTTCTATTTTAGGGAATATGCGCGTAAATTGAGCGAAATCGAAATTGAGTTTTTGATCGGAGGCAGATCTTGAAAATTTCAAATCGAGAAATTTCTGCAGCGGCGGCGCCGCTCGTAATCGCTGAAATCGGCATTAACCACGGCGGAGACTTGGAAGTTGCCAAGGAGATGGTGAGATTGGCCGCTCAAGCCGGCTGCGAATGCGTCAAGCATCAAACGCATTTTGTAGACGACGAAATGACCGAAGAGGCAAAATCAATTTTTCCTCCGAATGCGGACGTTTCGATCTGGGAAGTTATGGAAAGCTGCTCGCTAGGACCCGACGGCGAGGTCGAACTCAAGGCGTATGCCGAAAGTCTCGGTCTGATCTACATTTCAACCCCCTTCTCACGAAAGGCCGCGAATTTCCTATACGAAATCGGCGTTCCGGCATTCAAAATCGGCTCTGGCGAAGCCGATAACATCCCGCTCATTAGGCATATCGCCTCCTTCGGCCTGCCTGTTGTAATGTCGACCGGGATGCAGACAGTGGAATCCGTGCGGAATTCGGTACGATGCCTCGAGAACGCCGGCTTGGATTTCGCATTGCTCGAATGCACTAATTTATATCCTTCGCCGCCCGAGATCGTATCGCTTCAGGGAATCATCGAGCTGCGGAAGGCATTCCCCGAAGCGGAAATCGGATTTTCGGACCACTCGATCGGGCCTGAGATGGCACTTGCATCCGTAGCGCTCGGCGCATCGATAATCGAACGTCACTTTACGGACAGCCGCTACCGGGACGGGCCCGACATTTCCTGTTCAATGGATCCGGCGGAACTGAAATATCTGATCGACCGCAGCCGAGAAATCCACAGAGCGCTTCGCAACAGGAAGGAAAGAACCGTTCCCGAGGAAGACGTCTATCGCTTCGCAAGAGGATCCGTTGTCGCCGACCGCGACCTTCCGGCGGGCCATGTGATTTCGGAATCCGACATTTGGACGCGCCGACCCGGGACCGGCGAAATTCCAGGGTACGAATTCGACCGTGTAATTGGCAGAAAGCTAAAACAGGGACGGAAAAGAAACGATCAGCTGAGCTGGAGCGATTTCAAATGAATTTGATGCGCTGGGGAAATCGTCTTGCCTTGCCGAGCGGCTACGGCGCCCGGGCAAAGACCGCGCCGCTCCGGCTTGGACGATGTCGCGCCGAGATAGCTACTCCCGCGCGTATGCGGTCAGCGGCAAATTATCGAGAGTTTTCCGCGTGGCGCCCCTGTTGGATTCATGAAATCCGCTCGCGGCGACTTTCATTGCCATATACGACTCCGATGAGGCCAATAGTTGGTTTGCCCGATCAGCCAATGATTCAATCGTTTCGCATTTGACAACCGCTCCCGCTTCGATCGCCTCGATCGCGGGGTGCTCGATTGTCCAAATGTTGGGTCCGACGAGCACCGGCTTGCCATGAGCAAGAGGTTCGATAATGTTGTGCGCGCCGGATTTCACGAACCCGCCGCCTACAACCACAATATCCGAAAACGCAAGATAGAAATTCATTTCGCCTAGGCTGTCTCCTAGCAATGCAGTCGCCAGGGCTAGCGGCTCTTGCCGCGTCAAGGACAAGTCGCGGTCGAAAACTTCAGAACGCCTGGCGAATGCGACTTCGGCGCCCGCAAGAATTTCGGCGGACTCGGAAAACCGTTCCGGCGCGCGCGGAATATAGACAAAGAATGGAACCGTACTGCCGGCCTCCCGGCAGCGCGACTCTATCAACTTCATTGCAGCGACATATCCCGCATCTTCGCCCGCCACGACGCTGGCGAAAGCAACGACGGGACGGCGATTAAACCCAAGCTTCATTTTCGAAGCAAATTTTCCCGCGGCCCTAATCGACCGACTCTGCACGGGCTGGTCGAAACGCATTTCGCCGGTTGCCTCGACAAACGGTACGCCCGCATCCCTGAATCGGCCGGCATGGACTTCCGACTTGGCGAACGCGCCGGCGACCAGGCTCAATGCATCGCGGCGAAGCGAGCGCCGCGCGCGGTCGCTGTCATAGCTTTTTTTCGGATACTGGGAATTGCAAAGAAATAACGGAATATCGTGCTTGCTGGCCGCTTCGATCATAACCGGCCAGAATTCGATTTCCATAACGAGCGCGAGCTGCGGGGCGCATTCGCTGAAAAACCGCTTGAATGCAAATTCGTACTCCAATGGCGCGTACCGTACTACAAGTTTACAGTTTTGAATGCTTGTAGCGAAGGCTCTTTCCGCTTCGGTTCTGCCTGCAGGCGTCAAGCACGTTACAACGACCCGATAATTTCGATTCAGCAATTCTTCCACTAGAGGAACCGAGGACCTGACTTCGCCTATGGAAACGGCATGCACCCACACGGCCCCCGGCAATTTCGGCCCGCGGCCGAACCGTTCCTTCAAGTGCCGCCTGTATCTTGGGTCTTTCAGTCCGCGCTTCCAGAAGTACAATACCGCGACCGGCATGAAGACGAACCAAGCCAATTTGTACAGCCGCAGTCGAAATTTTAGTCTTGCGGATTTCAGCGTCTCCGCCACGGAGCTTACAGACCTTCTTTTGTTTCGCCGGTCGCCGAAGCATGTCCAGCCGGTCGCCCGGCCAAAAGGCGGACGAGTCGCTCGGCGGTTTTTCGCAGCGCGTCGTCGCCCCTGCCGGCAACGGATTTCGCTCTATCGGCCAAATCTCCGTGATCGGTACCGAGCACAGCTTCCGCCAGTTCACTCTCATCTCGAACCAGCTTAGCCGCTTTATATTCATGAAACGATCTGTAGTCGGAAGAAAAATTTTCGACGCTGGGGCCATGGAAAATCGCGCAATCGAGGCGAGCCGCCTCGTAAGGGTTGTGGCCTCCAATTTTCGCAGTCGACCCGCCGATGAATGCGCATGCCGCCAAGCGATACCAAATGCCGAGCTGTCCGTAGGCATCCACCACGCAAGCCTGGGCCGGAATAGCTTCGGGAACGGCGCCGTCGACCAGGATCTGGCAGGATATGGATCGATTCTCCAAATTCCTTGCAATTTCGCGGCTCCGGGAAACGTTGCGAGGAACGATTGCAAGAAATGCGTCCGGGCGTTCCTCGAGAATTTTCCGGTGCGCTCCGGCAACAACGGCTTCATCGTCCTCGTGCGTCGATGCCGCAACCCAAATCCGTCGATTCGAAAGCAGTTCAGCCAGTCGTCGCCTCGCTTTCGGAAAATCGCCAAGCGGCATGCCGCCGGATTTTAGAGAGCCGGCGACGCGAATTCTTTGTTCCGGCGCTCCAAGCAAAGCGAATCTTCGCGCCGTTTCTTCGTTCTGGGTCTCGATCACGTCGAACTTTCGGTACAGATCCGAATATACGCTTCGAACTTTCGACTTGGACTTGAACGAAGCTCTGTTCATTCGCCCGTTGACCAGAGCGAGCGGTATGTCGCGAGCCGCGGTTTCGATCGTCAGGCGCGGCCAGATATCTCGCTCCGACAAAACCGAGATATCCGGATTCCAATGCTCCAAAAAACTCCGGACGAACTCCGGGCAGTCCATCGGCAGGAACTGATGCCGCGAGCCTTCCGGCAAGTTGCCGGCGATGGCTTCCGCCGAAGACCGCGACGTGCTCGTAAACAAGATTTCCAGACCTGGAAATTCATCTCGCATCGCCCTCGCCAGTGAAGTTAGAGCCAGCAATTCACCGACTCCGACGCCGTGCATCCAAGCGAGCGCGCCGTTCGGACGGGCAAGGGACGGCGAACCGAGTTTTTCCCGGTAACGCTCCGGGTCTTCCTTGCCGCGCCGCAGCCGCCGGCGCACATGCAGCCGCACCAGCGGCGCCGCGTAGCGGGTCAGCACCAGATATAGTGCTAGAAATCTGCTATTCCGCGAGTGCTCAGGCATTGTCCCGGAACGATTTCTGGAGAGGCAGCTCCCAAAATTCCGGCGTCTTAAGCACGTCGATAAATCGTTCCGACGCTCTCCCCATGCCGAAAGCCGTATGCGACGGCATTCTGCGTCCCCAGTTCCGCTCCAGAAATTCTTCGATTGCCGCCGAGTCGAATGCGGAGCAATACGAAATCGTGCTAGAGGACGAGCGACGCGTTTGCCTCGTGCCGATATCCAGGCTTGGCAAGCCAAGAAACGGCGCCTCCCGGACTCCGACGCTGGAATTGCCGACCATTGCCTTGGAATTCTTGAGCAGTTCCGAAAAATAATTGAACCTCATCGACGGAATCAGCCTGAACCGCTCGCCGGGCAGGGCATCCAGCGCATCGAAAATCTTCCCGGATCCGGGATCGTTGTTCGGGAGTATCACGACGAAATTTCTTGCCGATTTTTCCAGCGCGCCGAACAGAGACCGCGCTTGCTCGCCTATCGTGTCGATTTCGGAGGTTACGGAATGAAATGCCGCGATTCCGTAGTCGCTGAACGGGATCTCGTAGTGGCGTCGCACTTCTTCTATGGACACTCCCGACGGCTTCGCGTGAGCGTCGATCTCCGGCGACCCGATCGTGAAAACGCTGTCGGCCGATTCGCCGAGCTTCAATACGCGTCGCCGCGCCGATTCAGAGCTAACGAAATGGCAAGTCGCGAGCTTCGTGTTGCAGTGCCGGAACACCTCGTCGATGGTTCCGGAAATCTCGCCGCCTTCGATATGCGCGCAGCGCACGTAGTTGGTGGCGCATACCAGAGCGCATGCGATGGATTCAACGCGGTCGCCGTGAATGACGGCGAGGTCGGGGCGCCTTCCGACCACGAAATCCGAAAAGCCGCCAATGGTTTTCGCCAGTACTGCATCCTGCGGGTCGCCGGGCCTCTGATTGAGGAATTCAAAGGCATCCACGCCTTCGAGGCGTGTTACTTCGATTTTCGTAAGTCCGTACTGTTCCAGCATGTGCATGCCGGTAATGAAGAACTCGACTCTGCATCCGGCGTTTCGCGCTGCAGTTGCCAGCGGCTCGATTTTTCCGAAATCGGCTCGCGTTCCCGTAACGAAAAGGATTTTCTTGGTTGAAAGGAAATTATTCATAATGCTTCGCGCCCGCGCGTATCAAGCGCGCGAGCCAGCGATCGCCGTTCCGAGCGGCGTTCCCCGACGCGAAACGGCCCGCCCTGTCGAGCCGATTTGAAGTCAAAGCGCCGCTGCATATAATTCGCGGTATTCATCCACTCCCGCTCTGCGCGGATTTGTAGCGCTTAAATGGCTCTTCGCCGCCAGTTCGGCAAGTTTCGGAATATCTTTTCCCTGCGCGCCGAGTTCGCCTAGCCGTTTCGGCAAGTTCAATTCCTTGTTCAGCATGTCCACCCAATCGAACAAATGCGATTCCGTTCCCGCCGCTTTTTCAAGGTCGCGAATTCGACCCGCCGCCGCCCGCGCGTTGAATCTCAGCACGTGCGGAAGAACAACCGCGATTATCGCTCCGTGGTGGATGCCGTTTTCTTCAAGCGGCGTCGCCATCGCATGCGCGCCGCCCAGGCTCTTTTGCAATACCATGCCGCCTTCCAGCGCAGCCATCATCATGTTCCAGCGCGCGGACTTGTTTCGACCGTTTTCGGTTGCAGGCTTCAGCCATTTCGCGGCTCGCGCCACGCAGTCCAGCGCGATCGCATCGGCCGGCGGATTTTCGCTTGTGCTCAAATAGGCTTCGATTCCGTGGCTGAGCGCATCGATGCCGGTAGCGGCCGTCATATCGGGCGGCAAGCTTTCAGTTAGCTCGGGATCGCAGATGACGCAGTCCGCAATCATGTTGAGATCAACGGCGACGCATATTCTTCCATTCTCCAGCGTCATCACGCAGGCGCGGCCTATCTCCGCGCCGGTGCCCGCAGCCGTCGGAATAGCGATATGCGGCGCCACTTTGCCGATTTTGCGCAACCCGTCCGAATGAACGCCGTAGTCGGCGAATTCTCCTCCGTGGGAAGCGAGCAATGCCACCGCCTTGGACAGATCCAGCACCGACCCTCCGCCTGCGGCGACTGCGCAATCGCATTCTTCGCCGGTCCAGAGCTCCAGGCATTCTTTCAGCGAGCTTTCGCTGGGGTTTCGGGTGGCGCGGTCGTAGAGGACATGGCGGCTTGCGCCAAGGCATGAAAGGACGCGGTCCAAGATTCCGGCCTCGGCAATTCCCCGGTCGGTAATCACGAGCGGATTGCTCGCGCCGAGCCTTCTAATTTCGTCGCCAAGCAGGGAAATCGCTCCGAAACCGAACTGTATCCTGGTTAGGTACTGGATCAGGCTCACGAATTTCCAGCCTCGACGTAGATGTGCTTGGTCTCCAGAAAATCGTTCAATCCCTCGACGCCGTGAAGCCTGCCGATGCCGCTTTCCCGATAGCCGCCGGTTTCGGCTTCGGCAAACAGCCGGTTGTGGCTGTTGATCCAGACCGTGCCGAATTTCAGCTTCCGCGACAGGCGCAATGCCCGTCCGATATCGCGCGTATAAACGCTGGCGGCGAGGCCGTATCTCGTGGCGTTCGCCCTGCGAACCGCATCCGCTTCGTCTGAAAACGCTTCAAGCGAAATAATCGGCCCGAACAATTCCGCCTGAACAAGCGGATGCGCGACATCATCGATCTGAAAGATCGTAGGCGTAACGAACGCGCCCGCCGACAATTCGCCTCCGGGCGCCGATCCCCGCAGCACGAGCGCCGCTTCATCGCTCGCGCTTTCGATGAGTCCCAGCACTCGTTCCTGGCTAGGCTTGTCGATCAGCGGGCCCATCTCGACGCCTTCCGCAAGGCCGTTTCCGACCTTTACGCTCTCGAAAGCCGATTTCAGCATTTGGCCGAAGCTCCCGGACATGCTTTCCTGAACGAGCACCCGGCTTACGGCGGTGCACATCTGGCCTGTCAGAACGATTGCCGCCCGCCGAATTTCCGCGACAGCGGATTCCGCGTCCGCATCGTCGAAAACTATCGCCGGAGACTTGCCGCCTAGCTCCAGGGAAACCCGCTTGACCGCGGCGGCGGCTTTCTCCATCACGATTTTACCGGTCTTCGACGACCCGGTAAAACTGATCACGTCGATATCCGGATGAGTGACAAGCGCATTCGACACCTCGATGCCGCGCTCGTTAACGGAATTGACGACTCCGGCGGGCAGCGTCCGTATTTCTCCGAAGCATCGGATAACTTCGGCATTCACTAGCGGAGTCTGGGGCGCGGGCTTAACGACAACGGTGCATCCGGCCGCCAATGCCGGCGCAATCGAGCGAACCAGCAGGGTGACTGGCGCATTCCAGGGCACGATGACCGCGACAACGCCGGCCGCCTCGCGCGTCAGGAATGAATAATTGCCGGGTGCCGTCTCCGTCGTCCTTCCGAAAACGTTCCGCGCCAGGCCCGCATAGTATCTCGCCTCGCTAACGCCGGCGGAAATCTCGTGAAGCGCCTGCGCCTTGATTTTGCCGTTTTCGCGAACAAGGAGTTCGGCCAGGCTTTCTTTCCGGCTCTCCAGGCGCGCCGCGAATTCGAGAAGAATATCCGCGCGCAATCTCGGAGCGCTTTGCCAATTCGATTCTTCGAACGCGATTCTAGCTGCGCGCGCCGCATCGTCGGCAAGGCTCCCGGACCCCTGCGAAGCGCGACCCAGGACAAGCGAAGTCGCAGGATCTATGCTCGCGGTCCAGTGGCCGCCGTCGCGAGCGTGCCAGCCGCCGCCTATGTAATGCAAGGAATCTTGGACTTGCGTATTCATTGTAATTCCCCGCCGAGCGGTCTTTGCCCCTGCAGGTGATCGTAAAGAACATTGGCATCTATCTCAAGTGGATGACGATGAGAGCAGCCGCCAGGATCGAAAGCGAATCTTTCGGGCTTTAAGCGCCGATCAGCATTTAGTTCGGCAATTCCGCGCGAAGCCTCGATCAAAGAGGAATGACCGCCAGGTCGCTTCCTACCGTTAAAGGACCGTCCCAGGTTTCGCGAACGGCCCTGCGAAAATGATCCGCCGCAAACCCCGGTTCGTCGCATGGCGTCAAATGGTTCAATGCCAAGTGCCTGACGCCCGCCCGCGTCGCTATTCGTCCGGCATCCTGCGCAAATGTGTGTCCCGCGATTACGTGCTCCAGCAAATTTGGCTTAACCGCGGAAAGTCGAGCGCACATTTTTTCGACGCCCTCCCTAAGCATGGCTTCATGCACAAGAACATCGGCGCCTTGGGCGAACTCGGCGAGAGGAGGGAAAAAACAGGTGTCCGACGAAAAAACGACCGTCTTGCTTTCGGTCCTGAACCTAAGCGCGAAGCATTGTTCGACCGGAGGGTGCACGACTCGAAGCGCATCGACCTCAACGAGTTCATCAGTAAAGACCCGGCCCTGCGCGTACTCGTTCGCTTCGATCATATCGGCGATATCGGCCTGTTTTTCGTCGGCCTTGCGTGTTTCAATGTCGTAGGCGTTTGAATGCAGAAATCCCTCCAGCACGCGTTTTATTCCAGCCGGAGCGTAAATTCTGATCTTTCGCGGCTTGCTTGATGTCCAAACCGTGTGAAGCAGCGGTCCTAGTTCCAGATTATGATCCGAATGATGATGCGTGATGGCAATCGTGTGAATGTCGTCCAGCCTGTAGCCCGCTTCCACGAATTGCCTAGTAACTCCCAGGCCCGCATCAACAAGGTAGGGGCGTCCGGAAATTTCCAGAACCGAGGAGCTGGGCCAGGCCCCGTCGGTTGTAATGCGAGGGCCGCCTCTAGTTCCGAGCAATACGATTCTGTCGCCTGCCATGTGCCGGAGCCTTATTCCAATAGATCCCGTCGGCCTGAGAAAAAAGGCTGTCGACATCCCGGTTGCCGATGGTCGGGGCCGCAATTCAGAATCTTGCTAGCCGCGCGCCTTATAGTCGGAAGGGCAATTAACGTCAAAAGGACCGAGCCTGCCAAGCGCGATTCGCCCGCGATCCGGAACGACCCAAGCGAAGCCCGACTGTTCGGCTGTTCCGGCCGGTCGCCGCATTGCCGACTCCGCGGCGCGGGCTTGCGATCAGGCGGAGTGCCGGCGGCTCTCGACAGGCCGATTGGCATCGCTTTCAAGTCCATGGCGATAGAATCGAATCCGATCGCGCCGCGGCCATTCAGGTTATTCAGGAACGGTCTCCCGGGCATTGGCGGACCCCGCTCGGGGAAAGCCTAAAAAATCGATCGTTGGCGCGCGCCCTTCGAATTGCCGCGGCGCTGGATCGCGCGATGCGGCTATTCGCTCCGGCCCGGCAAATTCGCCATCATGTCGTACCCGAGCTGCCGAAACACGTCGACATGATCGATCATTACCCAGTTTTCGCTGAGCTTGCCGTCGCGAACCGACCAGAAGTCGGAAAACCGCATCCGCATTTTCTTGCCCGACGGCGGAAACCCGAGATACGGTCCGCTCTGCGTGCCCGTTACAAATCCCGTGGCGGCGACCCAGTTCTCATCCGCGAATTCAATGTCGTTCTTGGCGCGGTAGTCCGGAAACGCCCTGTAGAATGGACGCAGAACCTCGTTTTTGAATCCGTCAAGGCCGTGAATGGAGCCGAATCCCGGAGGTCCGTGCCAAATCATGTCCCGGTGCCAGAATTCGTCGTGCGCATCTATATCCTGCCTGTTCAACGCTTCGTACATGCTCTGGACGAGCCTCAAATTCCGTTCAGCCGACATTTGAAGTGTTTCCTTTATCCCTTGACTGCGCCGGCTGTCATACCGGCCACGATTTGACGCTGGAAAATAAAGATCAGAACGATGATCGGAATAGTGACGGATACTGCTCCGGCGATGCCGTGCATAAGGCGCTCCATGCTCTTGTTCTGGCCCATGTAGTTTCCGAGCGATGCCGTCATCGTCGTCATTTCGCCGTTCATAAGCTGGCTCGCGATAAGAAAGTCGTTATATGCTAGAAGGAACGAAAAGAGGCCGGCCGTTATGATGCCCGGCCACATGACCGGCACGATGACAAGGCGAAAGGCCTTCCATCTCGAACAGCCGTCGGTCATGGCCGCTTCGTCCAATTCCCTCGGGATGCTGACGAAGAACGCCCTCAGCATCCAGATCGTGAAGGGCTGGTTTATCGCAACGAGTACGATTATAAGAGTCTCGTATCGACTCCATATCCCGAGCTCGTAGAATGTCGGCTTGTAGGCGGTCAGAAGGACGACATGGGGCAGCGCCCTGAATACAAGGGCGCCGACGAGAAGCCAGAATCCGAGCGAGCCTCGATAGCGCGCGAGCGCGTACCCCGCGAGGCAACCGATCGTAAGCGAAATGGCGATCGTCGACAGCGTGACGATTGCCGTGTTGATTCCGAAACGCCAGAATCCGTCTTCGATCCAGATATGGCGGAAATTTTCCAGCGTCATCGGCGCGAAAAATGTCGGAGTCGACGAAAACGCGTCGACCGGCGCCCGAAAGGAAATCAGAAACATCCAGAAAAACGGAAACACGGCGATCGCGACCCACGCGGTCAAGCCTGTTCCGGTTAGGCTCTGCGCAAACAGGGAGCTGCGGGACCTCATGTACTGATCCTGTATTCGCGAAAGCTCTTTCTGAGCACCGGAACGAGAATCAGTATGACGCCGGCAATCGTCAGAATAGAGTAGGCGGCCGCCTTGTGAATGTTGTTCTCGAAGGCAAGCGTATAATAGGTCAGGTACTGAACCGAATTCGCGAATATGTCCGCATTGAAAACAAGAATCGGTTCAAACACCCTGTAGGCGTCCATGACGTGAATCAGCGTGATGACTGTCAGCAGCGGCGTTAAATGCGGAACGATGACGTAGCGCAGCCTCTGCCATTTGTTGGCGCCGTCGATCATGGCGGATTCCAGAGGATCTCTCGGCATCGTCTGAAGTCCCGCGTAGAGGATGATGAAGGCAAACGGCGCCGCAAACCAGACCCCGTAGAGGATGATTAGCGTCCGAATGGTAAATTTGTCGGCCAGAAAATAGAATTTTCCCAACCCCAGGTATTCGATGAAGTTCGTAATTATCGCGTTGTCCAAAAACAGCCAGTAGATGGCTAGCGACGATACTACCGGCGTTACGATCATCGGCAGCAGCGTTGCGAAAACGAGCGTGCCGCGCAGCCGCTTGCTAACGCTGTTCACGGCAAGCGCCAACGCCAGCCCGACAACGAGTATCGCGGGCGTTGTCAGAAACGTGTAGAGAAGCGTGAATTCAAGCGCGGACCAGAAATCATAGTTGGTGACTTCCCGGTAGAGTCTCGCCAGGTAGGTTTTTTCTCCAGGATCTCCTCTCGGACTGGCGAAGGCTTTCGCCAGATTATTCAATTCGGCGGCCTTCTCGAGGTTTCTGCCGCCGACGAATTCCCAGACCTGGATCGGCTTCCCGTCCTCGCCGAGTACAGACTGCGGAACCACCCTGGTTTGCTTGCGAGTTACCCCGCCGATCAATGGAACCTCGGTCGTTAATTCGACGAGTTCGGTTTTTACGTGCGATTGATGGAGCGAAAGATATGCGACGCCGACGAGCGGCAAGGCGATCAGCAACAGCATTGTCGCGACGGAAGGGGCTACGAATGCCAGAAAACTTTTCGTTTTCATTCGATTTGCCGAATCTCCAGCATTGGCCGCGCGGGTTGCCGCCCGGGCCCGAAGGCCCGGGCGCCGAGTAGTTTATTCGGTGATCAATCCGGCATCGATAGCGGCGGAACGATAGTCGGATGCTGCATCCGCGAGCGACTGCTCCGCGCTTTCCAGTCCGCCGAGGAAATCTCCGATGTTGTTGCCGATTGCGCCGTGGGCGAGTTCGGACTGCGGGTTCATCGGATATGGCGGCGCATTCGCCATGACGGAGTCAATGACGGCTTTGGAATATTCGGACGGCGCGTAGTTGGACCGAACCCAAAGCGTAATATCGTTGTTGGCGGCTACGACTTCGGAGCGGGTCGCGTGCATTATAACTTGGAAAGCCGTTTCCGGGTCGCCGTCCAGGTTTTTCGGAATTACGTATCCGTCCCACCAGAATGTGGTCGCCGGCGGCCCGCCATCCGTCATTGCCGGCGCCGGAGCGAATCCGACTTTCCCGACGACAATGCTCTCGTTTTCGTTGTCCATGGTCGCGGCTTGGTCGCCCCACTGGATGGCCATGGCGATTTCGCCTTGCTGCAGCTGCTGCCTCACTTGCCCGAAATCATGCGTCAGCGCGTTGGGCGACATGTAATTCAGGAGCTCTCCCATCAATTCCAGCGCCTCCACGCCTTGCGGCCCGTTAAAAACCGGCTCGGACGTCAGGGGATCGAACAGCTCTCCCCCGTTCGCTAGAAGAATGTTGACGAATTCGTTGCCGCGCTCCCAGTTGCCCGGACCTCCAAAGGCGGCTCCGAACGGATGGTCGACGCTTTCATCCGCCTGTAGAACCTTCGCCGCCTCGAGTAAATCCGCGTAGGTTGCGGGTACTTCCAATCCGTGCTTTTCGAAAAGATCCTTGCGATAGTAGAAATGCTGCGCATTCGCCATGAAGGCGATTGCCGAAATTTCATCGCCGAAACGGATAAGCATCTGGTCTTCGATATTGTATTCGTCGCGGTATTTGTCGACCAAATCGTTGAGCGGCATTAATTGGCCCTTGGCCTGCAGCATCGTGATCGAGCTGTTCGCGACCGCCGATGCATCGTAGGGCGACGACGAAGCCGCGAAGGCCTGTTCTCGTTCTTCCTTGTGCTGGGTGGTCAGCTTGACATCGATTTTCAATTCGTCGGATTCGCATTCCTTCATAACATTCGACAGCAACTCAAGCGTCTCGAAGAAATTCGTAATCACGTTGACTTCTCCGGACGCGTCGATGTCGCATTCGGCGCTGGCGACCGCAGGCGCCGCAAAAATTGCAGCGGCCGCCGCCAATAGTTTCAGTCTGGTCATTTTATGCTCCTTTCCAATGTCGAATTATCGTTTGCTCGAAAACAACTAGCCTAGGATCTGCATGAGGATCCCGAATTCATTGAACATCGTCCATTCCCTTTGGACCTTTCCCTCCTTGATCTGCCATTGAGTAATGCCCCAAATATAGGTTTCCCGGCCCGTTGGCGGTCCATAGGGTCCGTTGCCCCGATGGGAGCCGATAGCGCCCCAGCGCACGGAGACCAAGTACCCCTCATCCGGATTTCCCATCCAATAAATGTCCTCGACCTGCATGGCGAGATTCGGAAACATCGCGAGCATGGACAGCGCAAATGATCGGATTTGGCCTATTCCTCGATAGACGCGTCCGGTCGGCCCTTCCATGACGACCGCCGGAGCATACAGGCGTTCAAGCGCGGATAGATCGCGGCGGTTCCAAACGGCATTGAACGACGAGTGAACGAATTCCCGGATGTCTTCGACAGCATCGGGAATCTTCGCAGCTTTCGGCTTCCCCTGCCCCGACAGCCGGACGGGTTCGCTCGCCATGAAATTCCTTGCAATAGGTTCCCCGCCTGAATGCGAAGCGGCTTCTTTCGCGCATTCCGCGATGTCCATACCAAGCTGCTTCAGCATGCCCGCCGTGTCGTAGAGCACATGCTCAAGATAGATTTCATTTTGGCGAGAGACGCAGTTGGCGATGCAAAACAGTCTGACGGCCCTGCCGGTAGGCGAACCAAAACGGGTAAAGCCCGTATTGGTTCCGAGAATCATGGTTCGATGCGACGTATGAAAGCCGATTTTTTCGTCGCCCGCCCAGATGACTTCGTCGGCGACCAAGCGAATATCCGGAAACGCGTTGTTGGTGTGCACCGTATCGGCAACGATCTTATCTCGTCCGTACTGGAGGCCGACATCGTCCCAGACCCGGCAATCGTGGCTGTACGTGTCGTAAATGTATCCGATATTCTTCTCTTCCCAAATTCGATGAGTAATTCGGACTATGTAATCGATTATGTCGGAATAGGTTTCCTCGAATCCCCGCATCGGATGACGGCGCTGGCCCTTCGGCCCGCTTGAAAGGAACCGGTCGGTACCGCCTTTTCGATAGGAATCGAGCGAAATCGAAAAGTTTTTCGGCATATGCTCCGCGCGCAGCGGTTCAAATCTTTGAAAGATGTCATCGCTCTGGCTGCCGGTTGTCTGCGGCAGCGAATTGCTACTTTGCATTGATTGAATCTCCGCCATGCGCTACTTCCGGTCGTGCCCTTTTCGCGATACAGCGCGGCCATTGAAGCGCGGCTTCGTCAAGGGCTTGTTTCTACACCGTTGCCGTTCATTGAGACGAGCAATCGCGAAAGTTTTTCGGTCCTTGCATACGATTGCAATTGCATACAGCATCTCGCTGCGAAACGGCAAGCGCTCAAATGTCATGAACCGGATGCAAATCTGAATTCGCGGCAAGTAGCTGTCGAATAGGACAGGTTCCGAAGGGTTTTCCGGGAGATTCGAATTGATCGACCGGAGAGTCCGCATTCGTGCGTACGATTCCGGCCAATTTAGCCGATTCCATACGCAGGATTGATTTTCCGGGCTGGGGAGTTTCGCGGTGGCTAGGAACTATTCGGCTCCGAAACAGAAAATCAAAGCTTTAAAGCGCTCAATGAGATCGAGATATCGTCGTTTTACCGGGCTAAAGCGAATTCCTGCTCGATCCGGTCAAAACGAACTCGCCTGGAAAGTCGCCGCTGTTCGCCACGCTGCTTAAAATCCCGAGACCTTGCGCTCCGGCATGCAACGGCCGACGATAGTCCAACAGGGTCATTGGGATCTCGTTTGGCATTTGCTCTCCGAATACAGGCTGGATCTCGTCAAGGGCAAGATAAATGATACGGGACTTTTGCCTGTCGACAACAATTCGGCTTGCTTCAATTCAACAATTCAACTCTTCCCATTCCGGGCAAACTACCTATTGCCGCCGCCACGAGATCAATCGAATGCCACGCGAAGCTTGATTGCAGAATTTCGCGGCGCAGCCGAAACAATGAAATCCATCGAATTTTCAAGCAAGCCCGGATCCGCTCCGATCAAGCACGGCCTGCCCGAGAGGGCAATTTCCCTTTCCGGCCCAACCGTTCGCGAATGACACAGTCAACGCATGCCATGCTTTACTTGCCCTGGTTCGGCGATCCGAAAATTGGGTCGAGCCCGTTTGGCGATTCCGTTATCCGTTTGCCGCTTTGCAAGGATGTTTTCGAACGAGACGATAGCTCACTCGACCGGGCGCCTCGCATAAGCAGCCGCATTGCGCGACCGAGCTTCACTTCGCATGTCGGCGCTCGAGTTCTCTATCTCTGCGACATTACGAGATCCGGCAGGAACAGAACGATTTGCGGAAAAAGAATGAGAATGCCGAGCCCGACCAGTTGGCACAGCATGAACGGGAAGCACCCTCTCACGATGTCGAAGTAGGTTACTCCGGGTGGCGCAATGCCGCGAAGGAAGAACAGTGCGAACCCGAAGGGCGGCGTGAGCCACGAAGTCTGCAGGCAGACGACTACGAGAAGCGCAAACCACAGCGGGTCCCAGCCCATCGTTTCAACGATCGGTATGAACACCGGCAGAGTAATGTACAGGATCGGAATCCAGTCGAGCAGCATGCCGAGCAGGAAAAGGATGGCGAGCATGGCTATTAGGACAACGATTGGCTGGCCGCTAACTCCAAGAATGATGTCGCTGACAACGGGTTTTGCGCCAATCCCGAGAAACGCGGATGTGAAGGCTAGGACGCCGACAATCAGAAAGCCGATCATTCCAACAGTCTCAATTGTCTCAAGGGCGCTGGCTTTAAGCATGGGCCACGTAAGGCGTCGATAAGCGGCGGCAATTGCAAGCGCGCCCAGGGCGCCCGCGGCCGAAGCTTCCGTTGGCGTTGCAATTCCGAATATTATTGTGCCGACAACCGCGAAAATCAGCCCGAACAGTGGAAGCGCCGAACGGAGGGCGCGCCAGGCGTCGGGCCGATCAGGCTCGGGTGACGCGGGATATAATTCCACTGCCCCGCCGTCTCCATCGGATCCGCCGGCTAGTGCAGTCCCTGCTGCGGCCATTGCCCCGGACCCGCCTGAACCGCCCAGCGCGATCGGCTGAATCGCTTTGCCCCGCGACGCGGTCGGTTCCTTTTCAAAGAAAGTAAAGCGGAGGACAACGTAAAGAACAAAGAGCGAGGCGAGCAAAATGCCAGGGAGGTAGGCTGCGGCGAAAAGCCGCCCGGTCGACAGTCCGGTTTCGGATGCGTAGAAGATGAGCATCACGCTCGGCGGAATCAGTATGCCCAAGGTCCCGCCTGCGCCAACAGCGCCGAGTGCAACTCCCTTCGGATAGTTTCTGCTCAGCATCGAAGGCAGACACAGCACGCCCGCCGTGATCACCGAAGCGGCTACAATGCCAGTGCACATGGCAAAGATCGCTCCGAACAGAATAGTCGCCACGACCATGCCGCCCTTGAGCCGCCGAGAAATCATCTCGGTTCCCGCGAACAGGTCCTCCGCCAGTCCAGATCTTGAGATGATAAATCCCATGAAGACAAACAGGGGCACGGCAACCAACAGGTAGTTGGTCATAACGTCGTAGACGCGCGTGGCGAAAATCGGAAGAATATGCCATCCCCAGCCGATGACGCCGAAGACGACGCCAACCGTCCCCAGAACGGCGGCAAGATGAGCGCCCGAGAGAATTCCGGCGACTAGCGCGAGCAGCATGAGCGCGACGAGCAATTCGGAGCCCATCTGTTAGTCCGTTTTTATTGCCGCGATCAAATGGCGCAGCATGGAGGCGAGCAATTGAAGAATTAGAAATAGCGCGGCCAGCGGTATCATAGCTTTCACATGGTAGATGATGGGCTGCCACGGTGTCGTGATGCTGATTTCCCGGAGCTTCCACGAGTTCCAGGCAAATTCCAGGCCCTGAACGAATATTACGAAAGTGAAAGGCAAAAGGAACAGCAGGTAGGTGATGAAAGTCAGAATTTCCTGCCCGCGCCTAGAAAGGAGAGCTTCCGGCAGGATTGTAATGCGGACATGTGCGCCGCGTTGCTCGCTGTAGGCCCAGCACAGGGTAATGAGCGCAGCATAGAGCTGCAGCTCAACGTCGAATCCCCAGATCAGCGGCGATCCCAGCGCGTTTCTTGCAAAAACATCCGCGCATGTCACGAAGACCAGCGCGATCAGAGGGTAGATCATAATCCGCTGAATACGGCTGATCGCATCTATGAGTTTCAGCAAGAATTCTATTTGCATTCCGCAACCCGGCGAATCAAAGCTAGGCTATCCTGAAACGGACCGCCTAGCAAAGCGTGTCACGGCGGCCAAGCGGCCGCCATGACAATTTTCCCCGATCAGTTCGGAAACTTGAACAGGAACGGGTATTCGTTGTACCGGCTGCGGAATTCCTGCTGATCTTCGAAAATCGCCTTGAATTCGGCATTGGCCTCGGAGTAGGCCGCAAGCTGCTCCGGAGCGAGTTCGCGAAGACGTTGCATGTCCTCCGGCGGGAATGAATAGATTCCCTGCAGTTCCTCGACGATCTTTTTCATGTGCTCGATGTCTAGAGCCTTCGAGTGGAGCGACCATTCCAGACCGACTTCGCGCACCGCAACGTCCCAAATCGCCTTAAGATCTTCGGGAAGCTTGTCATAGGATTCCATTCGCGTTCCCATGAGCGCCGTCGCGCTAGGCTGCCACCACGCCGGGTACAGGAGATAGGGTCCGACCTCGTGCAGTTTTGCGAAATAATTGGTGAAGGGCGTGTCCCATTCCGCGCAATCCACGACGCCGCGCTCCAGGCCGGAATAGGTTTCCTGGTAGGACAGGGCTAGTGTCTCGACGCCGAGCGCATTGAAGATTGGAATGTGTGGGCCGCCCCCTATTCGAAGCTTCTTGCCTTCAAGATCGGCCAGCGACGTTACCGGCTCGCGGCAGAACATCCCCATCTCCATACCCTGCGCGACGAAAGGCTCAAGCTTGATGCCATCCTCCCTGCTAAGTTCGCTGACCTGCTCCAGCCCGCCTTCCGTATAGTACCACATAAGGATGGCATCTCGATCTTCAAAGCCGAACGGCGTGTGGTTCGACAGGAGCCAGGCGCTGTTGCGCCCTTCAATCCAGGTGCCGTAGAACATGGCCGCGTCGAAGACGCCTGAAACCATCGAGGGATAGGTTTCCCCTGGCGGAACTATTGCGCCTGCCGGGAACACCTCGATCGTCAGGCGGCCGGCGCTCATCGCATCGACCTTTACGGCGAGATCTTCCAACGCCTTGAAAGTCGGGGACTGCTGCGGGTGCGTCGTGCCGACTTTCCATGAAAAACTATCGTTCGCCAGCGCGCCGACGGCGCCCAGCAGCCAGAGACCGCTGAAGGCCGTTACGCCCGTCAACCGCAATGATTTTTTTAGCATTTGTTTCTCCCAAGTTTCTGACGGGGGCGGTCCCCATCGGTTGAACAACAGCACAAGAGTCAGGAGTTGTCAATAAATAACTCTCTGGGAGTTACTTCTATGCCCTCCCATTCGAGCAAATATCCTGCTAGATGGCGATTGAGGCCCCCGAGGACAAACAATTGAAGACAAACAGGCGATTTCTGGAGCGTGTTCAAGAGAGCGACAACGGCGGCATTCGCGAGTACAACGAACGGCTGATTCTGCACGCCATTCGCCAGCATGGAGAAATAGCAAGCGCCGAACTCGTGCGAGAGACCGGGCTGAGCGTGCAAAGCATCTCTCGCATTGCGAAACGATTGATCGGACTTGGTCTGATCGAAAAGCGCAATCGCCGCCGCATCAAGGGCAAGGTCGGCCAGCCATCGGTTCCCCTGTCGCTAAAGGCGGATGGAGCTTACTCGATCGGCGTGAAGATTGGCAGGAAAAGCATGGACATCGTCGCCGTGGATTTCTCGGGCGCCATCCAGGTGAGCAAGCTGTTCGAGTACGACTTTCCGATGCCTTCGCAAGTAATCGCAGCATCCAACGACGGCATCTCGGATATTCTGGCGAAGCTGACGAAATCCCAACGCGAACGCGTTGTTGGATTGGGCGTCGTCGCGCCCTATGGATTGCCAGATTGGCACTCCGAGCTAAAGAGCCCTGCGAGCCTAGCCGAGGAATGGGCGGCGACGGACCTGCGCGAGGCGGTCGCCGCGACGCACGACCTTCCCGTCTGGGAGGAGCACGACGCAAAGGCCGCCTGCCTAGCCGACCTGCTTTTGCATGGCATCGGCGCGCGACCTAATAACTATCTTTTTTTGTTCCTAGGCACGATCATGAGCGGAGGCGTAGTTCTAGACGGCACCATAGTGCACGGACCGCACGGATATGCCGGCGCAATCGGACCGCTGCCGGTTCCCGGGGCTCTGGCTCCCTTGGAACCGGATGCGCGGAATCTTACTGTTCCCCTGCTGAAAGTCGCGTCGCGGTACGTTCTGAACGAGATGCTCCGCTCCGCGGGCCTCGATTCCGGCAAAGTACTTTCCGGCAAGACTTCCAGCGAGGTCGCCGCCGTCCGGGATTGGGCCGATTATGCAGCTAGGGCGCTCGCGATCGGAATCCTAAGCGCGATTTCGACCTTCGACTTCGAAGCAGTCGTAATCGACGGCGATCTTCCCTCCGATCTCCGAAAATACCTTGTAGAACACCTCGACGGGCACCTCGACGAACAGGATTTCACCGGTTTGGTTCGCCCTGAATTGCTTGTTGGCGATCTTGGAAATCGCGCTCGCGCTTTGGGCGGAGCCTTGCTGCCATTTTATTCCAACTTTGTCCCCGAGCGCGATCTTCTAGTAAAACCGCGAGCAAGCGGTTTCGCTGTCTAGTAAATTCCCCGCATTCTCCACACGTCTAGGAGCGAGACCTCGGCATCCCTGCCGCGCGACAGCAACGAAACGCCCCTGCTATCGTCTCGTCCGGGGTTGACGCGCACTGACAGGGCCAGCAAACCGTTCGCGAACACTTCAACGACGCTTCGGTCGACGAATACGCGCAGTTCCAAAGCGTCGTCCTCGTCAAGTCGAACCGGGCCTTGTTCAGGCGGGCGCGCCAAAGCATCCGGCAAAACCGACGAACGGCACGTGTCGATGCAAAGGATGCTGTCGTGAGAGACCTTGTCCGAAATCGCCGAAGAAATTATGCGGAGCGACCTGATGTCGTCCTTGAACGGCGTTCGATAGATTAATCCGCGCTTGCGGAAGAATACAATGCGCGTGGTTTCTTCACCGTCCGGGGATCGCAATACGTTCAGCTCGAAGCTCGAGGCCCGGTCCGGCTCAAGCCGAAGCAAGATCTCCAGGCTATCTCCGTCAACGCCCGGCAAAACGAGTTCCTCGTTCGCAGGCAGCGATATTCCGCCGCTTGCCAAGCGCTCGCCGCGTAGTCCGACCAAGTCGCTCACGGGTTCGATCATCAATCTTCCGTCCGGCGACAGCGAAAGCACGCGCGGCAAGGTCATGATTTGGTCCCAGTCGTACAGAATCCGTTCCCGGTTGTCGATCGACTTCTTTTCAGTTTCCGGCCCTAGGAAGTTCTCAAGGTACCTGTCGCGCTTGATGATCGGCATTGCCGGGTTCATGTTGAAGAGAACGACTACCTTGCCATCGTTCGTTGGAGCAGCAGTCGGCGCGTGGACGCCTCCGGGAAAGGTCGCGCCGAAATTGAAGACGCCGTGGTCTTCGGCAAGAAATTTTTGGCGATCGGTGTCGTAGTTCCCTAGAATATACTGCCCGCCGCTCATGTGACTAAAAAACAGCAAGATATGCTTGTCGCCGATAGGCCAGAAATAAGGGCACGCGCCGTCGTCGCCGGGAATCGTAAACCTGTCTCCTTCGACGAAGGGATGCAGATATTCCCATTCGATCAGATCACGCGACCGAAACAGGTAATTTTCGGCGAAGTGTCTCCCGTGCTCCTGAAATTCCCGAATTCCGGCCGACAGGGCATAGTAAAAATCGCCTTCTTTCCAAATGCATGGATCAAAGACTCCGTAGGGACGATCCATGCCATGTTCAGAATGAAACGGGATAACCGGGCCATTCCCCAGCTTTCGCCAGTTCAGTAGAAGCGGATCGAGCGAAGTCGCAACCATGTTGCCAACTCCGACCCCATGATACATTGCGATGGCGCGGTCGCGCTCGACAAGTATCGTGCCGGAATAGCAGTCGCTTTCGGGACCGGGCCCGAGAGTGTAGGGCAGGTCTTGCCAGTGAACCAGATCGTCGCTCACCGCATGGCCCCAATGGACCCTTTCATCCTCAGGCGGACGCGCCTGAAAGAACAGGTGCCACCGACCCTCCCAAAAGCACAATCCGTTGGGATCGTTAAGCGTGTTCTCTGGATTGACAAAATGATACAGAGGCCGATACCGGTCGCCGGCTTTGGCAGCGCGAGCCGCCTTCATGCGCTTAACGACTTCACTGTCCTCCAACTGACGGGTCTGTTCATCGAAGTCCGAAGAAAACTCCGTTTGCGGGACCTTGGTGCTTGGAAACTTCTCGTATCCCTTCGTCATGCTGATCTCCCGAGACCTTTAGAAATAATCGATATCAACGATTGCCGACGCTGCACTATAACATCGCAGCCGTGCAATCTCAATAATATCTCTCTGGGAGGTATTAATCTGGCGATTCGGCAGAAGCGTTGTCTTGCGGCATGCTCGGCCAGGCCGATTAGCCGATGAAGGCCCTCTCGCTGCAAATTATTCCCGTTCGCGCCCGAACTGCCATATTGAATTCGTCGAACATGCCGAGAGTCCGATTCGAAATCAGGGCCCTATAGCCATGCAATTAGCCTATAGGATTTTCGGATTGCGGAGATGAGCGGCCGAGCCGAATTCCTCTCCGCAAGATCCGCCATGCTCGATGAAGGCGATTCGGCGATTCGCCGATAATCTTGAAAATTCGCTCGACGGAGCCTCGAGTCGGTTTATCTCAAGGCAGTCCCCGAATCCCCCGCCCCGAGCTGGCGAAGAACTGGCTTGGGCGCGCCCGCACATTCCCGATGCCGAGATCGGTTGTCGATCGTCGACCCGCGAACCGCCGGCCGAGTTCCGAATCTAGAAACCGGCCTCGCCCGGCCAATCGCTCGATTCCGACCGACGAAGCAGTATAGTCATGATGGCGCTATGCTCCTCGCCCGATCGCTCATGCTCGGGTCGGGAGCAGGCGGCCCCCTACTCCGACCCTGCTTTGCTTCGGCCCGCGATCCTCAACTCGATCAAAATGCGCGTTGCGCCGCATCAAAGTTCGGGATTGACCGGATTGCTTTCCCCGAAGCGGAATCCTGTTGCTTTTCAAGCGTAACTGAACAATATGCCAGCCTGCGAAATTTCCGGTGGAAATTCGTTGAAACCACTGGATTAAAGCATCAATGGCGTCCTTGAAGCCATTGCAAGCACTGCTCGGGATGGGAAGCATGGCCGACTTTCAGCAAAACAAGAAGCTCGTTCTGGATTACTACGCAGAACTAGACGCCGCATCGCCGAACGATCTTGCCGCGACGATCGAAGCGTATGCCGGAAAGAACTATTTTTGGCGCGGCCTGCATCCCTTTAACGAGATATCCGATCCGCAGGAGGTCGCCGAGAGGTTTTGGAAGCCTTTTCGAAAGGCGTTCACCTCAATCCAGAGACGGCCCGACGTTTTTATGGCCGGGAACAACGTTATCGAGGATGTCGGCGGCACTTGGGTCTGCTGCATGGGCCACATGCTCGGTCTATTCGACGAGGACTGGCTCGGAATCCCTTCGACCGGAAAGATGGCCTTTCTGAGATTCGTCGAATTCCACAAAATAGATTCCGGGATTATCGAACAGACCGCCTTGTTCTTTGACATCCCGAGCGTAATGCGCCAAGCAGGCGTAAATCCCTTCCCCGCGGAAACAGGCGCCTGGTTCCTGACGCCCGGCCCGAAAACCCACGACGGCCTACTCTACGACGAACAGGATCCCGACGAGACGGGGAAGACGATGGATTTGATCCATCGCATGATCGACGACTTGACGTCTTCCGGAATGGAATCCCCGAAAAACGAATTGGCGGCAACCTGGCATCAGGACATGATCTGGTTCGGACCGACCGGTATCGGCGCCGCCTATACGATCCCGCGCTATCAGGAGCAACATCAGGGGCCGTTCAGGTCCGGATTGGACGAAATCGTATTCAATGGCCACAAATGCCGGTTTTCGGAAGGAAATTACGGTGGATTTTTCGGCTGGCCCAATCTGACGATGAAGCCATCCGGCGGATTCATGGGGTTTCCGGCGACCGCCGGAACTGCGGATATGCGCGTCGTGGACATTTACAGAAGGGATGGCGACTTCCTAGCCGAAAACTGGATCTTCATCGACCTGCTGTACTTTTACTATCAGCAAGGCGTCGACATCCTTGCCCGAATGAAAAGCATCTGCAGAACCTGAATCGAACTGCGGCAACAGGCCCCGCGCTCAGCGGCCGCCGCCTTCGGCTTGCCGATCAAGGAAATGCCAAGCACTAGGTCGGCCATTGCTCGCCTGCGCGAAGACCGATTGCCGGGACGGCTGCTATTGATACGCCGTCTCGACCCATCGACTAACATGATTGCTCGCCAATCGGCAGGAGCCGGAGTTCGCTATCGCTTCAAATAGCATGGGCGGCAGCCGTAGGCCGCTCCCGTGTCGGATCGCAATGCTTCGCATTGGAAGTCGTAGCCCGGCAAGTCCGCTGAGAACATCAAATTCGAAAAACAATCGATTTCGGATCCGCGAATTCTGGATTCCGCGCATTTTACTCTGTCGTTGACAGAGGGAAGCAAGACGTTCGGCCGGAGGCGCCGGCGGGAACTTCGCCTTGCGCGAGAAATTAGTTCGCAATCGGGAAATTGCCTAAATTTTCTTGCGCCTTTCAAGGATTGCCGCTGCTCCGGCGGCATTGCCGTTTTTCTCGGCGCATTCGATCCACCTGCATGCTGCCGGCTTGCTCCGGCGGATGCCATGCCGGCGCGACCGCCCCTAGTCGGAATTCCGATGCATTGGAGCCTTGGACTCAGACTGCGCCAGCGCCCGACCGGAACCGTCTCGGCCTGACTAGGAAAAGCCCAATCAACATGAGCACCAGCGATGCCCAAATCCATCCCGAATACTGTTCCTGGAGCAGGAATATCGACCAGAGAACGCCGAAAAGAGTTACCAAGTACGCGACCTGCGCTGAAAACACCGACCCGGCGTAGCCAACCAGCCACACATAGGAAGAATAGCCGAAAGCATTTAGGATCGACAATGCCAGCAACGCGAATTCCGGCCCCTGCCAGGCTGCCGTCAGGTCAACCCAATGTCCCGATAGCAGAGCGAGCGGCCCGCATATGATCGCGCTAAACAGCGAAGCCCAGAATAGGATTTCCACCGGGCTAAGGCCTGATGTGCCGAATTTACCGATGAAGTTGGCTTCGATTCCGTAACAGATCGATGCTCCGGCAGCGACGAGAACAAATATCGCGGCATTCGGATCGGGCAAGCTGGAATCGGGGCCAAGCATAAGAAGAATCGCAGCCGCTCCGAAGAGAATTCCAAGCAAGCGCATCGCTTGAAATTTTTCCAGGCCTATCGCGAGGGCGATCGGAAATGCCATCATTGGAACCAGCGAAATTATTATCGACATTACGCCGGCCGGCAGATGATAGGCCGCCTTGTAGGCGCAAAACCCAGGTAGAATCGTGCCCGCGACGGCGATGAATACGCTCCTTGCGAGCCTGCGCCGGTCAAGCCCGCGAAATCCGCCTTGAAATAAAAGGAACAGTCCAAGCGCGACGCAAGAAAATACCGACTGCCAGAAAAGCAGGCCGAACTGCTGATGGCCGGAGGATACCGCTATCCGAGTTATCGGCATCGACAGCCCCCAAACCGCGCCCAGAGAAATTAATACGGCCCACGAAATTAGATTGACTTGCATCGTTGAAATGCCTGGATTCCATTCGATGTTCAGTGAACCACCGAAGTAGGGGATACAAGCTGCATTTTCAGTTCTCGGCGCTTCAGCCCCGACAGCCGGAACGTCCCTGAAGCTTCAGCCAGGCATTCTCCGCCTGCAATTCGACCGGATATTTCCTGATCGGGGCTAAATGATCGGAACGCTTCAAACTTTTTTGCCGCGGCTCGTTTCGCAACGGAAGCGAGCCGGGATTGGGACAACGCAGCCGGGATCATGCAAGGAATTCAGCGCCGATGCCGAACTGCGCAGGACTTTGCCTGTTGCGGTCCGGATCGTCTTGCTTTTGAACATTGCCTGGCGAGTCTCTCTGGCGGTTCACATTCGACCTGTTTTTCTGTAGCTGCCGACTCGCTCGTCGGGCGGGAAAATTTATTATGCGTGAATTCAAGCCTTTGCATGGCATTAGGGCGGTAGAGCTCAGCCATATGATAATGGGGCCGTCCTGCGGCATGTTTTTGGCGTTTCTCGGCGCCGAAGTGATTAAAGTCGAGCCTCCGAGCGGCGACAAGACGCGAAGACTGACGGGCATGGGCGCATCCTTTTTTCCGTTGTTCAATCGGGGGAAGAAATCCGTTCAGGTCGATATCGAGACAAGCGAGGGCAAAGAGGCTCTTTACGCCCTGGTCGGCACGTCGGATGTCCTAGTCGAAAATTTCCGGGACGCTTCGCTGGACCGCATGGGGATACGCCCGGACGACCTCAGGCGGAAATTCCCGAAGCTGATTTTCGTGTCTTGCAAGGGATTTCTTCGTGGCCCCTACGAGCATCGGCCCGCACTTGACGAAGTCGTGCAAATGGCCACGGGCCTGGCGTATATGACCGGGCCGCAAGGGCGGCCGCTACGCGTTGGATCCTCGGCAAACGACATAATGGCCGGCCTATTCGGCGCCTGCGGAGTGCTGGGCGCTCTTCGCGA
This sequence comes from Albidovulum sp. bin36, assembly GCA_002238565.1. Classification (GTDB taxonomy): domain Bacteria; phylum Pseudomonadota; class Alphaproteobacteria; order Rhodobacterales; family Rhodobacteraceae; genus JAPPFL01. The sequence goes on from MPMP01000012.1 coordinate 54,266, forward strand.
GCGAGATGCGACCGGCGAAGGGCGCGAGTTCAGGGTCGGGCTGTTCGAGAACAGCCTCCTGCTGGTTGCCCAGCACATGGTGCAATTCGCGTTGACCGGCATCGAGCCGCCGCCGATGCCCGACAAGATTTTCTCCTGGCCCGTATACGATGTCTTTCAAACCGGCGATGGAGTCGACATGTTCATTGGCGTCGTAACCGAAGGCCAGTGGGAGAAATTTTGCCGTCTGCTCGGCCTCGAGGAGTTCCTCGCCCACCCGGGCCTGCAAACGAAAGTCGCTCAAATTGAAGCTCGAACCTGGACGATGCCGATAATCCGGCGAGCCGTCGCGGAAAAAGACTCGAGCGAGCTTTCAAAGCTATTCGAGCAGCAGAGAATCCCCTTCGCCCCTATCGCGAAACCGTCCGAAATGTACGATGACCCGCATGTCAACCGCGAAGGCGGACTGATAGTTTCGAACTTGGAGGGCGGCTCGGCCTTTTCAGCCCCGGGCATGCCCTACGAAGTGGACGGACTCGCCGGTCGCGGCGATATGGACGTTCCCGCGCTTGGCGCCCACACTCGCGAGATTCTTGGCGGCCTCGGGCTGGACGGCGAAGCCATAAGGCGCGCGTCGGGGAAACGCGAATGCGGAGAGGAAAAATGAATCCTGGAATCCTTTATCCGGAAGGCAAAATTTGCCTGCGCGAACTCGGACTTCGAGACGGGCTTCAGCTTACTGCTTCGTGGCCGTCGACCGAAGACAAGATTGAATGGATCGAACGCGAATGCAATGCCGGTATCAGGCACTTCGAAGTCGGCTCGTTCCTGCCGCGCGACCGATATCCCCAATTTGCCGATATCCGGGAACTGATCGATGCCGTCGCGCGGCTTCCCGGCGCGAAGTCTTCGGCCTTGACCATGAACGAGCGCGCCGTTCGGGACGCCCTCGCGACGCGGGTCGACGAAATCGTGCTTGTCGTTTCCTCGACGGATGAACACAGCCTCGCCAACATCCGGCGAGGCAGGGAAGCGAGCATCGACCTGGTTCGGCATGCCTGCAGCGAAAGAAACGCGGCTAATTCCGCCGCCACCGTAAATGCCGCGATCTCGATGGCGTTCGGGTGCTCCATCTCGGGCGCCGTCGACCCCGAGGACGTGATCCGCGTCGCCGTTGCCTGCGCCGAGGCCGGCGCGGAAGTCATCGGGCTGGCGGATACGGTTGGCTTCGCTGGGCCGCGCCAGGTTCGGCAATTGTGCCGGATGGCGACTCGCGCCCTGCCCGGCATTCCCCTGATAATTCATCTGCATGATACTCGGGGCACCGGCATCGCGAACGCGGCCGCCGCTCTGGACGAAGGCGTAGGAATTTTGGACGGCACTCTCGGCGGCTTGGGAGGCTGCCCTTTCGCGCCGGGCGCAACCGGGAACGTCTCGATCGAAGATCTCGTGTTTCTCTGCGAAAGACAGGGATTCGATACCGGCGTCGATCTGGAAGCGCTAATCGAAGCGCGCCGCATTCTCGCGCGGTCCATGCCGGGCGAATCCTTGCACGGATCTTTGGCGCGAGCGGGCGTTCCGTCGAATATTCCATGGCGAGCGGCTGAAGCGACTTGGTGAATCCCGCTTGCCTGCCGCCTGCGGGCGATCGTCGGCGACTATACCTTGGCCATTAGCGCCCGGATTGCGGTTGCGTTGATTATCGGCGCAATGCTATCGTAATTGCCTGAGTGAATTTCGTTCGGGTAAGCGTCGTATCGAAGACAAGCTGGCAAAGATCCCAATTGGAAAATTGAAAACGGAGGCGAATGTTAAATGAATTCAGGAATTAGGAATGTTGCGGCAGGCGCAGCGATTCTGGCCGCATCGTCGGCCTGGGCGGCGGACGAGGGCCTAGTGGTACTGGACTGGCCGTCGTACGATGATGAATTTCTCTTTCCGGGCTACATCGAAAAGCACGGAGATATGCCGTCATTCTCTATGTTCGGAGAAGAAGAGGAGGCTTTTCAGAAACTTAGAGCCGGCTTCAAGGCCGATTTGGCGCATCCATGCTCGCAGTCGGTTTCCAAATGGCGGGAAGCCGGCGTTATCGAGCCGTTCGATCCGAGCAGAATCGAGCGATGGGACGACGTGAACGCAGCCGTCAAGGAGGCATTCAATTTCGACGACGGCTACTATCTGGTGCCGGCCGACTGGGGAACGACTTCCCTGACCTACAGGGCGGATTTGGTCGACGAATCGGAAGTGCAGAGCCTGCAGGTGTTCCTGGACCCGGAATACGCCGGACGCGTGTCGATCGGCGACAATGTCGACGATGCCTACGCCCTGGCATACCTCGCGGTCGGACAGACGGATTGGACAAAGGCCACCGAGGAGGACTTTCAGAAGGCTTCCGACTGGCTAAGGCAAGCGCACCAAAACGTTCGCGCCTATTGGGTGGACGGAGCCGAGCTGGCCCAATTGATGGGCAGCGGCGAAGTGCTGATTTCCTGGGCGTGGAACGAAACCGCCGTTACCATGTCGGCGGACGGGCACAACGTGGTTTCAAACAGGGAAACGATCGAAGGATCTTCGGACTGGTTCTGCGGCTACGCCAACGTTTCCAATCAAGCCAACGACGAAGCGAAGGCCTACGACTTCATAAATGCCTGGATGGAGCCGCGCGTTGCGGACTACCTTGTGAATGTGTGGGGATACGGCCACGGAAACGCTACCGCTATGGCCGATCTCGGCGACGACGCGATCAATGTAGGCTTGGGCGAAGTCAGTGTGCCGGTACTGTCCCAGGTGCCGATGGATCATAATTTGCGCGAAAGAATGATCGCCGAATTCGAAGTAATCAAAGCCGGCTTCTAGCCGACGGCTTCGCGGCGCGGCTTGCGAAGTCCATTGCGCGGGCCGCGCAGCCGCCACTGCCGCGAAGCGGCGGCGGCGGCGGTGCCACTCGAAGCGAATTTTGCCGGGAGCGAATAGAATGACAGAGGGATCCACGGCCGTTGCAACGGAACGCGCCTGGGAATGCGACCGCGACCATAGCCTTCATCCATGGACGCATTTCGACAGCTTTCGAACCGAAGGGGCGCAAATGGTCGTGTCGGCCGGCAGCGGGTGCTTTCTGGAGGACTCGAGCGGAAAGCGATATCTTGATGCCGTCGGCGGCCTTTGGTGCACCAATATCGGCCTCGGGCGCGACGACATGGCCGAGGCCATATCCGAGCAGGTGCGGAAGCTCGCCTACGCCTCGACATTCGTCGACATGACGAACGGGCCGGCGGCTCTTCTTGCTGCGAAAATCGCGGAGCTCGCGCCGAGCGGGCTTGAGCGCGTCATGTTCTCCACGGGCGGCTCCACCGCCGTCGACAGCGCGTTCCGCCTCGTGCAATTCTACCAGAGCTGCGCGGGACGGCCCGGAAAATCGCACGTCATCGCTCGAGAAAACGCCTATCACGGCTCCACCTTCGCGGCCATGTCGCTCGGAAAGCGGCAAGGAGACAGGGCTCCGGAATTCCGCTACCTGACGGACACCGTGCACCACGTTTCCGCGCCGAACGCATACCGTCGCCCGGACGGCGTGCCCGAGGACGAATTCGTCGACTGGCTCGTGGACGAGTTCGAGGCCAAGATCGCCGAGATCGGCGCGGAACGCCTGGGAGCGTTTTTCGCGGAGCCGATCATGGGAGCGGGCGGAGTCATCGTGCCGCCCGACGGCTACATGGAGCGCATGTGGCAAGTTTGCCGCAAGCACGAAATCCTTTTCGTTTCAGACGAGGTAGTCACAGCGTTCGGGCGCCTAGGGCACTGGTTCGCGTCCGAATCCGAATTCGGCATCGTGCCCGACATTATTTGCTCCGCCAAAGGCTTGTCGTCCGGCTACCTTCCGATCGGCGCGACGATTTATTCCGAGCGCATTCACGATGTCATTTCCACGGGAGACCGCGACCGGGCCTATACGAGCGGCTTCACCTATTCAGGCCATCCCGTCTGCTGCGCGGCCGCATTGAAGAACATCGAAATCCTCGAGAGCGAAGGAATTCTCGAAAACGCTAAGAGCGTCGGAGCCTACTTTGAACAGCAGCTGCGGGAGCTTCTCGAGCTGCCGATCGTCGGCGACGTTCGCGGACGTAAAATGATGATGTGCATAGAGAACGTTAGGAACAAGGAAACCAAGGAACTGTTTCCTGCAGACATCAATATCGGCAAGAGGATTACGAGCGTTTGCGAAGAGCTCGGCCTGATCGTCCGCCCGCTCGGACATTTGAACGTTATGTCGCCGCCGCTCGTGCTTACGCGGAGCCAAGTCGATTTTATCGCGGATACTCTCGGCAAAGCCATTCGCCGGGTTTCGGACGATCTCGCCCGAGAGGGCGCCGTTTAGCCCGGCGCGGACCGTCGTCGGACGAGGACGGGCATCCGGATGTCCGGAGCGGTGAAGCCGCCAAATCTTCCCGCCTGCGACGGCGCGCTGCATTCAGGCTCCGAGCGCAGAACCGCGGCATATCGCGATCGACTTCGCGAACCGGCGCCCCCGCGACAGCTTGCGGAAACGGCCCCCCGGCGGACGAGAAAGAGATTGACGACATATTGAAGCAGCAGCATGCCGAACTCGAGTAGATTTGCCAAATGGCGCCGATCCGAGGCCTTCCGCGGCCTTGCGCTGGCTAGCCCGCCTTTCCTCTACGCTCTAACCATGCTGGCGGCGCCGCTTGCCGCTGTCGTACTGTTCAGCTTCTGGACCCAGGACTACCTTACTCTCGACCGCACGCCGACCTGGAACAACTACAAGACCGCATGGACGGAAGCCATTTACCAGGCCTTGATGCTTCGTTCGCTCAAAGTGTCGGCGCTGGTTACGGCTGCAACCGTAATTCTTTCATTTCCGATAGCGTACTACGTATCCTTCCGCGTGTCCCCTAGGCGCAAGACTCTTTGGATTTTCCTGATCACGATTCCGTTTTGGACCAGCTATTTGATGAGGATTTTCCTTTGGAAAGTGATTTTGGGATACAACGGCGTCGTCAACGGGTCGCTTATGGGGCTCGGATTGATCGAGGAGCCGCTGACATTCATCCTGTACAACCAGAATGCCGTGATTCTGACGCTCAGCCATGCCTGGGCCCCGTTCGCCATTCTTCCGATATTCGTCGCCCTCGAGAGAATCGATCGATCCCTGCTTGAGGCGTCCGAGGATCTCGGCGACGGTCCCGTTCGGCGATTTTTCCGCGTCACTCTCCCGCTTGCCATGCCGGGCGTCCTGGCCGCCGCCGTCATCGTGTTCATTCCCACGATCGGAGACTACGTCACCCCGAGGCTTGTCGGCGGACCCAACGGCCTCCTGATCGCGAACATGATCGAGCTGCAATTCAAGAAGGCCAACAATGCCCCGCTGGGAGCCGCGCTCGCAATTTCGGCAATGCTCATCGTTACGATTATTTCGATCATCTTCCTCTGGCTGAATCGCCGCTACATACGGAGCCGCGCCTAATGCGCCGAAAGTCGGGAGCGCTTGCCGTCTACGCGGCCGCCTTCCTTGTATTTCTTTATGCGCCCGCCATCCTCCTGCCGGTATTCGCATTTAACGATAGCAAGATCATTGCGTTTCCGCTGAGCGGTTTTACGCTGGAATGGTTCCGCCAAATCCTAGGAGCCGACGCGCTTCACGACGCAACTCTCAACAGCCTGTTCATCGCGATGACAACCGCGGTTCTGGCGACGGCGCTCGGCACATTCGCGGCAAGAGCCGCCACGCGCTACAAGTTTCCCGCCAAGGCCGGAATCATGGGCCTGGTCATGACGCCTCTCGTCCTGCCGGAAATCATTGTCGGCGTTTCGCTGCTGGTTGCGATACTCCAGCTGGGCATGGAATTGTCGTTATTTACGATCATTCTAGGTCATGTCCTGATCTGCACGCCCTTTTCCGCGGCGATTCTTGGATCTGCGTTCCAGAATCTGGACAACAGCCTGGAAGAGGCTTCTATCGACCTCGGCCGCTCGCGATTCGACACGTTTCGGCTTATAACCCTGCCGCTGGTGCTGCCGGGAGTTCTGGCTAGCCTGCTTGTGTCATTCACGATTTCTCTCGATGAATTCATCATCGCCTTTTTCCTTGCCGGAAACGAAACGACGCTTCCGATCTATATCTGGGGACAGCTGAGATTCCCGCAAAAGATTCCTACCCTGATGGCCGTCGGCACGGTTCTCCTCGCGGCGTCGCTGACGCTCCTGGCGACCGCGGAGTTCTTGCGGCGCAGCAGCATCCGGCGGACGGGAGCGGATGCCGCGAAAGGATTGATGTGAGAAACGCCATGATACGCATCAACTGCGTTAGCAAGCGCTTCGGCGACATTAGAGCTCTGGACGAGGTATCGGCGGAAATCCATGAGTCCGAATTCTTTTCCCTTCTCGGTCCTTCCGGCTGCGGAAAGACAACCTTGCTGCGCATGATCGCGGGTTTCGACGAGCCTTCGGAAGGCGAGATTTTCATCGACGGCAAGTCCATGGACGGAGTTCCGCCGAATCGGCGCCCGACCAACATGGTGTTCCAGAGCTACGCCATATTCCCGCATTTGAACGTTGCCGAAAACGTCGCGTACGGGCTTCACGCGCGAAAGGGAACCAGAGTCGAAATTCGCCGGCAAGTAGCCGAAACCTTGGACATGGTCGGGTTGGCGGGCTTTGAGGACCGGCAGCCCCACGCGCTTTCGGGCGGTCAGAAACAGCGGGTCGCGCTGGCTCGCGCGCTCATACTGAAGCCGAAAGTGCTTCTGCTCGACGAGCCGCTTTCCGCCCTCGACCGCCAGCTGCGCGAGCAGATGCAAACCGAATTGCGGCACTTGCAGCGGGCCGTGGGCATCACTTTCGTTTTCGTTACCCACGATCAGGAAGAAGCGCTGACCATGTCGGATCGGATAGCCGTGATATTCGAAGGAAAAGTCGCGCAGCTCGACAGCCCGCTCGAACTTTACCGACGGCCCGTGACCAAGCGCGTCGGCGAATTCATCGGAGTCATGAATTTTCTCGGAGCGCGCCTGCTGGCCGAAGAGTCCGGCGGCTACGAAGTGGAGGTGGAAGGCCTCGGCAGAGTCAAGGTTCCGAAGCGCCAGGCTCCCGGCGGCGTTTCGGGATCGCGGCTGACCGCCGGCATCAGGCCGGAAATGCTGACTCTGGAATTTGACGATGCCGAAATTCCAGGGCGCCGCGCGAACGGGAAGGTTGTCGACACGCAGTATCTGGGCGACATGACCTACTACGAGATCGCTCTCGAGGGAATCGGCAAGCCGCTAACGCTTTCAATGCGGAACACCGCCGACCGGCCGATACTGGAACCCGGAACGGCCGCGAAGGTTCGCTGGGGGCCCGATTCCGTGCTCCTGCTGAATTGAAGCGCGCTGAGAATACCGACCGCGCCAATAGTGAATTCGCGGATGCGGCCGCCTTGCGGGCCGGAATCCAACTTAATTATGGAATTCCGGATTCAAGGCGGCTATGATTCATCCGAAAGAGTATTGACCGAGGCAGGCGCATGCCGAACCCCACCGCCGCGATGCTCGTGATTGGCGACGAGATCCTTTCCGGAAGAACTCGCGACTCGAACATGCATTTCCTCGCGCGCAAGCTAAGCGAAGCCGGGATTGATCTTGCCGAGGTTCGAGTCGTGCCGGACGACAGGAGCAGGATATCGGAAGCCGCCGGAGCGCTCAGCGACTCCTACGACTACGTCTTTACCAGCGGGGGCATCGGCCCCACCCATGACGACATAACCGCGGATTCGATAGCGTTCGCTTTCGGCAAGAGCATCGGCGTGCGAAAAGACGCGCTGGACATTCTCGAGAAGCACTGCGCAAAAATGGGCGTGGATCTCAACGATTCCCGCCTAAGAATGGCAAGAATTCCCGAAGGCGCGTCGCTGATTGAAAATTCGGTATCGGCGGCGCCGGGATTCAGCCTCGGAAACGTGCACGTGATGGCGGGCGTTCCGAAAATATTCGAAGATATGGCCGTCCGAGTCATAGCCGGCCTTGAAGGCGGACGGCCGCTGCGTTCAAGATCAGTCGAAATTTTTCGCCCTGAAGGCGAAATCGCCGAAGACCTCGGCAAAATCGCCGAAGACTTTCCGGCGCTGGCGATCGGGTCCTACCCTCGGAGGGTGAACGGTCGCTTCGCGGTCAATGTCGTCTTCAGGGGCGAAGTTCCGTCGGTCGTGGATTCCGCCGCGGAAAGGTTTCTTGCGAAGTTTCCCGATGCGACGGTTGCCGACTGACCGGAAGTAGCGGGCGACGCGGCTTGAATTCGCGCCGGGAGCGAGCCCGCCGAGGCTACTTGGGAAAGGAACGCCCGTGAACAGTGGAACCGACAATCCAACCGCGCTCGACCTTCCTCCGGTGTCTCCGCTTCCGCCTGAAACCGAAAAGTATTTCAAAATCTGCGAGGAAAAGCTCGGCCTGGTTCCCAACGTGCTGCGGGCGTATTCTTTCAGCATTGAAAAGCTCAACGCATTCACGTCGCTGTACAATGACTTGATGCTAGGGGATAGCGGCCTTTCAAAGCTGGATCGGGAATTAATCGCAGTGGCGGTGTCCTCGGCCAATCGCTGCTACTACTGCGTTGTCGCGCACGGGGCGGCTGTTCGGGAATTGTCCGGCGACAGCGAATTCGGAGACGCCGTCGCGATCAACTACAGAGCGGCAAGCCTGGATGCCAGGCAGCGAGCGATGCTCGATTTTGCGGTCAAGCTAACCGAAAGAAGCCATGACATCGAAGAATGCGACCGGCGCGGGCTTAGAGAAGCCGGCTTCTCGGACCGCGACATCTGGGATATCGCGTCCGTCGCCGCCTTTTTCAACATGACCAATCGCGTCGCGACTGCGACCGACATGCGCCCGAATCCGGAGTATCATGATCGGGCGCGATGAGAATTCGACCTGAACTAGCGGCCTTGTTGCTATCAATTACGCTTGCGGAGCCGCGCTACGGAGCTGCCGAAACTCGCTCGCCCCCTTGGGAGCTCCGGGAAATATCCAGATCTCGGGAAAGAGTCGATTCATTCCGGGTGCCGGTCGGCCCGTTCAGGCAAGGCAGAATCGAAGCCGTCAGAGAAGAGGGAATCGTTTCGCGAATCGTATTCCAGGCCGACGGCGTTTCCTCCACGCTGACGCTGCTGAACTCAATCTGGGAACGCTTTGAAAGCGACGGATTTGAATTGCTGTTTCGCTGCGAGGACGACGAATGCGGCAGTTTCGATTTCAGGTTCGAGTACGACGTTGCGGATCCTCCGGGCATGTATGTCGATCTCGGAGATTTCCGCTTTCTTTCCGCTAGCCGCGAATCGGGAGCGGAAACCGAATTTCTGGCGCTGCTGGTCAGCCGCAGCGGCAGGCGGGGATTCGTGCAGCTGGACGGGCTGGGAAAGTTCGCTCGTTCGGTAAATCTGCAGCGAGTCTCCACGTCTCTCCAGGGTCCGGAGACCTCGGACGCCGGGCATTCGACGCTAGCGAGGAATTTGCTTGAAACCGACAGGGCCGTGCTCGAGGGGCTTGAATTCAAAACCGGCTCGGCGGAGCTCGGCGACGATGCTAACGGCATTCTGAACGAACTTGCGATGTTCATGAAGGAATTTCCGAATGTCAGCATCATTCTTGTGGGACACACCGATAATTCGGGATCTATGAGCGCGAATGTCAAAGTTTCGCAATCGCGCGCCGCTTCGGTATTGGACCGATTGGTCGCTCGATACGGAATCGACAGGTCGCGCCTTAGCGCGGAGGGTATCGGCTTTCTAATGCCGCTGACCGCGAATTCGACGGAAGAAGGTCGAAAATTGAACCGGCGCGTCGAGGCCGTTATCGCCGCAAGGTAGACATGAGATCGAATTTTCGGAATAGTCCTCGCCGGCCCGGCCTTCCGCATCGACGCTTGCATGCTGCCGAGGAAAGAATTTACTCTGGCGCCGCATGCGGGGCTTGGCCGCAGTCCGGATGAATTAGCGAGGACCGTGACAAATATGAAGACAGTAGAGAATGATGCCGATGTCGATGAATTTCTCGCCTCGGTAGAAAATCCCGGCCGGCGAAGCGATGCGATAAGAGCCGTCGAAATGATGAAGCTCGTTACCGGCGAAATCCCCAGAATGTGGGGGGACAGCATAGTCGGATTCGGCAGATACCGGTATCGAAGATCCGACCAGTCGGAGCACCACTTTATGCTAGTCGGCCTCTCGCCTAGAAAAACGGCTCTCACGATTTATATCATGCCGGGATTTTCGGCCTACGGCGATTTGATGGACAGGCTGGGAAAACACAAGCATTCCGTGTCCTGCCTTTACATTACGCGGCTGAAGAACATAGATTTCGACGTGTTGACCGAGCTTGTGCGGCGCTCCGTGGCCGACATGCGGGAAAGGTATTCCGCATAATGCGGTTCCGCCGGATTCCCCCGTCTAATTGAACGCTGCGGCGCCGCGAGCGGTTTTCTACGGGCGGCAGCTAAAAGACTCCGCTTCCCGGGCCGATTTCGCCGCCGGGGAGGGCCGTGCGGGCGCCCGGATTCGGCTTAAATCGACCTCTCGGAGCCGCGCGGCCGGAATTATCGAAAACGCCGGAATGCTGCTTGCAATCGCCCGCCGGCGCGTATATACGTGCCGATGAAAAGCGGTGGTTCGGCGTCCAAACCCGAACCTCCACCGAAAATTGGAAAGCGGGCCGCGTGCCCGTTTTTTGATTGCTAGAGGATGCTGAATGCCCGATCTGGTAGCCAAAACGGATCTTGACCGTCGGCTCGCAGGTCTCGTAGAGCCAATCATTAATGAACTGGGGTATTCGCTTGTTCGCCTCAGATTTAGCGGGAAAGTAACGAAAACGCTTCAGATCATGGCCGAGAGGCCCGGCGGCGGTATCAATATTGATGAATGCGCGGAAATTTCCAGGGAGATTTCCGCATTGCTGGACATGGAGAACCCGATCAAGGACGCATATGTACTGGAAGTTTCGTCGCCGGGAATCGACCGGCCGCTTACGAGACTGGAGGACTTCGACGCGTGGAAGGGCTGCCGGGCCAAGCTCGGGACCAGCTTCGGCATCGATGGCCGAAAGCGTTTCTCGGGAGTCCTTCAGGGCACATCCGGCGACGAAGTCTTGATAGAAATCCCGGAAGGTACTATCGGCCTGAAATTCGCTTGGCTGGAGGAAGCTCGGCTGGCGGTCGCGCAAGAGCTAGAGGTGGACTAGCCGCGGTCGCGGTCAGGCTGAAGAATGGAATTTACGGAAATGGAGGCAAAATGAGTGCTGCAAGCGCCAACAAGTTGGAACTTCTCCAGATCGCGGACTCTGTTGCGCAGGAAAAGATGATCGATCAGGAAATCGTCGTCAGTGCCATGGAGGGGGCATGGGCGAAGGCCGCGAAGCACCAGTACGGACCGGATTTGGACATACGAGCGAAGATAGACCGCCGAACCGGCGACATGATGCTCACGCGCATTCGCACGGTTGCGGAAAATCCCGAAAACCCCGCTCTTGAGATCGATATCGAGGAAGCTCGCGAAAAGTATCCCGACGCGAATGTCGGCGACGAAGTTTCCGAAGAACTGCCGCCGCTCGAGCTTGGGCGGATCGCGGCTCAGAACGCGAAGCAAGTCATGCTGCAGACGGTGCGCGATGCCGAAAGGGAAAGGCAGTACGAAGAATTCAAGGATCGGAAAGGCACAATTGTCAACGGCATCGTGCGCCGCGAAGAGTACGGAAACATTGTTCTCGATATCGGACGCGGCGAAGCCGTGCTCCGGCGCGAGCAAAAGATCGGGCGTGAAAACTATCAGCGCGACGACCGTCTCCGCGCATTCATAACGGATGTCCGGCGCGAGCCCCGCGGCCCTCAGATTTTTCTTTCGAGAACGGTTCCCGAATTCATGGTCGAGCTGTTTCGCCTGGAAGTGCCCGAAATTTATGAAGAAATTATCGAAATTAAAGCTGTTGCCCGCGACCCGGGATCCAGGGCGAAAATCGCCGTTATATCCCATGATTCCAGCATCGACCCGGTCGGTGCCTGCGTCGGAATGCGAGGATCTCGCGTTCAGGCCGTTGTAAACGAGCTTCAAGGCGAGCGAATTGATATCATCCCGTGGACCGAAAACAGCGTCGAGCTGATCGTCAGCGCCCTGCAGCCGGCGAAGGTCTCCCGAGTCATTCTCGACGAGGCCGGGCTTCCCTGCGAAGTTGTCGTGCCGGAAGATCAGCTGTCTCTCGCAATCGGCCGCAGAGGGCAGAATGTTCGCCTGGCATGCCAGCTGACGGGCCTGGATATCTCCATCATGACGGAAGCCCAGGAAATGGAGCGCCGGCAAGCCGATGTCGCCGAGAGAATGTCCGTGCTCATGGAGGCGATCGACGTGGATCAGGTGTTCGCGCACCTTCTCGTTAGCGAAGGGTTCGATTCAATCGAGTACTTGGCGGCATGCGATGTCGAGGAGCTGATGGAAATCGACGGCATTGACATCGGAATCGCCGAGGAAGTGCAAAATCGAGCCATAGGCTATATGGAGCGGCAGAACAGAAATTCGCTCGATCGCGCAAGAGAACTCGGCACGGAAAAAGCATTGGAGGAGTTCGAAGGCCTTTCGCCCAAAATGATCGAGACCCTCGCCGACGAAGGAATACTGACCTTGAATGATTTTGCGACCTGCGCCGACTGGGAGCTTGCGGGCGGATACGTCATGGAAGGCGGAAAGAGAGTAAGAGACCGGGGCATATTGGAAAATTGCGAGATAACTCTCGAAGAGGCGCGGCTTCTCGTCATGTCGGCGCGCATTGCCGTCGGAATTGTCGATGCGGCGGCAATCGAGACGGAAGTAGATCAAGACGAAGACATCTCTTCGAATTTCCCGGAAGAGCAGGCCGGATAGCCGCGCCTTCCGGACGAATCCGATTGAAACGAGACGGAAACAATTTGACGAACCGGGATCCCGAACGCAGATGCATCGCTACCGGCGCAACGGCGCCGCGAAAATCCATGGTAAGATTCGTCGTCGACCCGGCTGGATTCGTCGTTCCGGACATAGCGAACAAGCTGCCGGGACGCGGCGCATGGGTTTGCGCTGACGGAAAATCATTGGAGCGCGCAGTCGCGCGAAACAAATTCGCGCGAGCTTTCGGCGGAAAAGCCAGAATTCCCGCGGCGCTTTCGAACGATGTCGAAGAGCTGCTTGCCCGGAGAGTCGTCGAATTGCTGTCGATGGCGAGAAAAGCCGGCATCGCAGTCGCCGGATACGAAAAAGTTCGCGCCGCTCTGAAGTCAGGCAATTTCCAGCTATTGCTGCAAGCTAGCGACGGTTCGCCGCGCCAAAAGTCAAGAATAAGTTGCGAATTGGCACCCATCGGGTGCATTGGTTGCCTATCCGCATCGGAAATCGGTATCGCCTTCGGGCGGAATCGTGTAATACACGCTGCGCTGGCGGCAGGACGCCTGACGCTGCGCGTAGCGGACGAGGCGCGACGGCTGGCCGGCTTTCGCGCCGAAAGCAATGCGGCTTAGTGCCAAGCGAAGCGCGGCGACGGATTAATCGCGTTTAACGGGGTTCGAATGAGCGAAGATAAAAAAGGTACTCTTTCCTTGAATCCCAGGGCCGGGGTCGGGTCGATTCGAATTCGACAAGCTCGAAAGGCTACGAAGCCGAACGAGGTCGATGTCGTTCAGCGGCGAAAGCGCGTTTCCGTCAAAGCCAGCGCGGTCGCGGCGCCGCCCCCGCCGAAAGCCGTTGCGACCGGCAAGCGCATGCTCGCGGCCGCTCAAATGGATGACGGCCGCGCCGCGAAGCAGCCCGATTCCGATTTGTCGCAGACTGAACTGGAGAGGCGCGCCAAGGCGCTTTTGCAGGAGCAGCGAAGGCGCGCCGAGGAAATCAGGACGGAAAAAGAGGAACAGCGCCGCGAAGAGGAGGTGCGCAGGAAGAAACTCGAGGAAGCCAGGGAGTTAACGAGAAGGGAGGAGGAAGCCAAAGCGAAGCTTCGAGAGAAAGAGCAGCGCCAGAAGGAAAGCGAAGAAAAGAGCCGCGAAAGCGAAAAAACAAAGGAGCGTCGGAAGCCCGAAGAGGCAAGCCCGAAGCCCGCCGCCAGCCCGAAAGTCGTTCCCGCCAAGAAGACGGAAGTCAAGCGAGAGAAAGAGCAGCCGGTCACTCGAGACCGCAGGGAGCCTACGCGTCGGAGAAGCGGAAAGATCACGCTCAATCAAGCCCTCAACGACGAGTCGTCCGTTCAGCGCTCGCTCGCGGCGCTGCGCCGCCGCCAGGAGCGCGAGAAAAGAAAGGCGAAGGGCGACGGGCCGCTGGTACGGGAAAAGATTTTCAGAGACGTGCAGCTTCCCGAGACGATAGTTGTTCAGGAACTCGCCAACCGAATGGCCGAAAGAGTGGCGGATGTCGTCAAGTCGCTTATGAACATTGGAATAATGGTTACTCAGAACCAATCGATCGATGCGGATACCGCCGAATTGATTATCGAAGAATTTGGCCATAAAGCCGCCCGAGTTTCAGATTCGGACGTGGAGGATGTCATAGGCACTATTGAAGACGACCCGAATTCGCTGGTATCCAGACCGCCGGTCGTAACCGTAATGGGCCATGTCGACCACGGCAAGACGTCGCTTCTGGATTCCATTAGAAAAACCAGCGTCGCCGCCGGCGAGGCTGGCGGAATCACGCAGCATATCGGCGCCTACCAGGTCAGGACCGACAGCGGCCAGACTTTGACATTCCTCGATACTCCCGGCCACGCCGCATTCACGTCAATGAGAGCGCGCGGCACTCAAGTCACCGACATTGTAGTTCTAGTGGTTGCCGCCGACGACGCGGTCATGCCGCAAACAATCGAGGCGATCAATCACTCCAAGGCTGCGAACGTTCCGATGATCGTCGCGATCAACAAATGCGACAGGCCGGATGCGGATGCCGATCGCGTGCGCAACCAGCTGCTCAGCCACGGCGTCATTGTCGAAAAAAGATCGGGAGACGTGCTTGATGTCGAGTTGTCCGCATTGTCGGGCGACGGAATCGACGACCTCCTCGAGGCGATTTCGCTTCAAACCGAATTAATGGAGCTCAAGGCTAATCCCGACCGCGTCGCGGAAGGCGCCGTTATCGAAGCCAAGCTCGATGTCGGCAGAGGTCCGGTGGCAACAGTACTGGTGCAAAAGGGAACTCTCAAAAACGGCGACATTTTTGTCGTCGGCGAGCAATGCGGCAAAGTGCGGGCTCTGCTCGACGACAACGGCAAGAGAGTTGCATCGGCGGGACCGTCCGCTCCGGTCGAAGTTCTCGGCCTGAACGGGACTCCGGCCGCGGGCGATTTGCTAAACGTCGTGGAAAACGAATCGCAGGCGAGAGAAATCGCCGCGTACAGGCTGCAGGTTTCGAAAGAGAGACGCGCGGCCGCCGGCGGACTCGCGTCACTGGAGCAGTTGATTTCCGATGCGGGGAACAAGAAGGCCGGAGCGAGCGAATTGCGCGTGGTCGTCAAAGCCGATGTTCAAGGATCCGCCGAAGCCATTTCGCAAGCCATAGAAAAAATCGGCAACGACGAAGTCAGCGTGCGCACCCTGCATTCCGGCGTCGGCGCCATAACGGAAACCGATATCGGATTGGCCGAGGCTTCCAACGCGATCGTATTCGGCTTCAATGTACGAGCGAACGCGCCGGCGCGCAGCGTAGCGCAGCAGAAGAACATCGACCTCAAGTACTACTCCGTGATCTACGACTTGGTCGAAGACGTGAAATCAATCGCTTCGGGCATGCTTGCCACGGAAATTCGAGAAAATTTCCTCGGTCAGGCCGAGATCAGGGAAATTTTCAAGGTTTCCGGCGTTGGCAACGTCGCCGGCTGCCTTGTCGTCGACGGCGTTGTCAAGCGTTCCGCCAGCGTTCGCCTTCTAAGAGACAATGTCGTTATACACGAAGGACGGCTCAAAACGCTTAAGCGGTTCAAGGATGAAGTCCGAGAAGTCCGTTCGGGCCAGGAATGCGGCATGGCATTCGAAAATTACGCCAACATGCGCAAAGGCGACTTCATCGAAGTTTTCGAAAAGGAAGAAGTGGAAAGGACTCTGGCCTAGGCATCGTCGCGCGCGGCTCCGCAGGAGCCGTCGCATTATCCGGGAGATTCCTTTTGGCGGACATCGGCCTGTACGACAGCGAATGGATGCCTCTGGACACGGGGCTGGACATCGGCGTCAGGATTTGCGCGATTGGCGACGTGCACGGCCATGCCGCGCAGATGCGCGCTTTGATTTCGAGATTTGAGCGCGAGCCTCCGGCCGAGGCGGCGGAAACGAAGATAATCTTTCTCGGCGACTTGATCGACAGGGGCCCCGAAAGCCTGGATGCGATCGATGCTGCGATCGAGTGCCGCGGGGGCGCATTCGCATCGGCTAGAAGCCTGATGGGCAATCACGAGCAAATGCTTAAATTAGCTCTCCGAGGCGCCGATGATTCGAAAATCGATCTCTGGTTGAGCAATGGCGGGGATTCGCTGGTCGAAGGGATCTATGCCGACGAATTCCGATATTTCAATGAACCGCGGACGTTTCTTTCGGCTCTTCGAGATTTGCTAGGGACGCGAAGAATTGAGTTTTTGGAAACCCTGCATTCGCACGCCTTCGAAGGCAATCTGCTTTTCGTGCACGCGGGCATAGATCCTTACCGGCCGTTGGACAATCATCTTTCGCAGCCCTGGGATCTGCTGTCGGATTTTCATTGGGCCTGGATACGCGAGCCATTCCTGTCCCAACCTGTCCTGCAACCGAGACTTAATGTCGTCCACGGCCACACGTTCGTGCGAACCAGAAAGCCCGAATTGGTAGCTTCCCAGCTTTTCGGGCCGCATTTCGAGAATGAGGGAAAAATAAATCTCGATGCCGGATCCTTTCTGTCCGGCTGCGTCGCAGGCGCTGAATTCGAGCGCGGGCGCTACAGAATCACGCTTGCCGTCCGTCAATAGCGAGCTCGGGCGGCAGCGCCGCAAATCTCCGGGCTGATCGGATCTTGCGGCTTCAATCCTGTTTTCGGCGTTTCAGATAGACGTAGTACGCGCCGTCCCCGCCATGCCTTCGATGCGCGTGAACGAATTCCAGAACGCATTCCGATAGCGGCGGCGCGGATAGCTGCCTGGCTACCTGGGTCTTCAATACGCCCCCCGCCCGCTGAGCCAATCCTTCATCCCGATATTCCGCCCGCCCTTTCCCGGTAATAACTAGAACAAGCCTATACCCCTTTTTGTAGGATGAATTTATGAAGCTTGAAACTGCAGCTTCCGCTTCGCGTCTATTTTTTCCATGAAGATCGATTCTGGAGTCCGGCTCGATCTTGCCCTTTACCAATTTGTTGCGAACATTTTTGTCCATTCGGCGCGCGTTTAATTTCTGCTGGCGATTATTGGCCGCTAATTCGACCCTCCTCGCCGGAAACTGATAATCTACGCCGCTTCGGGGCGCCCGGCCGTCCATCTGAATTTTAGGATCTCTAGGACTTCTCGGCGGTGCTACGTTCGCGGATTCCTGGACATGCAAAGGCTCCAGGTTCTTCGCGAACTTGTCCCAGATCGACAGATCATCCTCGGAGCATTCACGAGCCATTTTCGCCGCCTGCCTGCTATCCTCAACATTCAAATCCGCGGGCGGCGACACTAACCTAATAGCCTGAGTCTCTAGGCCGGTCGCCAAGCGGGCAAAATGCGACTCAGCGGATTCAGGTTCGCATTGTCTCCCCTAGCCTGCGCGCAGCGCAGCGGATTTTTTCGTATTCGCTTTATTAGCCCGTAGCTACAAGTAGCCAGTTGGGATCGTTGGTCCCGAAAACCCTTGCGAAAGTCCAATTGTCGGTTCGCTTCGAAATTGTTTCCTGGTCGCCTTCTATGATTTCGCCAGTTTCATCGACAACCCGAGTGCGGTGCTCGCCGACGAACTGAACGCTGATCTCGGCTTCTCTCGTTTCCTTGCAAAAATACGCGGAATTAATTTTCGTTTCTCTAAACCCAAGGAATTCCGTTTCAACAAACCGGCCTTGCTCCGACCTCGTTTCGACGGTTTTTTCGAAAGATTGGAATACTTCCTTGGAGAGGAATGGCTTGATCTCTTCAAGGTCGCCGTCTGCGAACGCTGCAACGATCATCTCATAAGCGTACCTGGCTCCGGCAAGAAAATCGGAAACCGTGAAGTCTCTTTCAATCCTATTCATTTCCGCCAGCGCCGCATCGGTCGGACCGAGTTCCTCCGAATCATCGTCGGCGTCCCTGTCGGCTCCGCCGTCGATGACTTCGAAGTCGCGCCTGCTTGAAAATCCGTCGTCGGTTCTCGACGCCGGCGGCTTTTCAAATCCATCTCTGGTGCCCAGCGTTCTGCGAAGCTTAACAATTAAGAAAATCGCAATGCCGGCGAGCACTAGCAGTTGAATAACCGGAGAATTCATTCTCGCCTCGTTTGGAATCTGGTACCCTTTCTTTCGGGCCCTTCTCTTCTTATGTATGATATTGAAACAGCCATGTCTACCATACGCGGCATTTCTTCCTGAAAGGAAATCATGGCACTTTTTCTAATCCTAGCGACTGTTCCCATACTGGAGATCGCGCTGTTCATAGAAGTAGGCGGCTGGATCGGTCTTTGGCCGACGCTCGCCGTGGTCGTAGCTACAGCGGCGCTTGGAGCGATCATGCTGCGCTCTCAAGGCTCTATGGCGGTTGGGAAAATCCGTACGGCGGTTATGAATTCGCAGGATCCTTCAGAGCAATTGATTCACGGACTCCTGATTCTCGTATCGGGACTGCTATTGCTAACGCCAGGATTCTTTACCGATGCCATTGGATTCGCATTGCTTTTTCCTTCGGTGCGCAGCGAAATCATAAAACGCGGCGGAGCCGCGATCGCCAAGAAAACCGTCGTATACAACTTTCGATCGGACCGCGCGACGAACGGCGGACATCAAACGGTTGACGGCTCGCATTCGATTGTCGACGACGATAAACCGGATCGCCGAGGAAATAATTCTTCGCCTTGAAATGAAGAGCCGACAGGTCAATCAAATTTGCGCGAGAGACGCACAGGGAGCTGCCTAAATGAACAAGTCAAACGGCGCGGACCCGTCCGCTAGCGGCAATGCGCGGCCCAAAGTCAAGGTCTTGAACCAATGCGTACGCGATTTGTCGTTCGAAAATTTCGCGGCTCAAAACGAAAAAAGCATATCGAGCGTTCCGAATATTAGCTTCAATGTACAGATTTCGACCAAAGAAAGCGGCACGAATATTTATTCGGTTTCCGTAGTGCTAAAAGTCGATGCTAAATCTTCGAATAAGGAAGAGCCAATTTTTCTTCTGGAACTGGATTACGGCGGAAGATTCCTTGTCGAAAACTTGAGCCTCGGCCAATTGAAGCCGTTTTTGCTCATCGAGTGCCCCAAATTGATGTTCCCCTATATCCGCCGCCTAGTCGAAGATCTAACTAGCGAAGGAGGGTTTCCGCCGCTTAAACTTGATCCTATCGACTTCGGCGAACTCTACAGCAGGGAAATTGAGCGGGCGAAATCCGAGGCGACTTCAATTGCCTAACATAGCCGATTCGCAGTCTCCGGCCGCGTAAGCGTTCGGTCGAGCGGTGACGATCCGTGTTGTCCGACTGCCGCCGACACCCTGGACGCTGCCGTGAACGTTTGTCCGGAGCGCGCGCCGCACGGACTGCGCAATCGTGCCGGGGTTCCCTAAAAACCGTGAACGAGGGAACCGCCAATTGCTTCATTCAATGTGGTTGCTCAAATTCGGTCAGCCCCGACAACCGCATCGATGCTCGCACCCGTGCCGGAATCCGCGGAAACTAGACTCTTGCGCAGGCCTGAGCATACTTCGAACGCGCTTGACCGACGCGGAGCCGGGCCGGCAATTTCCGCGACTTCCGTTTCCGGAGACACTATTCCGCAATGCCGGCTTTCACTCGCAATGGCGTCGATACGAACGAGGGCGGCTTCTTGCCCTAGCTGCTTGGTTCCAAGCGACATGGGTTTGCAATTAACTTGCCGCTTCCGCAGCCAGGCAAGTCCTGAGCTGCCGTACTCTCAACGAATTATTACATGTCGCAACCTGCCATCGCGGCTCCGCAACCCAGGGAGCCACCGTCTCAACTCCAGAGTTGCTGAATTCGCTCGCATGCGGACAACGCGACTTGTGCCCAAACCCTGCCCGTCCAGTCCATTCCAGGCTGGGCGAATGCTTTCGGGAGTGATTCGAGTGTTGCAGGAGACTAGAGGAGCATTGCCTCGACCGCGACGGAATTCTCGCCGCGCGCGTATCCATTTTATCTGCGAAGTAGATTTTGATTTGCAGCCAATTCCCTTTGCCAAGGGTACGGATCAAGTTTTTCGAGCAAGCCGCCGCTCTCAACTGGAAGAGGCACGGGATTCGGTTGTCCAGCTCGTAGACTCGAATCGTAATCGCGCAATCCGTACGAACTTCGTTCCGAGCCCACGCCGGGAAATTACGCTAGTATCGAACGCCGGGATCGAGCATTGACCGTGCATAAAGATTCGATAGTGCCTCTCGGAAAGACCCGGCAGCGGATACCGAATGCCGCCGGGCTTCCGGGCTGCCTCCGAAACGCGGGGCCGCGCCCGAGATTCGCGCTTGCGGCGCTGCGAGAGGATTCCCGGCAATGTCGCTACCGCGCGAGAGG
>MPMP01000142.1 GCA_002238565.1 Albidovulum sp. bin36
AGCAGGCGGGGATCAGGCGCCACTGGCAACCTGACGCCAGCATGTACTGGATCGCGTCGAAAACCCGGCGTGGATCCGTTTCGCGGGGCCGACCCACGCGACCCTGCGCCGGAATCATGGGTTCAATCAGCGACCATTCCTCATCAGTAAGATTGTTTTGACGGCAATCGTCCGTCCGTTTATACTTTGCCTGATTGGCCTCGGTCCAAGCCATGATAGCCTCCATCTGGTGTTCCTTGCCTGATGGAATACCATGGTTCGGGGCCAATGGCTACCTTAGGAACAAACTCTAAGGCCGGATGGTATCTTAGCGGACAAAACTGATGAGTCTTTGGCGTTGATCGGAACAAAGCGTTTCACTTGCAGAAGATTGGTTTGTCAGCAGACATATACCATGCTACTTTCTCACCAACTGAGAGGATCCGCCTTGAGCCCGGAGACAAGTGCACGACTACTCGCATCCATGAACGCAGGACGCTTGCTGGTGGTTTGCGGAGCTGGTCTGTCGATGGCCGCACCAAGCAACCTGCCCTCCGCACGAGCGATTGCAGAAAATTGCTTTGACAAGTACAGACTCGAATCTGACCCCAATTGCGACCTCGCATTGCGTGAGGATCTGGAAGCACTTGCGGAGCATTTTGCTGGCCTGAACACACTAAAGTCCGTGTTCATTGAGCACTTGGTCCCGTGGCCGGATTTCGTTCGACCGGCAAATGTCGGCCACGCCGCGATCGCGGACTTCCTTATCACCCGAGCCGCCGTTGCCGGTATTTCCAGCAACTAAGACACGCTTATTGAGAGGTGTGCTTGGGACTATGGTTCCGATTTTCGCGGATCGTTGGATGGCGACGAGGCTACAGTCGATGCCACTCTCCGAGGCCCATTGCTCAAGTTCCACGGGTGCTCACAGCGGGATCGACTTTCGACGGTCTGGGCGCCATCGCAGCTTGGCGATCCGACGATCGCCGAGCGCACAGAAAAATGCAAAACGTGGATGGCCGCAAACCTGAGGCAAAAAGACCTTCTGGTCGTGGGCTTTTGGTCGGACTGGGACTATCTAAATTCGGTTCTCGGCGCAGCGCTCGTCGACGTGCAACCGCTATCCGTCACCGTCGTCGATCTATCCCCTACCGACACCTTGGAAGAGAAGGCTCCTGATCTTTGGAACATTGCTCACGCCGACCATGTCCGATTCGAGCATGTGCTGGCCTCCGGTGCTGACGTCCTTGATGAACTGAGGCGCGCATTCTCCACGAATTATCTGCGGCAGGTCCTTGCCGCCGGTCAAATCGTTTTTGAGCAAGACACCGGCGCTCCTTGCAATCCCGACTGGCTCAAAATGGAGGAATTTGACAGCGAGACACTTTATGCATGGCGAAGAGACGCCGAGGGTGTCTCCAGCGCCAAACCCGTCACTAGAATCCGTCCAGGCAACTGTGAAGCACTCGGATTCTTCCATCTTCTTTTGCGGCAATCGGGCGCCATTGAAAAAGAGGAGGGCTACGAATTGAATGGGCGAGTAGTGCGTGTCATTAACGGTGCCGAGAGCATCCTTGGCTCGCTTCGCGCCCGCTTTGTGGAGCCCCCGGCGGTGATCGCGGCGGACATTGTGGTCGCCGTGGGCGCCACCGACCTTGGAGTTCCTAGCAATGTCGTGCGAGGCCGGCGTACTGTTGACGTGGTACGGCCAGGGTCTGCTGGGGCATGGCTGGACGTGCAGGGTGCGCGGGAGAAGCTAAACATCTGATGGATATTCCAACGCAAGTAGAAATCGTCCTGAGGGATGCCCATTACGATACTTGGGTTTCAACCGGTACATCATCGCCGGTCACATGCTTTGAAAGCGCCGCTCTTATAGGCTTTGTGCACGTTTTTGACTCTGCCCGCGCTTTGCTGGACGATTGGGAGACGCGGCAAAGACATGTTCTCGCGCGGCATGCGGCTGCACTGCGCGGTGCCGGTACGAAAGCCTGGAACGTCTATTCCTTGTTTCTCACAGCTGATTCAGCTCCTGACCAAGCTCGCGCGATCCAAAGGATAGATGAAGACTTCGAGCTCACCCGCAAGATCGCGCGTGAGTCTGTCCGTAGCGCCGGCGATGTCGAGCGCGCGCTGCTGCCGCTGATTTCCATTCGTTCCAAACCGTCATTGGGCGCGTCAAATTTCAACGATCGACTTCGCGCTAGACTAAAGGACTTGCCGCAGGATGCCGTAACAGCGTTCCTAAGCGATACTTCGAGCATTGAAGTTTCGCGAATTCTCGGAGCAGAGTCGTGAGAATCTACTTTTTGGAGATGAGCGGATTTCGCGGTTTTCGAGACAAGGTACGGGTCGAATTCGGTCGCGGATTTACGATTATTACCGGACGAAACGGTGTCGGCAAAAGCACGCTTTGTGATGCCGTCGAGTTCGCCATTACAGGATCGATCAATAAGTACACGGTCGAAAGAGCGGCAAAAGAAAGCCTCAATGACTATCTGTGGTGGCGAGGGGAAGGGACACCGGCCTCGCACTATGTCACTGTCTCGTTTCTCACAGATGATGACAAGCCATTTACGATCACGCGATCCAGAGAGAGAGGTGCCGATCGTACGTTCGAGGAAATCCGCGCCGCCTTATGCGACGGCCCCGCTCCGGATGACGCACTCCGGCAACTTATGCGGACATCTATCATCCGAGACGAATGGATCGCCGCTCTCAGTCTCGACCTGACCGAAACCGAGAGATTTGATCTCGTCCGCTCAGCTCTTGGGGC
The DNA here is from genome assembly GCA_002238565.1 of Albidovulum sp. bin36. Lineage (GTDB taxonomy): Bacteria > Pseudomonadota > Alphaproteobacteria > Rhodobacterales > Rhodobacteraceae > JAPPFL01. The sequence continues at coordinate 2,756 of MPMP01000142.1, forward strand.
AGTCGAGGACACGGAATCCGCGGCCAGGGCCAAGGAAGTCGTAGTCGCTGCGGACAAGGCACATGCGCGCAATGAGGAAAAATATGCTGCCGCACTATCAAGGCTGTTCGACCGCATCGAGCAACAAGCTGAAGCCCAAGCTGCATTGAGCCGATCAGGCGATCTTGCGGCTGCGCTGCGAAGAGTTTCCGCCACAATTCCTGATGCATCATCCGATGTCACTTCCCAGTTGGAAAGCGGTCGAAAGGTTCTCGCCGAACGGCGAACCCGGCTCGCACACATGGGTGAAGCGCTGCAGTTGGCGCGCGAGCTTGCGATAAAAAAACAGGCGTTTAACAGCCAGGGAGCGGTCGCCGAGAGGCAAGGGGCTCTCACCGATTGGGAAGTCGCGCGAAAGGCAAAGGATGCGGCTTTCGCTGCCGTTACCGAGGCTGAAGAAAGGCTCGCACAAGAAGAAGAGACCGACGCAATCGCTGCATCCCTCACACATCTCGTCGAGCATGGTGAGCGACTAGGGCTACATGACGATCACTGCCCATTGTGTGCGGCATATCGGACTTCGGAGGAGTTTTCGGCCGGTTTGGAATCCGCGCGTCGGCGCATCGCGACACTTTCATCCGGCGTTCAAGCGGCCCGAGACGCTGTTGCTGCAGCAAGAGAAAGCGCACGACAGCCGTCGCTCTATCTCGAAACAACCGAGGCACAGGTTCGCTCCCACACCGAAGCGGAGCAAAGGCTTAGGGCGCAGGAAGAAGCGCATGTCGAATTCTTCGATCGGAATGGCTTGGACCATAGGTTTATTGGTGATGTCGATAGTCTCGAAATGGAGTTCGGTCATGAACGGGATCTGCTGATCGATCTCGAACGTGCCCTGCACGTCCTGGATGCATCCCAGACCGTATCTCGTATTTCGTCGATCGAATCAGATATCGTTGAGCTCCGCTCCAAGATCGACAATCTTGCCGACGCCGTCAGCAAATCGCAGAGCGCCGCAACCGCAGCCCGCGAAATCGAGCGAAGCGTAAAACGGGTGAGTGCAGAGATAATCGACGAACGTCTCGCCAAAATCAGTCCCTTGCTTAACGAGTTGTACCAGCGTCTGCGTCCTCACTCCGATTGGCGCACCATTGATTACAGCATCCGGGGTGATGTTCGCCGATTTCTTAGCCTCAAAGTCGGTAATGGGCTCAATCCTCAGTTTATCTTCAGCAGCGGCCAGCGCCGCGCTGCCGGTTTGGCATTCCTGTTGTCCGTCCATCTTTCGCGAGGCTGGACACCCCTGAGAATGCTCCTTCTTGACGATCCAGTTCAACATATTGACGACTTCAGGGCACTGCAGCTCGTGGAGGTACTCGCCGCCTTGCTAGTCGACGGACGTCAAATTGTTTGCGCGGTTGAGGACCCTGCGCTCGCAGACCTATTGTGCCGTCGTTTGCACAGCACGCAAACAACGGAGGGCCGCCGTTTAGATGTCGATCTCGGACCAAATGGGTCCAACGTTGTCGTTGGCGAAACGGATATTGCTCCGCTGCCAGTTGGCGTTCTGCGTCGCAACGGAGGTCTTCATGTGGTTGGAGTCTGAGTGGAAGCAGTGATTGGATTGCTGGATTTTTCTGGTACCACACAATTGGGGTCCTTGCTGATGCAGCGACGAGAGCATCCTGGACTGGACCATCCGTAATCTGCAGTTTTTGGCCGTTACAATCCCCGGAAGCTCTGTCAACGGCCGAGGGCACGTTGGGTAGCACGTCACATCAAACCCTGAACAGAGCTGATTGATAATCGCGAACTTCGAGGGGAGCAGGTCAAACTCGACTGAAGACCATGTGGCGAATTGGACAACTAGACGGAACTGTAAGCGTTCGGTCGAGCGTGCGCCGTGTAAAGGCGCTTTCTTCTAGCGGGTGCGAATCCCGCCTAGTAACTATCGCTCCAGCTAGTAGCAGCCGGGCGGTTCGTGGAGGCAGCGACATGGATTGAAGCACTCGGTGTCAAAGGACTGCCTTGGGCAGTTCAGCGACCATGCGGGCCGGAACGCGAAGTGAACGCCGAGCAGGCCTCGAAACAAGCTAATGCGGAAGCCGACCCTCCGCTGCCTAGGGGAAGGCCGAAGGCGGGCCGGGAAGAGAGCGATGCATGCACCGACCTGCTTCCGCCGGGGTACTGGCGCCAGCACGCATGGAATATGAAGAAAGCAGCAACACGGGAAGCCCTGCACGACGCTGCGCACGCAGCAACCGGAACCCCGCGAGGCAATGGCCTTCGGTTATCCGCAGCGGTTGATCCCAAAATTTTTTTAGCCGTTTCAGCCGCCCGATTTTTCAGTCAAGCAAAATTTTTTGTCTGTTTCCGAAATTTTGAAAAAAAATCGCTTGACATGCTGCCGCGCATCGGCATGATTGCGTTCGACCGATTCGGAGCGTCGGCATGGATACAGACATCGCAAAGCTGCCAGTGACCACCTTCTCGGGACGCCGGGTGAACCGCCGGCAGCTCGAGGACGTCAAGTGGACGGTCGAGAACATCACGCATTCCAGCCGCAACGACCTCGCCCGCACCATCTGCGAGCATCTCAACTGGCGCACCAAAAAGGGCGACGACAAGATCAAGGCCTGCCTGGCCATGCTCGAGACGCTGGAGGCGCAGGGGATCCTGACGCTGCCGCCGATCAAGGAGAACATGGTTCGCAAACCTGCCGGCAAGCCGGTCTGTGAATATCCCTCGCGAACGCCTTTTCCTAGCGATAAAAGGGGCATTCATGAGGCGGTTATCTAACAAACAGAGCAGCTTAAACTGAACCTGCGCTGCAGAGTCCTCTTCTTTGCCCGAAATCCGGCATTTTGCATGCGAAGCACCGAACGCAGGACGATATTGTCAATAGTCGCAGCGTTAGGGCCGATTTAAGAAGCGCAAACGACTTCGCGACATGAAACCGCCGCGTGTACGAACCGCTGCCGCTGAATAGAGTCGTTTCTAGAATTTTTTAAGTCTCTCAAACATTTCCCGGATGCCGTCCACATCGCTGTTGGCGAACGCGAATCGGATGGGCTTTCTACCGGACCGGCTTAAGGAAGGAGGCACGAACATCGAGCCGGGCAGGGCGAGTATGCCAATTTCGGCAAGCATGCGCCGCACGACGCTTTTCGATTCTTCTTCGAAGGGGTGCTCGGCATAGGCGAAATACGCTCCGCATCCCTTTAGATGCCATCCGGGCAGGCTTTCGAATTCCCTTGTCATTGCGGTCTTGCGGCGAAGAATTTCCCTGCGCTCCTCCGCAAGCCATGGACCTAGATGCCGCAAGCCGTAAAGCGCCGCCCTCTGGCCAAGCTGATTGGGGCAAATCGACACCGTGTCGAGAAACTTCTCTGCTTCCGCCAGGATTTTTTCCGCCGCTATCATGGCTCCGACCCGGTGCCCGGTCAGGCGATAGGCCTTCGAAAAGGAATAAAGGTGGATGAAAGCCGAGTCCCAGCCGTTGTTGGCAAATAGGGAATGTGGAGCCGCGCTGCGCGAATCAAAATCGCGATAGGTTTCATCCAGGATCAGCGCCACGCCCCTCTCGCTCGCGAGCCTGTAAAAGTCTTCGACGACCCTTGACGGATATTCGATTCCCGTCGGATTGTTAGGCGATACCAGCACGATCGCCTTTACATTGGGAGACAGAATGGACTTTGCCTTTTCCGGGCACGGTATCAGGTCGTCGCCGGTCTCAAGCAGTCGGGATTCTATTCCCATCATGTCGAGCCACATCTTGTGGTTGAAGTACCAGGGAATCGGAAGCACGACGGCGTCGCCCGCCCGAGCCACGGCGGAAATCGCAGCCGTGAATGCCTGGTTGCATCCGGACGTGACGGCGACCTGGCTCGGCGAGATTTCGCCGCGATAGTACTTGCCCCACATATCGGCAATTTCCGCTCGCAATTCCGGCAGCCCGAGCACGGGCCCGTAGAAATGCGAGGCGGGATCGTTCGACATCGCTTCAGCCATCGCTTCGATCAGCTGGGGCGGGGGAGGGGCGACCGGCGCCGCCTGGGACAGATTGATAAGAGGATATCGGCTGTTTACGGGTGTTTCATCCAGCCAGCGCCGCGCTTCCATGACCGGAGGCGACATTGAATCCGCAATGCTAGGGTTTATCTGAATATTCACTTTGCTTGCTCGTTTCAGGCCGGCAGAATCCGCGAACGAACTCCCGGCGGCCGTTTCGTTAGGCTGCCATCATAGCAAGCCCGGTAGCCAAAGAACAATTCCGGGAAAGGCAATGAGCACGCCGACCGTGACGACATCCGCGATGAAAAAGGGAGATGCGCCTCTAAATACGTCCTCGGCCGGAATCGCATTGCCCGTTTCCTTCGTTACGCCGGCGACAACAAAGCAATTCAGCCCGATCGGCGGCGTAATAAGGCAAAGCTCCGCCATCTTTACGACGATTATCCCGAACCAGATCGCGCATTCCTCCGCACTCATGCCTAGCGCGGACGCTTCGCGCGAAACGTCCGGGCCTCCGTTAAGCGCAATGACGGCCGGAAACGCAACGGGCAGCGTCAATATCAGCATGCCGATTGCATCCATGAACATGCCAAGGACAACATAGACGAGTAAAATCAGAATCAATGTAAGCAAGGGCGGCTGGTCCAGGCTACCAATCCATTCGGAGAAGGCATTGGGAAGGTTGGCAAAGCCGAGATACCGAACATAAATTAGAACGCCCCAGATCATCGTAAAGATCATGGCGGTGAGTTTAGCCGCCTCTATCAATGCGCCTCGAAGCTGAGTCCATTTCATGCCTCGGCGAAGCGCTATCACCAGGACGATAAATGCGCCGAGCGAGCCGGCCTCGGTCGGGGTCGCCCATCCGAAGTAGATCGAATAGATGATTATCAGGACGACAGCCAGGATCGGCAGCGTTCCCGGCAGGCTCTGGAATTTGGATTTCCAGGAGTATCCGCCGACAGAGGGGCCCAGATCCTTCCTTGCGGTCGCGAGGCAAATTACCAGCAGGCCGTAGATCACGGCGGAAACGGCGCCGGGAATAAAACCGGCCAGAAGTAGCTTCCCAACCGATTGCTCGACGATAATCGCGTAAATCACAAGTATCGCGGATGGCGGAATGAGCGAGGCGAGGGTGCCGCCGGCCGCGACCACTCCGGCGGCGAAGCGCCGGTCGTAATTCAGGCGCAGCATTTCCGGAATCGCGATCCGCGCGAAAACCGCCGACGTGGCGACGGACGCTCCCGACACGGCGGCGAATCCGGCCGTCGCGAAAACCGTCGCGACGCCGAGGCCGCCGGGCAGCCACCCCAGCCATCGCTTCGCAGCCTCGAACAGCTGTCCGGTGAGGCCGGCGAAATAGGCGAGGTAGCCGATAAGTATGAATGTCGGAATCAGCGACAGTGCGTACGTCGTCGTTTTCGAGTGCGGTATCTGCCCGGTAAGCTTCGCAGCCGTCAAGAATCCGCGCTCGAATCCCTGTTTCTGCATGAAAAACATGCACAATCCCAAGAAGCCGACGAAGGCCGTGGCGAAGGCGACTCGCACTCCGACAACGACCAGGACCAGCAAGAGACCGGACAGCCAAAGCGAAACCGTAAACGCGTCGACGCTTTCGAGAAGCGCCCTGACGTCAAATAGGCTATCCACTCTCCGCGCCCTTTACGGTATCGGCTTCCTGGGCGGCTTGCGATGCGGGATCCAAAATCGAGGGAACGCCGATTGCCGTTTCCGAATTGGATAGGAATGCTAGGCAAAATGCCCTCAACTGCAAGACAAGCCTAAGCCAAAGCAACAGAAGGGCGAGCGGCACGATTAGCTTTGCCGGCCAAAGCGGAAGAGCGATATCGATCGAGCTGTCACGGCTCCAGAAAGGCGACCCGAAATCAAAACTGCGCAGGAAATGGAACCAGCTGCCGTAGATTAGTACTGTCGTGACGAACAGCATGAGCGCCCCGCCCAGAATTTCGGCAAGCCAAAGTCGCCGCCTTGCCAGCCGCGCGACGACGAAATCCATGCGGATATGGCTGCCTCGGAACTGGCAATAGGCGATGCCGAAAAAAGCGAACACCGCCATGAACTGCTCCGTCCAGTCGATATAGCCCGGCACGGGCGCGTTGAAGAGCTTTCGCGCAAGCACGTTCGTAGCGGCCAGGAAAACTAGAGCGAAAATGACGATGCCGCTGGAAAGATTCAGAGCGGACTCGGCGCCGGCGACAATGCGCTCCATCCGCGACGGCGGCTTCGCGGCCATCAAGTCATCCGCCTTTGCGTTAGATGGATTGCCGACCGTCCCGGCGGAGCGCCGGAACGGTCGTCGCGCCGCGGAATTACCGCATCGAAGCCAAAGTCGAGTGCACTATGTCAAGCAATTCCTGAGCCGGGATTCCTTGTCCCATCATCCTTTCGCGCCACTCGTCAAGAATCGGTCCGGCGACTTGGCGGAACTTTTCGATTTCGTCCTCGGAGATACGGACTTTCGCCACGTTCTTCTCTTCGAGAATACGTTCCCAATCTTGAAGGAGGGCGCCGTAATTGGCGAGGTAGTGCCGGATGGCCTCGTCGACAGAGCCGTCGAGAGCGGCCTTGTGCTCGTCCGACAGGGCTTCATAGGCGTCGATGTTGATGACCACGGGGCAGTTGACGGTGCCCGGATTCAAGTTTTCGGTCCACCAGGTGGCAATATCGATGGTCCTGAAGGAAAAGTGCGCGTGCTGCGCGAATGCGACGGTGTCGACGACGCCCGATTCCATCGCGTTGTAGGCTTCGGTCGCGGTAACGGAGGTCGGGACGGCTCCAACCGCCTCGAAGGCCTTGCCGAGGCCGCCCGTCGCTCTGACGCGCATGCCCGAAAACTCGGACAGCTCGTCCCTGGGGTCTCCGGTGCCGACGATGTTGTATTGCGGCATGGGCGAAGTCATAAGGAGCTTCGCATTCCATCGAGCGAGGTCCTCCCGGGTCGCCGGATGCTCGTATACGGCGTGGCTAACCGCCACTTCCTCTTCAAGGGTTTGCACGCCGAGGAACGGCAGCTCCAGCACGGTTATGGTTGGGTTCTTGTCGACATGGTAGCCGGCGCAGAACTGAGCCATTTCGAACGCGCCGATTTGGATGCCGTCGAGGTTTTCCCTGTTTTTCGAGAGCCCGCCGTATGAAATGTTGATGGTGAATTCCCCGCCGGTTTTCTCCTCGACGAGTTCGGCGAGTTTTTCGACGTGCTCGGTAAAGGCGCGGCGCTTGCCCCATAGTGACGCGTTCCACTCGACGGCGGCCGCTTCCCCGGCCATGGCGGCGGCCGCTATCGCGAGGGCGGCCTTTGAAATCGTGCAGTTCATGAGTAGCCTCCAGAATTGGAATAATGAATCGGATGCTCTTTCAATAGCCGCTAGGCCGGTCGAGTTTCAATGACTTCTCATAGAGCTGGTTCCAGCAGTCGGCAAATGATCCGAATATTGGCCGAAAAAGAGCGATTCGGATCGCGGAGCCGATCGAAGTCTCCACGAGATCGAGCAATCCCGCGATCTCCGGCAACTGCGGGTAAATGCTGTCGAATAATCCTTGCTCCAGTGCGAATGGGTGATCTAGACCAATTTTCCGAACTCTCCCTGTCGTTCAAGCCGCGCCATCGCGGTCAAGGGGGCAGGCGGCTGCGACAGTGGCTCTGCCGCAAGCACAAGGTGAAGAGCGGGAAATACGTGCGCTTCCCGGATCAAAGGCTTTGAACGAAGGCCGCTCACGCGGCCAGTTGTGATGCTTCCCCGGTTTTCCTTTTTTGGATCGCGGCTTCATTTTCTGTGTTGATACACAGGTTGTGGGTTTCCCATGACCTCGGGTTGG
>MPMP01000013.1 GCA_002238565.1 Albidovulum sp. bin36
TCTCGGCCTCGCCCTGGAGCGTTCCGCCCTCGACGCGGGCGGCGATCTCCGAGAGGGCCTTTTCGGTGGCCTTGAGCAGCTCCTGCCTGACCCGGTCGCGGCGCCCGGCAAGGCGGGGATTGCGGCAGGCGACGAGGCGCTCCCCGGGAAAGTCCGGATGGTCCCGGATCTCGAACAGGGTCCGCTCGTGTTCGGGGTCCTGGAAACGGTCGAGATGGCCCTGGCGGGCGAGCTTGTGGATGGTCTGGCTCTTGAGGGCGGTGATCCAGCCGACGCCGCCGCGTTCGCGCAGGGACGCGATGGTGGCCTTGATGATCATTCCGCGGTCCCCGACCATCACCACCCGGGAGAGGCCGAAGCGGCGCTGCAGGCGGTCGAGCTCGGGCAGGAGGGTCTCCTTGTCGGTGATGTTTCCCGGGTAGACCGAGACCGCGACCGGGCGGCCGTCGCGGTCGCAGAGGAGGCCGAAATTGATCTGCGGGACGCCGCGCTTGCGGTCGCGGCTGTAGCCGAGGCGCGCGAGCGGACAGTGGCTTCCCTCGTACCAGGTCGATGACAGGTCCCACAGGACGAGGTCGTCCTGAGCGATCCAGCGTCTTGCCAGGCGTCCCTGGATGCCCTCCTGCCGCTCGTCGAGCCAGTCCATCGCCGCGTAGAGGTCGTCGGCGGCGACGTCGCCGGCGATGCCGAACTCCTCCGGCAGCGTGGTGTTCCGCCACCAGCGGCTGGTGGCGAGCTTGGAGTTCGGCCTGAGGATGCGGGCGGCGACCATGGCCAGGACGAGGTCCCGTTCCGGGCAGCGCTGGCGGGCGACGAGGCGGGGAAGGCCGATGGCATTCATGGCCGTGCGGGTCGCCTGCACCGCCCCGTGGTGGCGGGAGCGGATGGGGTCCCCGAGAATGTCGCCGACTTCGGCGTACTGCTTTCCCTTGAGTGCGCCGCTCAGGAGCGGGATCGTGTGGGGCGGCAGGCGGGAGAGATTGGCGAGCGTGCGTTTCTGCACCCGGTTGTTGTTGTCGCGATAGCTCTGCCTGAGGAGGACGGAGGTGTATGTTTTTCCGTTCTGACGGGACTTGATGACGGCGACATGCATGGATGGAGAATCGGTCATGGGTGTGCTCCTGATAGATAGTGCCTAATGTTTGTCCTATTCTGGACGGCCCCGCCTATAATGTCAAGAGGGGTTCTCACAAAAATGTGCAGATATTGCGGAAAATATTGGAGATGTCTGTTGTCGAGTCGCAAGACGGACCGCGAGCGTCTACTGCCTACAAGAATCCAGTTCGGGAGGTGCCTGCCCCCTGTAACCCCTTGAATATACGCAAAATAAAAGTGAAAACAAGAGCAAAATAGTCCAGAACTTCAGATTAAACGGATTCAGCGTGGGATCGCCCTGCGACCGCGGGATCTAGTACAGAAAAAATTTATCAAGGAAATTCAGTTGACGTACTTCGTATGTTTACTTAGATTTCTTGTACGTACTGAAAAATAAAGGCCCGCTGCAACGGGGCAACTAAATCATGAAGGGATAGCAATCATGAACCTGACAATGACCAACTCAGCCATAAATAAAATTTGATGCCCTTCCAAAATGAATGAATATACGATCTCCCTTTACATCGTCCTTCCTTGGTGGGGATGGTTTGGAATAATTGTGGCTATTCTTGGGGCAGGTATCTGGATAGGAAAGGTCCAGACAAATCAAAGATCCTTTAAGGAATTCATGGAAGAAATACGCCGGGATATCAAAAAGATATTCGAGCGCCTCCCGCCCGCTGTCTACTCTACGGGCAGTCCTATTAGACTAACGGAATTGGGCGAAAGGATTGCAAGTGAGATAGATGCTAAATCTTGGGCGCGAGAACAGGTCAGCAAGTTGCTTCCTAAAGCAAAGCATTTGCAGCCGTTTGAAATCCAGAAACTGGCATCCTCATATACGAAAGAGTTCAATTTTGATGAAGATGCCATGAACGCATTCGAGATGTCCGCCTATGAAAACGGCGTTGATTCGGATTCAGTTCGTAGAGTTCTTGAAATCGTGTTGAGGGATCAACTCCTAGAAGCTAGCAACAAGGCAATGTAAATTTTCAAACATCCCTGCTAATTTCATTGGCAGGGAAAATCTCCAAGGCCACCTTGCTAGGTGGCATTTTACTTTTCAAGCCAGCTGCGCGTGGTGACCTCAATGCTTTTGACCATATCGACTCCTCCTTTAATTCCCCTAAAAATAGGTTTTGGTTGCTATCGTATATAAGGGGATTATAGACTTGAGTCACATTTGCGATCCGGCCAGTCGTCGCCCGGTCAGGATCTCTTTGCCACGAAAGGCCGCATGAAGACCTCGCGCAACTTCTCAATCGGCCACCCCGGCGTGTCGAATTCTTCTTCCATTTCCGCCTTGCTTGGTTGGTAACTGCTAGGCTTCAACTCAATCTCTACCGGGTCGGGCAACTTCGCGTTGGGTTTCGGCTTCGTCATGTTGACTTCCTCATCAATTCATGTGGCCCTTGTAGAACTGTATCCACGCTTTTACCGGAACGCCGCGCACGGGTTCTGCCAACATCGCCTTGATGTAATCGTCCATGATGCCATAACGCGCCAATCGCCCGAAGTTGTTTGCACCATCGCTGTTTGGCTTGTCGGAAATCGGGTCGCTCTTTGCGGGATAAGGACCAACATCAGACGGAATCATGATCCCTGTGTCGCCTTTTGCATTGCGTTCGTGCTGCCAATAGTAGTTTCGTTTCTCGGCACAAAATCGTGCAGGCTTGACGAAAGGTCGCATAAGTATTGGCGACCCCGCCAGAACGTTCGACAGAACCCAAGGCGCAACTGCCAGAAGGTCCCAAGGATTGCAGGCATTTCGCGTCACGGTGAACCGATAAGTCGGCGCGCTTTCGCTGGAAAGAAGATGCCAACCCTTCAACTCAATTCCCATGAGAGGAACCGCTCCATTTTCGATGGACTGGAGCATGACATCCGGGAATGTCTGAGACTGTCGCACGAACGAATACGTCTGATATTCTGAATGGGGGTCCCAAACCGGGCGAAGTTCATTGAGCGTATGAACGACCGATTCTTCAATTGTGGCCGCCAACGGCGCGTTTAACGTGAATATGTCGGTCGCAAGCAACCCTTCGATATTGGTCGGCGTAGTTAAATGATTCGGAACAGCGAACAATGTTCGGCGCACTCGTTTTCAAAGCTCATAGTGATCCCACTCGGCTGGTTCGATTGGCTGCGGCGCGGTAGAACTCAGGAACTATCTCCGCACTTCGGCATCCCCGACCAGATCTCCATGCACTGACCAAAGCCGGACACAACCCGCCAAACGGCTCCCAATCCATGTCGCCAGGTTCAGTGCAGACCTGGATTGTAAGGTCCACCAAAGCAAGTGGCTTTTGACTGCCGTGCAGGCTCTTGAATTTCCATCGCATCGCCTGACGGTCTCCGTTGACCCGTTCGGACCCACCAACGTGCGGGTGGCTCCAAACGTTCGTGGTTCCGATCGGACAATTGAATTTGGCACGTTGGCATGACCATACCAATGCAGTGAACTGGCGAACGCCGTCGCCGCTGAAATAGGGACGCCCCGCAGCGTCTCCGTACTTGTTCGCGTAATTGGCCATCGCCTCAAAAGCGTCTGGTGGCGGGAAATACCACAAATGATCTGCGGTAAGGTATTTTCTGGTCGCCGCATTCGAGACGCCGCAGGCATCATTTGCCAACCGGAACGGCAAGCCAGAACGTGACCACTCATGCCGAAGCCATTCCTGCATCGTCATCCCATCGAAACGCGGAACTTTCGCAACGTCTTGGTGTTGGCGTTTCCTGCCACATGCCCCAAGCCTTTGTCCCAAACGTGACAACTTCTGTATTCCCATCCACACTCTTGCAAAACTGGATGAACTGTTGCCCATCCCAATTCCGTGTTCCAGAGCCAAAGCGTGGTTTGCGGCGTTGCTTTCTCGGCCCAAGCACGAACATGCGGCGCATACCACTCCGCCAAGTTGTTCGTGTCTGGAAGGTCGCCGGGAAAACCGCTCACTCCATAAGGCCCGTCACACACGATGCAAGTTGGAGTCGGCCATTCCGCATAAAGGTTCTCGGCAAAGTCAAAACTGATTTCCGCATTGTCGCGCCGATACTGATCAGACACGCCAACCGCAGATTTGTGAACCGGCGTTTCAAGCGCGACTTCCGCCAATGCAACCGCGTTAACGACCTTGCTCCCGAAGCTAGTCCGTTGTCCGCAGTCAGACTCTCATAGGACAGGCGCTTTGTGACTTAAGTCTATAATCCCCAATAGGTTGCGTACTGCGCAAAGGACAACGTGCCAGACGGTGTCACGGAATCCGCCGGCATCACTCCGCTCGTCAGCCTCTGCCATTTGACCGACGCGTTCCGATTGAACCGCGAAATCCGTCATGGATGCAAAAGCTTGAAGAATGTCGCCGATCTTCAAGTTGCGATGGCAGTGGAGAACATCGAGTTTTTTGATTATCTCCCCGCCAGCAGCTCACGCAATTTCGGCTGCGCTCGATAAGCCTTGAGCTTCTAAATTGATGAAATGCGATTTGCTTGACCGGTATCCGCTCGCGAAATATGCGATTCATGCTGAAGCGTCAGTGAAGTCGATGGCATTGTTTGTCCGAAATTATTAAAGCGATCTGAATTGCCGATTTGTCGTGCTAAGTTGAAACAGAGGCATTCACCTAATTGCGAAAGGAATTCTGTATGATTTTGCAGAAGTATCCAAAGGTACGCGATTGGATAAGGATTTACACGGACCGAATTGAGCTTCGAACCGGGAAAGTCGATATCGGGCAGCGAATTTCAACGGCGTTGATGCGAATAGCGATTGAGGAACTTGACGTACCGGTCGAATTAATCAGGTTTGCAGAAGTACGAACCGGGAGTTCGCCAGACGAAGGCATTACAGCGGGGAGCCGATCGGTAAGCCAATCGGGACACGCTATGCGCGCAGCTGCAGCAACGCTGCGCAGCCATGTATTGGACTTGGCGTCGTCATGGTTCGGCACGGATCCAACTCAATTGGAGTTGTCCAACGGCATTGTTTCGCATCGACGTTCAAACCGGAAGCTGGCGATTACCGAGCTTGCGGGCAAAATTGACTCGGAACTTGAAGTGGACGCCAGCACCCGGTCCGCATCTCGAAATCTTGAATTGCCCTGGATTGAACCCGTCGGATTGAATGAAATGATAACCGGCGAGTACATGTTCGTTCAAGACCTCGATGTTCCAGGCATGCTTCATGCCAGAGTGGTTAGACCGCCTAGGCATCAGGCTCGACTGGAATCGATTGATGCGGATATCGAAAGCCAGCTTGAAAGCGAAAACATTCGAATAATTCGCGATGGCAGTTTCCTAGCCGTCGCCGGCGGCTGCGAATGGCGCGTCGCCGCTAGCGCCATGCGTCTCTTTGATTCCTGTCGGTGGGACCATGGGAAGGATTACGAAGCTGAAGACATTTTCGAACTGCTAATGAGCAAGCCCGCCTCGAGCCATTTGGTAGTCGACGGGGTCCCGAATGAAGAAAAAATCCCATCGGAATTGACGTTGCCGGATTTTGAGCGCCTTTACGAGCGCCCCTATCAGTTGCATGGATCGCTAGCCCCGTCCGCGGCGTTGGCCGAATGGAACGGGCAACGCCTGACGGTGACTACTCATAGCCAGGGCATCTACCCGCTTCGCGAAAGCATTGCCGAAAGCTTGAACTTGCCCGCTAGCGCTGTCGAAGTCGTGCATGCGCCCGGTTCCGGCTGCTACGGGCACAACGGTGCCGACGATGCGGCTTTCGAAGCCGCGCTTATCTCCATTTTGCTTCCAAAAACGCCGATTCTTCTTAAATGGACCCGGCGGGACGAGCACCGATTCGAACCTTATTCCCCCGCCATGGCAGTGAAAGTAGCGGCAAATCTTGAAGAAGGCGGTTCCGTTTCAGCATATTCGGCCGAAGCCTTTAGCGACACGCACAGCACCCGGCCCGTTCCGGGCCCGAATCAACAAGGCCCCTCGCGATTCTTAGCAAGCGGGCTTCGATCGGATCCCGTGCTTCCCCGCCCCCCTCGACCCAACATGGGCGAACACGCGGGCATTCACCGAAATCTTGACCCGTCCTATCAATTTGGCACCAAGAGATTGGTTAAGAACCTAGTATTCGACTTGCCCATGCGAACATCCGCCATGCGTTGCCTAGGGGGTGCCGCAAACGATTTCGCCAGGGAATGCTTCGTAGACGAGGTAGCTGTCGCTACTGGACGCGATCCGCTTGGTTTTCGCCGCCAACACCTGGCAGGCGACCAGCGTTCCATTGCAGTTATCGACCGCCTTTCCCGGCTGGCGGCCTCGGCGGAAATTAGGGGGTCGGGCCGCGGCAGAGGATTTGCGTTCTCGCGATATAAGAATTCTTCAGCTCGTGTCGGGATAATGGTCGATTTGTTCGTCGACGACTTTGCTGCCGTCAAGCTTGCGAGCGCGAATATAGTCGTCGATGCGGGCCGCGCAGTCGACCCCGACGGGATTGCGTCCCAATTGGAAGGAGGATTCATGCAAGCGGCAAGCTGGGCGCTTTACGAAGAAGTATATTGGAATGGCGAAGAGATTCTGTCGAGCGATTGGGACACTTACCCGGTTATTCGATTTGACAACGTTCCCGAAATCAATTCCGTGATCCTGGACATCCCGGATGCCCCTTCTCTTGGCGTTGGAGAAGCTGCGCCTGGCCCGGCTCTTGCTGCAATCGTCAATGCAATATGCAATGCTACGGGAATTCGGATGCGGCGCTTGCCAATTACGCCAGCGGCGATTCGCGAACAAGCGATTTCCGAATAATGATAATTATCCGGCAATTCGCCGTTAACGTCCGATAGGCAAATCTATGCTCGATTTGCGCAAGCGCGGCTGGATTATAAACGTACGCCCGCTAGACTTTCGACCAATCGAATTTCTATTGGCGTTTGAGAGGCAAGTCCCGACGACACGGACAGGCCGGCGGCGTTGCGCTGAAAATCGTCTTGCCGCGGCCGAAAATTTTGAAAGCGTGCAAATCGCCAATCGCAAGCAGCGGAATTGAAATTTTCGAAGCCGGTCGACGCAGCCAAGCAAAGTCCTTGATAATCGTGGCCTATCGTTCCAGCCGATGCAGCCCTTTTCCTATGCCGCTGCGGGACGGCTTGAAGCGTCCAGCGGGAAACTACAACTCAATGCTTGCCGGAACGAGCGCCTGAAATGAATTTTTTTGAGTTCCTAGGAGAACGGATGCCGCTCCATGCAGAATCTCAAGGAATTTCGGGTTGCGCGAATAGGGCGTTAATTGCCCAAGGGCCCGGCTTGATTACGAAAATCAGCGTCAAGTCTCGGAGGCACGAGAAAAATCATGATTCATGCTTCCTGGCTGCTCGTGCCGCATTTCGCTCAAGCGAGTCGATTTCAGCGAAACGGAATGCGCGAAAGATTAAGGGGCGGGTATTAACCCGCCCCTCGTCATCACCAATGGGGAGGAGGAAATGGTGATGAATCCCAGAATCTACTTTGTGGACTTTGCCGCTTTCGCAGCAGTATTCACAGCTTCGTCTGTTGCCTTTTCGAAGTGCTCGGCAGCCTCTTTCTGAGACTCTTTTCCTGCTTCGATGAAAATCTCGATCGAGTCCTTATGCGCAGTTTTTCCGACTTCCGCAAGAGCAGCCAGGTGCTTGGACGCAGATTCTGCGGAGTCGGCTATGAATCCGTTGAAAACGCGCGCGTAGTCGGAGGGATCCTCCTTGGCTTGAGCGACATTGCGCAATCCAGCCAGCGCATCACGGGACCATTCCGTCGAAATTTCAATGTTTTTTTCTGCGGCGCCGATTGCAACTTTAGACATTCTTTCACCTAAGTCCGCCGAAAGCTTAACCGGCTTGCTGTATACGCTTAGGTCCATCGGAAATATACTGGACATGTCGGCAACCGTCTTTCTGAATTCTGCAAAGCTATTCACTGTTCGTCTCCGTTATCGCCATTCATTGGCAGATGCCAAATAATTGCTGCAATGCAGCATTGCAACCCGGAAATTCTGCAATTGCAAAATTTTTTTCTAAAAAACTCGTTGATTTCTGGATTCGAATCAAATCTTTTTGCTTTCTGCGCAAGCATAATATTGATTGCTGCGCAACAGCGAAAGGGCTTCGGAGAATCGCTCTTGCCCATGAATGTCGATTCCGTTACTCTATCTTTCGCCAATAATCTGCGGGGAGAACTGGGCATTGGACGAAAAGACCGAAATCGAACTTCAGGCCGCTGCCTATCGGCGCCTTAGGGACCACCTGAGGAAAAGAACTGACGTGCAAAATATCGACCTGATGAATCTCGGAGGGTTTTGCCGAAACTGCCTTAGCAAATGGTATCTGGAAGCTGCTAGAACTCGAGGCGTGGAATTGACGGAAAGAGAGTCGCGCAAAGCGTTTTACGGCATGCCCTACGAGGAATGGAAAGAAAGATATCATAAGGAAGCTACGCCGGATCAGATGGCGGCTTTTGAACTCGCGGACGGCGACGGCGAATAGCGTTCAAACGGAATTTCATTTTACGTTCCGGCACTGGCAAAGCCCTAAAGGATATCGCCTGCCGAGAATTAGAAACGCCGCCGGCGAGCGCGGTCGATACGGGCGCATTCCGCTCCGCAACGTAGATGAATCGAAAATTTAGTTCAGATGCCAGCGACCGGGAAATCGCCGACGCGCGCGATTTGGAAGATGGCTTTCTCCTCTGGAAAGAAAGATTCAAAAGTAGCCCGGCATCAGCCGGAATTCCCGAAGATCTACTGGATGCGACAATATCGCGGGCAAGCCTAGAACCGCAGGTTATTAAGCGCCTGAACAATCAATCGGAGTTTACGTCCTCCATTTGGAACTATCTAGATTCGGCCGTTTCGCCTAAGCGCATTGCCGCGGGCAAAGATGCCCTAGCCGCCCATCGGGAGGACTTGAAAAAAATTGAGCGTCGTTTCGGCGTCGAAGGATCCATTCTTGTTGCAATTTGGGGAATCGAGTCCGATTTCGGCGCCTGCTTGGGCGACATGCCTGTGGTCAACTCGCTGGCGACTCTTGCGTTCTATTCGAACCGGAAGGCTTTTTTCGAGGCTGAGCTCGCGGATGCGCTTGGAATCCTCGCGAAAAATAGCGAGTTCGAAGCTGATTGGCTCGGTTCATGGGCCGGGGCTTTCGGCCACACGCAATTCATGCCTTCGAGTTTTTTGCGCTTCGCTGTCAGTCTCGACGGAGGCGAGGCAAGTATTTGCGGCAAGAGCCCGGTAGACGCCCTCGCTTCTACCGCGAACTATCTAAAGGCTTACGGCTGGCTGCCCGGCCAGCCCTGGGGCGTGGAGATTACGTTGCCGCCGAGCTTCGACTACCTTCTTGCAGACGGGCGAATCGAAAAATCCTCCGAAGCCTGGAATCGATTGGGAATTCGCCGAACCGATAATTCGCCTTTGCCTGACTTTGGAAATTCGTCGATTGTGCTGCCGGCCGGCAGCCAGGGTCCGGGATTCGCAGCTTTTTCCAATTTTCGGGTAATTGGCGCCTATAATCGCTCGCTAGCCTATATGATCGCCGTCGGCCACCTGGCCGATAGAGTCAAAGGCGAACCGCCTTTTGCGCGAGAATGGCCAAGGCTCGAGCCGCCGCTTTCCTCTAGCTTGGTTCGAGAAATGCAGTCGCGGCTTACCTCGCTGGGATTTGATACCAAGAGCGCCGATGGCATTGCCGGTCCCAATACGATGGCAAGCATCCGAATGTTCCAGGCTCGCGAAAATTTAGTTCCCGACGGCTTTGCGACGCTTGGCCTGCTCGAAAGGCTGCGTTGCGCTTCTACATCATTGTAGCCGACATCCACTGAAACAAGCCTAGACTTTTTCCGAACGGCGCCCTATTTTGAACAAAAAGGGAACGTTGGCGATGATACAAAGGCGAATACTATCGATCTGGTTTCCAAGGCTTGCCGCGGAACGAGCATTGAGATGCCAGCGGGGAACAATTTTCTCGCCTTTTGCAATCGCCGCTGAAAAAAGGGGCAAGCAGATACTGGCTTCTCTATCCGAAGCCGCTGAAAGGGAAGGGCTGCGTCCCGGCCAGCCGCTCCGAGACGCGCAAGCGATTTGCCCGGGATTGGTTACGCGGCCCGCCGACCCGTCCGGCGACGCGGCGTTTCTATCATGCCTGCGCCGCTGGGCGGAACGATATTCGCCTTGGATTGCAGAGGAAGCTCCCGACGGATTGCTCGTCAACATTACCGGGTGCGCGCATTTATTCGGCGGCGAAAAAACCCTTTTGCGTCAAGCGGAGAGCGATTTCTCGGAAATGGGAGTGACCGCGCGAGGCGCGATCGCCGATACGGTCGGCGCGGCCTGGGCCCTGTCCAGGTTCGCCGGGATGGCGGGGCAGCCGCTGCATTGCGGCGACGCCATTGAACAGGAAGCTCGAGCCACGAGATCGCGAGCGGCGAAAAAACAATGGGACCGGAAACCCGGTATAAAACCGGCGCATGCGTCCACTACGAGCCCGATCGCCCCTCCGGGGAAAAGCCGCGAAGTGATAGGCCCTCTTCCCTTGTCCGCATTGCGCCTGCCCGACGAGATTTCCATCCAATTGGCGCGGCTGGGGCTTCGAACCGTTGACAATTTAATCGAATTGCCTAGGGCATCGCTTGCGCGGCGGTTCGGCCAGGATGTCGCCCGCCGCCTCGATCAGGCGCTGGGAATCCAGCCCGAGCCGGTTTCTCCGGCACGTCCCGAGAAGCCTTTCGCGGTGCGCCTGACGCTTCCCGAGCCGATCGGGCTTGGCAAAGATATTTTGGCGAGCATCGATCGGCTTCTTCCGCCGCTCTGCCAGAAATTGCGCAAGGCGGAACGCGGCGCCCGCAAAATCAAGCTGGAATTGCGTCGAGTCGACAACGGCAACTCGACCGCGGAGGTCGGCTTCGCCCGGGCCGTCGACAGCGAAGAAACCATCCGGGCGCTGCTGGCGCTAAAAATCGCGGACCTCGATGTCGGCTTCGGCGTAGACATGGCAAGGCTTTCCGCCCCGGCTACGGAACCGGTTCAGACTATTAAACACAAAGGGCATCTCGATGTCGCCGCCGAGGTAAGCTCCGATATTGCCGCAGGCACTGAAATCAAGGACTTAATCGCAAGAATCGGCGCGCGAACGGGGCTGGAGGCGATAACCCGCCGCCATTCCGCCAACAGCAATATCCCCGAAAAAACATCGGCCGTCATGGCAGCCGCATGGTCCGAGCCGGAAACTGAATGGAAGCCCCCGACCAACATGCGCCCCGCGTTTCTTTTCCCGCCGGAGCCGGTCGCGGCCCCCGACCGCGCCGCTCCGCCGAAGCGGTTTCGCTGGAGGCGCCGCGATTTCGTGAGCGGCAACGCAACCGGACCCGAGCGCATCGCGCCGGAATGGTGGCTCGACGATCCTAGCTGGCGCAGCGGCACGCGCGACTATTGGCGGATAGAGACAACAGGCGGGGAAAGGCTTTGGCTTTTTTACGCATACGGAGGCCTGAATTCTTCCGGGTGGTTTTGCCAAGGGGATTTCGGCTAGAGCAACGGCTAGCGAATATCGAAAGGCCGATTCTCCGTCCAATCGAATGAGCCTTGATCGCGTTCTTCCACGGCGCGCTTCCAGCCCGCCTTTTCAGCGCGATTCTTGAAATTGACGCCTTCCGGCGAGTGCCGAGCTATCCCGTCAAGCAAAATCGCCAGATTCTGGGAGCCGCCAAGCCCCATCGACTCGACCGCCTGATTGACAACCATCTTATGCATCGCAAGCTGGTTCGACGGGACTGAAGAAATGCGTTCCGCAAGGGATTCGACTTCCCGATCAAGATCTTCATCCGGCACCGATTTGAGAACAAGCCCCATTCGCTCGGCTTCCCTGCCGTCGATCACGTCGCCAGTGAACAGCATCCGCTTCGCCTTCTCCATTCCGATTCGGTACACCCACATCGCCGTGGACGGGCATCCCCAAACCCGAGCCGGCATGTAGCCGATGCGCGCGCTGTCGGCCATAACGACCAAATCCGCGCACAAGGCGATGTCCGAGCCGCCGGCCACCGCGTGGCCGTGAACTTTGCAAACCACGGGCTTGCTCGATTTCCACAGCGACATGAAATGCCCGGTGAAACGCGACATCAGGTCGAAATCGCGCATGGCGTCCCAGGGCATGTCCTGAAAGCCATCGCCTTTTTCAGCAAATCGCGCCAAATCGTAGCCGGCGCAGAAGGACTTTCCGTTTCCGGAAAGTATCAATACGCGTATATCGCGGTCGGCGCACGCCCGCTCAACCGCAATCGAAATGGATTCGGCCAATTCTTCGTCGATTGCATTCAAGACTTCCGGTCGATTGAGCGCTATGCGAGCAATTCGGCCCGTCTTTTTGTATTCTACCTTCGGCATGATCGAACGCTTTCTTTTCCCAAGCGGGTTCTGGAAGCCCGCCGAACCGGCATGCGACGATGCGATGCGGCAATCGCGCGGGCGAGATGGAAATCCGATAGCTAAATTCGTTCGACGCATCCAGTCACAGGGACATTCCCGGCATTCTTCGATACAGCGTCACTGTCGTTTCGCCATGTTTTCTGGATTCAATCGCTTCCATTATTCCGCTCAGGTCGGGCGCGGCGCTTTCCTCGATCACCGCGACGGCTTCGCTTGAAACCCATCCCTGCGCCAGCGCGGACTCTATGGACTGCGATCCAAATCCCTTGCCGTACGGCGGATCAAGAAAGATCAGGTCGAAAGGGTCGCTCCGATTTCTACCCAGTCGGCGCGCATCCCGTTTTAGTAGAACGGCATTTCCAATCGAGCCCGTTAGTTCGATATTGCGGCGAATCAACTGGCAAGCGGAACTTTCTATTTCTACAAATGTCACGTGAGCGGCTCCTCGCGACAATGCTTCGACCCCAAGCGCGCCGGTACCCGCAAACAAATCGAGAATCCTCGCCCCTTCGACCAGATTGCCGTTTCTCCCGTTAACGAGCATGTTGAAAATGCTTCCGCGAACCTTTGACGAAGTCGGACGCAGCGACGACTGCCCAATCGCGCCCACCCTGGCCAGATTGCGTCCCTTGAATTTTCCTCCGATGACTTTCATCGCTGGATTCGGCGGCGCGGTCCGAATTAACGCCTCAAAAGCGTTTTCAAATTCGAATTTACGTCCGAAATCGTATCCTTATCGGCCGTTCCGCCGATTTCCAGCAAACGCTTTCCTACCATATATGCGCGGGAATCATTTACAGCGTCGACGGCTAGCAGTTGGTCGCCATTGAAATACCAGTGGCTGAAGCTGCTTGCGCTTGCTCCGGCTCTTGAAATCACGTTGTCGTAGCCGGATCCAATTCCGGCAATCTGCAATTTCGCATCATACTGGTCCGACCAGAACCATGGAGTGGGATCGTAGGGTTTTTCGGCGCCAGCCAAATTCACAGCCACCGTTTCGGCCTGTTCGATCGCGTTCTGGACGCTTTCGAGCCTTATCCTTTTTCCTTTCCAAGGGAATGATGCGCAATCGCCCGAGGCCCAGATTCCTTCAGCCGAGGCTTGCCCTAGAGAATTGGTCACAATTCCGTTTTCAATTGCAAGCCCCGCCGATTCGGCCAATTCGTCTCTAGGCTCGATTCCGATTCCGACGACGACGATGTCCACGGGCAGCGACGAGCCGTCGGAAAGATAGGCTTCCGAAACCCGGTCGGCTCCCTCGAGCTTTTCCAGACCGACGCCTTCCTTGACATCCACGCCGTGAGCAAGATGAAGCTCCCGCATTCGACGCGATGTTTCCGGGGCGGCAACGCGCTGCAGTATACGTTCAGCCATTTCAACAACTGTGACTTGCAGCCCTCTGGATCTCGCCGACGATGCGACCTCCAAGCCGATATATCCGCCTCCGATAACAAGGAGATGCCGCCCTTCGGACAATTCCTTGGATATCGCATCGGCATCTTCGATGTTCCGAAGTACGAATACGCCTTTCAATGTTCCGCCGATTCTCTCGGGCAGCCTCCTAGGAGTCGAACCCGTTGTCAGAACCAAGTCCTTGTATTCGAACTGCGATTCGGACAGCGTCAGGATTCTTCGCTCCGAATCAATCGACATGCATTTTTGACCGGTGCGAAGTTCAATCCGGTTTTCTTGAAAAAAAGCATTCGGCCTAAGAAAAAGGCGTTCGAGGTCGAATTCGCCTACCAAATATTTTTTGGACAGCGGCGGGCGCTGGTACGGAACTGCTTCTTCCTCGCCAAAAAGCGAAACTCGTCCGTCAAAGCCTTCGCGTCGCAATTTGGCGGCGAGCGACAGGCCGGCTTGCCCGGCGCCGACGATAGCGACATCTGTACGGTCCATTTGGCCTCCAATAGGAATCCGCTAGCATATTCTTTCGATACCAACTATATACGGAATGGCTTTTAGAGCAACGACGCTACGAGGAGACGGCAATGGCGATTTCGGTCGGAGAAAAAATTCCATCTTGCAACTTGCTTAAGCTTGGGAACGACGGCCCGGAAAGCGTGTCGCTTGACGAAATAACCACCGGGCGCAAAGTTGTCATTTTCGCGGTTCCCGGCGCCTACACTCCGACTTGCACGCAGGCTCACCTTCCCAGCTTTGTTCGAACCAAGGACGCGCTGGCGGCAAAAGGAGTTCAGGAGATTGTATGCGTCGCGGTGAACGACCCGTTTGTCGTTCATTCGTGGGGCGAGGCGACGAATGCGATTGAATCGGGAATAACGATGCTTGCCGATCCCGATGCAAGTTTCACCAAGGCGATCGGAATGGAATTTAGCGCGCCTCCCGCCGGCCTATTTGACAGATCGTCCCGCTATTCCATGCTAGTAGACAACCAAATCGTCAGCATCCTAAATGTAGAGGATTCGCCGGGCGTTTGCGAAACCTCCGCCGGCGAAGCGCTGCTTAGCCAAATGTGATTCTTGATTGCTTTGCAAATTTCGTCCGGCCGCTAAATTTGCATCGGCCGACAAGCTATCGATTATCCGGATTCGCCTCGCCCGCCGCCGTTATCGATTCGGCGGCCGCAGCCCAATCCGAATTGCCGCCGCAAATCACTTGTGAAAATGATAGCGATATCCGGTTTGGAATGGCTGCCGCAAGGAATGGCTTTTCCGAATTCCGAGCCCGGCGACCAAGCATTCGATCGCCCGGCTGCATCGCCGACTCAATTCATAAGGCATCGAATTTTCGGCAATACTGCGAGAAGCGAAAGATAAGTCGGCAATTTTCGCATGACGCGGGCTATTGCCTCTCCGATTATAATTTCGGCGCCGGACGCCGGTGCTTTTTTCAAAATTCCGTTTCAAGAATCTCCGGGCATCCGCGCTTTTCCGCAGGCAAAGGGCCGCCCGTCTCGGGCCATTCGAGGTTTCAACAGTCGAGAGGAAGAATGTTCGCGGCGACAACAACTTCAGAGTCCGAAAAATTTCAAACAAGGCCAAAAAAAGTTCGTAATTGGCAAATGTCGAGTTTTGGCGAACGGCGTTCCAATGTTTTTGCGCCCTCGCAGCGCTCGAATCCGGTCGATTCCGCCGGAGCCACCCTCAAGTACAGATAGGCAATGCTATGCAAACGCAAAAAATTGAATTTCCAGGTCATTCGGGAGAATCTCTCGCCGCGCGCCTGGACAAGCCGCCCGGCTCGGTCGATGCCGTCGCGATATTCGCGCACTGCTTTTCGTGCTCGAAAGACATTTCCGTAGCTCGGCATATTTCAAAGCAGCTAGCCGACCTCGGCGTTGCCGTGCTGCGATTCGACTTTACGGGACTAGGCCATTCGCAAGGAGAGTTTTCGAATACAAACTTTTCGTCGAACATAGAAGATTTGCTGCATGCCGCGAATCATTTGCAAGACCGCGGAATGCCGCCTTCGATTCTTATCGGCCATTCGCTCGGAGGCGCAGCCGTTCTCATGGCCGCCGGTCGGATTCCCTCGGTTCAAGCGGTCGTGACGATCAACGCCCCCGCCGACCCCAATCACGTTTTGCATAATTTTGAGGCGCAGCTCACTGAAATCGAATCCAAGGATAAAGCCGAGGTGCAGTTGGCCGGAAGGCCCTTCACTATTAAAGGCCAATTCGTTCGCGACATACGAAATATTCGATTGACGCCCGCGGTCGCCAAGCTGGGAAAGGCGCTGCTGGTTATGCACGCCCCCCTCGATTCGACTGTAGGAATTGAAAACGCTGCGGAAATCTTCGCTGCGGCCAAGCATCCGAAGTCATTCATTTCCCTGGACAAGGCTGACCATCTCATTACAAATCCGGAGGATGCTCAGTATGCCGCTGCAGTCGTCGCGTCCTGGGTCGATAAATTCATTCCGAAAGCCGAGAAAGAACCAGAGCCGGTTCCAGACGGTACCGTTCGCGTTATCGAATCCGACGCCGCCGGCTTCCGGCAAAGCATCACGACTTCGAGCGGGCTGGAAATCATTGCGGACGAGCCGGCTTCGTTCGGCGGCACAGGCGAAGGACCCACGCCCTACGAACTGCTTTCGTCCGGTCTGGGCGCCTGCACGGCCATGACTATCCGTTCATACGCGAGAAGAAAAAACTGGCCGCTAGACCACGTATCCGTCGATATTGTACACGAAAGAATTCATGCCGACGATTGCAGCGATTGCGAAAGCGCAGCCTCGAAAATCGACGTTTTTCGCCGGATTGTCAGGCTGCGGGGCGAACTGCTCGACGAGCAGCGCGAGAGGCTGCTTCAAATCGCCGAAATGTGCCCGGTGCATAGGACGCTCGGCAAAATGTCAAAGATTGAAACGGTATTGGAGTAGGCGCCGTGCCTTCCTAGAATTTCGACCGGGGGACTCGCCGCCGAAATTGCCGAATTTCCGAGACGCGGCTATTTTCCCGGCCCGGCTAGCGCATCCATTTTTTTGGCCATTCTCAGATCAAGGTCGGTCAATCCTCCAGCGCTATGGGTTGTCAGAGCCACCTCGACTTTACCGTAGACATTGAGCCATTCGGGATGGTGATTTATTTTTTCGGCAAAAAGCGCGACCCGGGTCATCCAGCCGAAAGCTTCGGAAAAACTACGGAACCCGAATATTTTTCGAATGGCGTCCCGGTCGTCTACGACCTCCCAGCCCGAATCGCGGAGCGGGCCAAGCAATTCGTTTCGGCTATCTTGATCAAGTTTTTCAATCATCGGAATTCCTCTCGCGGTTCTTGAAGGGCGAAATTGAAGAAAGGTAGGCGATTTCAGAATCGATTTCCCTGGATTCGACATCGACGTATTCCGAAACGGCCCGTCGGAAATTCGGATCGGCTATCCAGTGCAGCGAATGAACGGCGGTCGGCATGTAGCCTCGAGCGAGCTTATGAGGACCCTGGGCGCCTGCTTCGACGCGCTTCAATCCCGATTCGATGGCGAATTCGATGGCGCGATAGTAGCATGCCTCGAAATGAAGGCACGGATGGTTTTCGAGGCATCCCCAGTATCGACCGTACAGCGCCTGATCGCCGACAAAATTCAGCGCCCCTGCTATCGGGTCGCCATCCCGCTCGCATAAAACCAGCAGAATGTCATTTCGCATCTTCTCGTGGATTTCGTCGAAGAACCCTCTCGTAAGATACGGGATGCCCCATTTTCGCGATCCGGTATCTTGATAGAACCGCCAAAAATAATCCCAATGGCACGGCTTGATGTCCTGTCCCGTCAATGCCCGAATCGCGCCGCCAAACGCATTGGCCTTGCGTCTTTCCTTTCGAATGTTGTTGCGTTTTCGTGATGAAAGCTGGCCAAGAAATTCTTCAAAGTTTTCATAGTCCTTGTTGAACCAATGGAACTGCTCGCCCGACCTCCGCAAAAATCCGAGCTTGGCGCCGGATCCGGCTTCGTCTTCCGTGCAAAAGGTAATGTGCAAGGACGATATGCCGTTCGCCGACGCCAGTTTAACTGCCGCCGCCGCCAGCGCCGCCATTCCGTCCGATTCTCGTCCCGGCAACGTTAGGAATCGTTTGCCGGTTGCGGGCGTGAACGGAACCGCCGATTGAAGTTTCGGGTAGTAGCTGCCGCCCGCCCGTTCGAACGCATGCGCCCATCCGTGATCGAATATATACTCCCCCTGGCTGTGCAATTTCACGTATAGGGGCATTACTGCGAACGGCGCGCCTTTGTCCGTCGCCACCAGGTGCTTGGGAATCCAACCGGAATCGGGGCCGACGGAATTCGAAGCCTCCAGCGAATGAAGGAATCTATGCGTCGTGAACGGATCTCGCGGCCTGCCCGATTCCCTTACGAAACCGGCGCATGAATCCCAATCGATCGGATCGATTCGGGCGATCTCGTCGAACACGGAAACTTGCAGCATTCTCGCTAAATCTTATGCAGACCGAATCAGAGTTTTCTAGACGATTTGAAAAATCCCTTCGATTTCCACGGTCGCATTGAATGGCAGCGATGCTACGCCGACTGCGGACCTGCAATGCCGACCCGCGTCGCCGAGGATTTCAACGAGCAGGTCCGACGCTCCATTTATCACTTTCGGGTGATCCCGGAAATCCGCGGTCGCGTTGACGAATCCCGTCAATTTGACAACTCTGGCAAGGTTTTCGATATCTCCGTCGCATGCCGCTTGCACTTGCGCCAGCAAATTAATCGCGCACGCGGCTGCCGCGCGCCGTCCTTGTTCCAAATCGGCATCGTCGCCTATTTTTCCTTCGATTAAACTTCCGGATTCTATAGGCAGTTGCCCGGAAACATAAACAATATCGCCAATGATGCAGTACGGCGAGTAATTCGCCGCTGGCGGCGGCGCGCTCGGCAGCTCAAGTCCCAGGTCCGCGAGGCGCGCCAGGATTTTCCTCTTCATCTTCAACCCCTTAGTTTGCAATGACTTCGTTCCGCGAATCTCTTAGCCGATTCATCTGAAAAATCGTATGGCGATTCCATTCGCCGGATAACGCTTTAAAGATTTCCCTTATCCGCATTAGCGAGCGAATATACTAAATATGTTGTCTTTTCCGATTGATATGCATAGATGGAACATGCGGACGGCGACAACGAACGTTAGACACCATGTACGACACGAGCGAAAATTCAGATTTCAAATTTCGATCCGGTGACGATTCAATAGTTGAACCGGAGTGGAATTTCCAGAAAAACTGAATTCTATGCGCGATTTACGAAATAAGGATTGAACGCAATAGATTACTTGCCAACAAGAAGTCGCGCGGCGCCCTCGGGGTCAATTGGAACCCGGCGGCGTAGAATGCTCGCTCTGGCGATTTCAACCGCCGCGATAATTAATTTTGCGCTTCCCGCAGCCGGGCGCATGGACGAGGATCCGTTCGAACCGATCAATCGAACTGCGCATGCCGGCAATCTTGTGCTTGACAGGTATATCGCCAAGCCGGCCTCCGAAATCTACGGTTCTGCGATGCCAGCCGAATTCGCGAACGCGGTCCAAAGAATAAGCTCCAATCTTTCGTTGCCATCTTCCGCCTTGAACCAATTTCTTCAGTTTCAGTTCGAACGGGGAATGCATAACTCGCTCCGCTTCATCATCAACTCCACGATTGGAATCGCCGGCACATTCGACGTTGCCACCTACATGGGAATTTATGAATACAAAACGGATTTTGGTACAACGCTTCACAATACGTTCGGCATGTCATCGGGGCCTTATGTCGTGCTTCCCATTTTTGGCCCAAGCAATGTACGGGATAGTCTCGGCTTTGCCGCCGATACTTTATTAAATCCGCTCTACTGGGTAGTGCCGTCGATGGACGCCGCCCCCGTTGTTTCTTTCAATGCGTTAGCCGCAATAGGGAAACGACACGCCAACGCTACGATAATCGACCCGCTTTACTACGAAAGCGAAGATAGCTATGGGCAGACTAGGCTGTA
Source organism: Albidovulum sp. bin36 (assembly GCA_002238565.1). Classification (GTDB taxonomy): domain Bacteria; phylum Pseudomonadota; class Alphaproteobacteria; order Rhodobacterales; family Rhodobacteraceae; genus JAPPFL01. The sequence goes on from MPMP01000013.1 coordinate 19,921, forward strand.
TTTCACTCAGAACAGGGACTTCGAGCTGCGCGGCGGCTTCCCAGGGGAAGACTACTTTGATCCTTACATAGGAACGGGAGAAATCTATGAGGAATTATTCGGCCCGTTTTCGGAATAATGCGGCTTCAAGACAATTTCTGACCGGAGCAATGCCAACGCGCCGAAGAATGCTTGCCATGGCAGCCTTGTCCGCGGCTGCGGCTTTCTGTCCCGCGGCTGGCTTTCCGCTAAACGCGGATGAAGCCAGAGAACACGTTCAAAAAATGCTCGCAGCGTTCAAAGACGTCGGGCTTTCGCAGATTTCCGATGATGAATTTATTGCCGAATTTGAAGAAGCGCTTGGCAAGTTCGGAGATGTTCAAATTATTGCCAGAGCCGCCCTCGGAAAATCATGGCGAATCGCTTCGAAAAGCCAGAGTCGGGAATTTACCGAGATTTTCCAGTCCTATTTGGCAAGAAAGTACGGCAGGATTCTGCGCAAGTATGCCAGCCGCGAAATAGCAATTAAGTCTTCGCGCAAGTTCAAACGCCTTTACGAAGTCAATTCCACGGCCCGAAGCGCCAGCAATCGGCCCATCAACATCCGCTGGATGGTTTCGGATAGCAGCGGGGAAGCTAAATTGGTTGACATTATCCTGGAAGGCGTAAGCATGCTAGGAGCGGAACGATCGGAAATTCAAGCCATGCTAAGCAAAAGAAGCGGCGACATCGACACGCTTATCAATGATCTCAAAGCCCGCCTGTAATCATTCTACCGGTTGTCTCCGCCTTCGCCTAGCAATCTGCGAATAGCCCCGAGAAGACCGCCATCCTCCGGTGCCGTTTCAGGTCCCGCGGATTTCTCGGCAACGGCGCTGCTGCCGCTTCCTGGTCCCGGGCGAGCCATCGGCAAGGCCCTGGGCGGAATTCCTTCGTGGATTCGGGACATTGCTTCTCGCCAGATTTCCGCCGGCAGCCCGCCGCCCGTAACTCCGCGCAACGGCGTGTTATCGTCGTATCCCATCCAAACGCCGGCTACGTAGTCCGCCGTAAATCCAATGAACCATGCGTCTTTTGCCGATTGGGTGGTTCCCGTTTTGCCGGCGCTAGGATGGATTTCAAGCCTAGACCTCGTCCCCGTACCGCGTTCGACAGTCTGATGCATCAAATAAACGAGCTGCTGGGCAGTTTTTTTCGAAACGACCCTTGCCCGGTTTCCGATGACTTGTCCAATCAGCGGCTTCTCGTCGCCCTTAAGCCTTAGCTCAACTAATCCGTATGGCGATACGGAAATTCCCCCGTTCAATATTCCGGCATAAGATCCGGTTAGGCCTAGCAAAGTTGATTCGGATACGCCAAGAGCCAGCGCTGGCCCGGCGGGAAAGCTGCTTCCCGATCCAAACCCACTTGCGATTTCCTTAACTCGGCCCCTGCCGACCCTTTCCGTAAGCTTGACGGCAACAGAATTAATCGACTGCGCAAATGCGTCGGCCAATGTGATTTCGCCAAGGAATTTTCCAGTATAGTTCTTTGGAGACCAGAGTCCCGAACCGGGGACATTTATTGAAACCGGTTCGTCTACGACCCTGCTGAATGGACCGAATCCTGCTTCAAGCGCGGCGGCGTAAACGAATGGCTTGAATGCCGAGCCGGGCTGACGCAGCGCCTGCGTCGCTCGGTTGAACAGTCCGTCCGCTTGAGAATTTCGCCCCCCGACAATCGCCCTTACGGCGCCGTCCGGCGACAAGACGACTACTGCCACCTGAGCCCTGGAGCCTTCGCGAACTTTTGTCTCGAATACGAGGTCAACGGCTTCCTCCGCCGCTTTTTGAATCCGACTATCGAATGTTGTACGAATAATCACGTCTTCGGTTGTCGACCGCGTCAGGAACGACGGCCCGGATTCCATAACCCAGTCGGCAAAGTATCCCCCGGCGCGATTGGCCGCGGCTTCGGAAAGCACCGCCGGGCGATTCCTTGCTTCCGCAGCATCGCTCGCCGAAAGGTACCCCTGGTCTTCCATTAGCGATACGATCACCGACGCCCGCCGCTGCGCTCGGGACAGATCCCGGGTCGGCGAGTAGTGCGACGGCGCCACGAGCAAGCCGGCAAGCATGGCCGCTTCGGCCGCGTTTACGGAAGCCGCCGACTTTCCGAAATATCTTTGGCTTGCAGCTTCGAATCCTTGCGCTCCGGCGCCAAGATAAACCCTGTTGAAATAAACGGTTAGGATTTCGTCCTTCGTGTATTTTATCTCCATCGCCACGGCGAACGGCACTTCCTTTATCTTTCGCCATAGCGTTGTTCTTCTGCAATCCTTTTCGAATTCGGTCTTGCTAATTTCTCCGTTCGGGTCGAATTTCACGCCTAGGCAAAGCAATTTGGCGACTTGCTGGGTTATCGTCGACCCTCCGTGCCCTTGAAACGGTCCCCTCCCCTCTCGCAGGTTTATGAAAATTGCGCTGGCAATGCCCCTCGGGCTAATGCCGAAATGCCGATAAAACCGCTTATCCTCCGTCGCAATGACGGCGTTTCTCAAATGCTTGGCGACGTTGTTCGGCGTAACGGCGCCGCCGAACTGCTCGCCCCGCCAGGCGAAAACCTCGCCGTTCCGGTCGAGAAGCGTCACTGAGCCGCGGATTCTTCCGTCGGTTAGATGAACTGGCTCCGGCAGCCCGCTGTGAAAATAAAATACAGCGCCGGCAGTAATCAGTGCGCACACTAAAACAATGCGCGAGATAAAAATGAAAGTCCAGCGAATTACCGCCTTTCCGGACGATGCCGCGGCCCGGCCCAGGCGCATCCAGGGCTTCCTTAGCGCACGCCTAAACGCTGCCGACCTCGAAGGCCGAGAACTGTTATTGGGGCGAGTCGCCTTTCCGCGGGCGGGGATGACCTTCCGCGCTACGGGTGCCCGAATTGTTTTGCGGGCCATTTTTCTTTCTTCTGCTCAAGCTGCCGACCATTATAAATTGAATCCGCCCGTTCGAACAAGCCAAGAACGGCTGACTTGCCCGGACGGCCCCGCTTTGCCGCTATACCGCATCGAAATCCAGCATTAGGCTTTCGGATATCGGACGAGACTGGCAGGCCAGAATAAATCCCGCTCTGATTTCCCAGTCTTCAAGCGAGTAATTCACCGCCATCTCCGCCTGCCCGGACAAAACCCGGCATCGGCAAGTGCAGCACATGCCTGCGCGGCAAGAAAACGGCAATTCGATTCCGTGCCGCAGGGCCGCGGCAATGACCGAATCGTCCTGGCTTTCGAGTGCGAATGAATACTTGGCTCCGTCGAAGCGCACCTCGACGTTGGCCTTTTCTTTCGGCGGCAGGCTCGAGCGGCGAACCGGCGGAGATGCGCCGGGAAAAAGAAACCTTTCATGCCTAATAATTCTCGCGTCGACGCCTAGATTCCCGATCGCATTCGAGCATTCCGCAATCATCCCTCCCGGACCGCAAATAAACGCCCCGTCGATCGATTGCGGGTCGAACAGCCCCGCCGCCGCGAACCCGATTATCTTTTGCCCGTCGATTCTTCCCTGCAGCAGCGGGGTTCTGCCGATTTCACGGCTTAGCACATGAACTAGCGCGAAGTTCGACAGAAACTGGTCCTTGAGCGCATCCAGCTCCCGACGGAACATGATCGATTCCGCGGTGCAGTTTCCAAATGCCATCGCGACCCGGGAACCTGCGGCCAGAGCATGCGCGGCGATTGAAATAACGGGCGTAATCCCCGACCCGGAAGCGACCAAAAGAATATTCCGCTCGCCGGAATAAACAAATCGGCCTTGCGGCCGCATAACTTCCACGTATTCGCCGGCTTTTAAATCCTGCGCAAAATTCGAAAATGCGCCCCCATCTTGCCTCTTCACTCCGATTTTCAGTGATTCGCCCGGCCTCGAGGCAATCGAATAGGTTCGACGAATATCCTTGCCGTCGATGTTCGCTCTAAGGACAACGTGCTGACCGGGAGAGAAATTGTAACTCTCGGCCAGATGATTCGGCACGTCGAAAGAAAGGGCTGTCGCCTCCGGCGAAGCTCTTCGCGCCTCTCTTATTTTCAGTCGTTGAAACAGCACTGGCGAGGTTGCAATCGATTCAGATGCACTTGAAGTATTCGAAAGGCTCGGCGCATGCCGGGCATCGGTACTGCGCCTTGCAGGCGGTCGAGCCGAATTCGCTTAGCCGCTCGGCGTCTTCGAAACCGCAGCGCGGGCAGGCGACGCGTCGAGGCTCGAATAGCGCCCGCGCATTTTCCGATTTGTCGCCGGGAGGCGCGATTCCTTCCAATCTGAGTTTCTCCCTGCCTTGGGGCGTAATCCAGTCGGTGGTCCATGGCGGATCAAGAACGCGCTCGATTTTCGCTTGGAATCCCTTCTTTCGAAGCGCTTCCGCCACATCTCGTTCGATCGCGAACTGCGCGGGGCAGCCGGAATAGGTTGGAGAGATGCTTGCAATCGCGGTGGAATTTTCAACTCGCACCTCTCTTAGCATCCCCAGGTCTGCAACGGTTAGGCACGGTATTTCCGGGTCCACGACCGCAGCGGCCGCATTCCAGGCGATTTTCGATTTTTCGCTAGGCGATTCAACCATTACCATTTCGCTCCCGGATGCGATCTTTGCAGATACTGCATTTCGGCGAGAAGGTGCCCTAGGCACTCGCTGTGCTTTCCTTGCCGGCCGCCTTCCAGAAAGAACTCTTCCTTCGGAAAATCAAGGCCGGCGGCCTCAATAATTCGGGACGAGGCTTCAAGCCACTCATTCCGAATCGCCGCCCTGTTCGGCAGCAAGTCGTCCCGTTCGCATGCGCTTGCCGCATCCGACGATAAGAAAAGTTCCCCCGTGAAGCGATAAAGCTCGCAAGCAGCCGCATCCATGCGAGATCGACTCTCCCTGGTCCCGTCGCCGAGCCTTATCGTCCATTCGCTTGCGTACCTTGCGTGGTAGGATGCTTCGTTGGCCGCTCGACCGGCAATGCCGCGAATCGTCTCGCTCGCCGACATTTTCGCCCGCCGCCAATACTCCTTCATGAACGTGCTGAAATAGAATTGCCTCAGCACCGTGCAGGCGAAATCTCCGTTCGGCCGCTCGACTAGCAGGCAGTTTCTGAATTCTCTTTCGTCTCTAAAGAATACGAGGCTGTCTTCGCACCTGCCCCGCCCCTCGATCGCGCCCGCGCTTGCGTAAAGCTCTCGCGCGGTTCCCAGCAAATCGAGCGCAAGATTGGGAAGCGCGAGGTCTTCCTCCAGCGACGGCGCATGGCCGCACCATTCCGACAATCGGTGCCCGAGGACGAGGTGGTCGTCAGCTAATTCCAGAAGCGCGGCGAATAGCTCATTCGCATTTTTCAAAGGTTTTCGACTCCGTCGGGGATATTGTAAAAGGTCGGGTGCCGGTAGACCTTGCTCAAGGCCGGTTCGAAGTCTTCGGCATTCCTGTCGGGGTCCGTGGACGCGATGTCGGCCGAAGCGACCACCCAGATCGAGTTCCCCTCTCCGCGCCGAGTATATGCATTGCGCGCGGCCTGAAGGGCCATTTCGGCGTCCGCGGCGTGGAGCGAGCCGACGTGCTTGTGGGCCAGCCCGTTTCGCGGACGAATGAAGACTTCCCAAAGCGGCGTGGATTCGGTCATTCATTCAACTCGACACGGCGGAATCTCGACGATTCGCGCTTCGCGTTTTCGCCGCGTGCGCCCTAGCGGCCTCTCGTACCCATGCGCCGTCTTCCCAAGCCTTCCTGCGCGCCGCCAAGCGCTCTTTCGCCATAGGCCCGAATCCGGATATCACGCGGCGGAATTCCTCCCAGTCGATCGCGCCGTGCCGAAAGCCCCCTTCGCCTCCATTTAGATCAGGATCCCACTTCAAGTCCGGATCGGGCACGTCCAAGCCGAGGAATTCGGCTTGCTTAACCGTCGCATCTATAAATTTCCGGCGAAGACTGTCATTGGAAAATCGCTTTATCTTCCATGTCATCGATTGATCGGAGTGCCTCGATTCGGAATCCGGCGGCCCGAACATCATCAGGCTCGGCCACCACCACCGATTCAACGCGTCTTGCGCCATTTCCCTTTGCCTGTCCGTTCCGCGGCAAAGCGCCAGCATGATTTCAAATCCTTGCCGCTGATGAAAAGATTCCTCCTTGCAAATCCGGACCATGGCTCGGGCATACGGCCCGTAGGAGCATCTGCAGAGGGGGATCTGATTCATGATCGCAGCCGAATCCACAAGCCATCCGATTGCGCCGATATCCGCCCAGCTCAGCGTCGGGTAATTGAAAATCGACGAATACTTTGCTCGCCCTTCGAGCAAATCCTCCGTCATCTCCTCCCGGGAGACGCCTAGCGTTTCCGCAGCCGCGTAAAGATACAATCCATGGCCGCATTCGTCCTGAACTTTGGCGAGCAGCGCGATCTTTCGACGCAGCGACGGAGCCCTGGTTATCCAATTGCCTTCCGGCAGCATGCCGACGATTTCAGAATGGGCATGCTGGCTGATTTGGCGGACGAGAGTTTTCCGGTAGCCGGCGGGCATGGCGTCCATCGGTTCGATTTTTTCTTCGGCATCGATTCTTTTCTGGAATTCTTCAAGGAAATCCATCGATTCCGATTTGACGGCGACCTTGCCGTCGAGCGCTTGCGAATACATGCCGTGGTTCCGATTCGAAAATCTTCTGCAGTAAATGTAATTTGACCGGCGCGCGAATGCAATTTCGCCGGGCTAACCGCAGATTTCGAGAATAGAATGCTCGTGGATTTGGGAAGAATACCGATTGACATAGCCTCGTTACAACATTATTGTTGTAATTATGCTTCCCGCCCTTATTCATTTAGACGGCGCTCCTTGGCAAGTTTTGCCGGAGGGAATTCATTCCGCCGACCTTGATTCGATTAGGTCGCGGTTTGCCTGCAACCCATGGCGCCGCCAGCTATTCGGAGGCTTTTGGGAAGCGTCCGCAAACCTAGCCATGTCGGGCTGTCGTTCGCTTTATCTCGACGGCAGCTTTGTCTCGGACAAGCCGAAACCAAATGATTATGATGCCTGCTGGAATCCACATGGCGTCGATCGCCGTAAATTGGACCCTGCCTTCTTCGACTTAAGGAACCGCCGCGCAGCCCAGAAAGAAAAATTTTTCGGAGAGTTTTTTCCATCGACGACAATGGCGGATGCGCAAGAGCGGAACTTCGTAGATTTTTTTCAACTCGAAAAGTTTACAGGCAAACCAAAAGGAATCGTGCTCATAGACTTGACAGCCTACGACATGCTCAAACCACAGGTGAAGCCATGATTTACAGTGACAAGCAGTATGGCATCTCAAGCGGCGAGTTGACGAAACTTAAAAGCGCGTTGGCAGCCACGGAAGCGCTATTGCCAAATGATGACTGGGTTCAAGAACTCGAAATCGAAGGCTTGAAGAGTCAGATTGCCGAGATAGAAGCTGATATCACTCATTACAGATTGTTGAAGGCAGGCGAAATCGGTTTTACCAAATCTTACTCTCTGAATTCTCTGCCAAGTATTCTAATTCAGGCACGGATCGCCTCTGGCATGAGCCAATCAGACCTAGCCAAGTCACTAGGCCTGAAGCCACAGCAAGTCCAGCGTTACGAGGCAACTGAATATATGAGTGCGAGTCTTGCTCGACTTATTGAAGTAGCAAACCATCTAAACGTCCATACTGTCGGCCTATTCGAAACCGAGACTGACGCGCGAGGTATTGTTTTATCTTGGGACGACATTGGCGATGTCAATTGGCAGGAGTTTCCTGCGCGCGAGATGGCAAAACGTCGATGGTTTGACATGCCGCTTGGTGCCAATCTGATTGAGCGCGCCAAGGCCTATTTCCTAGAAGCCGCAGGTCCTCAATTTGTGAATGCGCTGCACCGAAAAAAAATACGTTGCGCAACTTTGCCTAACGAATATGGATTGCTTGCGTGGCAAGCACGAATTCTGGAGCTCGCCCGTACAATAATCGAAGAGGAGCGGCTGCCCTGTTTCAACTTCGACGACCGCTGGTTGCCTGAGCTAACTAGGCTCACACGCCGAACTGACGGTCCTCGCCGCGCGCGCGAGCTGTTGGCAAGTAAAGGAATCGTCCTGGTTACGGAAAAACACATGCCCGGCACCTATCTCGACGGTGCTGCTATGCTGAGCGTTTCTGATCGCCCCGTAATAGGAATGACCCTGCGATATGACCGGTTGGATAATTTCTGGTTCGTACTCTTTCACGAGCTAGGACACGTCTACCTCCATCTGTTCGGAGGATTTCGCTACGATTTCTTCGATGACTATGGTTTTGCTGCAAAGGACCGCATCGAACTTGAGGCCGATCAGTTCGCACTCAACAACCTAATTCCGGATGATCAATGGGATAAATGCTCATCTCGTTTCGCTCTGTCGGAAAAAGCTGTCCGTTTAGATGCCAAAGCCCTTGGCATCGATGCCAGCATCATCGCCGGACGAATCCGCAAGGAACTGGAAAATTACGCCATCCTGAACGAACTTGTTGGTCCCCGGCGGGTGCGCGCTCAATTTGCGGATGAGACCGATGATCTTGAGTAACAAAAAATACGTGCCTACTATAAGTTGGAGGATGGCTGAGTATCAAGAGCTGACGCGGCTTGCGCCAGACATTAAAGATCTAGCGGTACCTCAAGTTCGCATGCCTGAGGTCGAATTCGACTTCGAACTCGGGCACCTAAGAAAAAAATCCATGAACATGTGCATCCGTTCATTCAGAGGTTTCTCAAGAAATGGAATCCGCGGCCCGCTTGCAGGCCTGCGCAAAAGTCTAGTTTTTGCGGATTCGAGGAAGATTTATTCTGCGGATTCCGGCACGGGCGCGAGCATCGCTGCGGTTATCGGGGCTGACCGAAGTGTCTCGGATGAGAGCTTGCGGATGTTTTCCGGCGAATTGCCGGCTGCGGGAGCAGCAATCCTTCGAGCCGGTGCTGCGGCTCAACGGGTTCTGCTTCCAACCCGCCTAGGTGCGCTTCAGGGGCTTTAGAATGGCATTGATCGCGTCCTGCGCCCTGGCCCCGCGTAGTAGCGATTGGTCGGGGGCATGTATTGAACCCGGCCCTCGAAGCGAACGATAGAGATTGTCGCGTTGCTCAGGCAGGCGAGGTTGGGCGGCGTGTGGCGCACATGCGCACGGCAGCGGTCCTCGTCGCATGTTCAGTCTCGAACGCAGTGAAGGCGGTTCTCAATGTGCCAGTGCTCGCGGACGATGCGGAGCGGCATGCTGGCCTCGGCCCCGTCCCTGCCGAGCGAGGTCAGGCAGTAGGTGGTTTCTTCGTATATTTTACCGGTTTTGACGCATTCGATCGTTCGGCGGATCCGGGTGGCCTGCTTTCGCCCCTAGAGGTCGCAGTAGCCGTCCAATTCGGGTTCCGCCAGGTCGACCGCGTCGCAGCGGCGCCGTTCGATGCGGCCGTGCCCCTTGTCGTGCGGCTCGCTTGTCCAGTCGTTGTCCTTCAGGTCATCCAGAATGGTTTCCTGGTTGCCCTTGATGGCGGCGACGAGGTAGTCCGCGGCGCGGCAATCCTCGACCAGGCTTCGCACGGTTTCCTGCCGTGCGTGCATGGCATCGAGGGTCACGGCGCATCCCTGCAGTCCAATTTCCTTCGCCAGGTTTCGAACGGCTGGAATTTTGTTCGTCTATTCAGGGATTTGCGTTTGCCCGAGCACGAGGCCGCTGCCGTGATCGACCGCCGCAACCATCATGCTTCGCTCGATCTCGATCTGCTTCGACGCGCAGCGCACGTCTTTGCCGTCGAGGGCGGCCGGTCGGCATCCGTCGCGGGCGCAGTGGGCCGCCAGCGCGATGGTGAGATAGCAGCGCCGTTCGAAGCGTCGGCCGTGCGGCTTGCGGAAATCCTTGACGGTCTTAAGAAAGGAGCAAAGGCTCCGCAGGTCGTCGGCCGGCGGCGGCTCGGCGGCCCATTCGACCCGCCGCTCCAGCGGCGCATCCTCGCCGCGCAGCATGGCGGCCGCGCCCTTGCACAGTTCGCGCACGAATACATCCTTTGGCTGCCGCGTGTGGGTGTACTGCGCGGACCCGCCGGTCCTGCGCGAGTAGCCGCGCGTCGGACCCGGCGCATGCCAATTCGAAGCGCGGTAGCAAGTGCCTGAAAATCTTGACGGATCCAAGAAGCTCTCGGCGACGAGAACGGGATAGTCATGCAGCGCCGACATGTCGTCGGACAGGCGTCGCAGGCTCAGCCCAAGCACCCGCGAAGCCATGTTGGGAACCCGGCCCTCGCCGAGAATGACAAAGCGAGTGGTGTTCGCGATGAGATGAAGCCGCGAAAGCCGCTGATCGCGCGTCCAGCCGATCCAGGTGTCGCGCGCGCCGACCTTGAAGGGCCCCACCTGCCAGCCGATCAGAGCAACCTAGGCCTCCCCGCTTGCCGCCACCTAGCGAAGCGCGCGGCCGTAGAAATTCTTGAAGGAAAGATAGTGGTGGCGCGCGGCAAGGGGGTCCCATCGCCGCGTGGAAAAGTGCCGCCTCTTTTCGAATTGGAAACTTGCATGCCAAGGCGCGTATCAAATCAAATGTTGCGTTGCCGGAGAAAAATTCAGTTTCGGAACAAAAATTAAAAAGATAGTTTTGCGGGGTCGTGAATTTCTGGGGCCAAATCTTGACTTGCGCGTTATTTTCAATACATTTCTCGCTATGCGAGGGTATTCAGCAAAAGCCGTTGCCAACTATTTCCTGAAAAAGTATGGCAAAAGCGGCATAACGCCGCTCAAGATACAGAAGCTAGTGTACATTTCTCACGGCTGGTACCTAGCATTTTATGATGCTCCTCTGGTTAGTGACGAATATGCGGAGGCATGGGAATACGGTCCCGTGTTCGCGTCCCTTTACCACGAGTTCAAGTACCGAGGCCGTTTGCCCATCATTAATCTTGGCACTGACATCGACGGTGATTTCAGAACGGTGACACCTAGGATAGACCGTGGCGACAAAGAGACTAAGAAACTCCTTGACAAGGTTTGGGATGTATACGGCGGCATGTCTGGAATTGAATTGTCGGAACTGTGCCATCAGCCCGGCTCGCCATGGGACAAAGCTCGTAAGGAATCGCCCGGAATCAGGAATGCTCACATTGATGACCGCTCCATAAAGAAGCATTATCTCAAAAAGCTGGAACGCAACAGGGCAGATCATGAATGATCTTGGTGATCTGTCGGAAGGTGCGCAGACCAAATCTGCCAGATTTTCTGCAACTTCGGGGACGCCTTCTGCAAGCATGGGAGTGGAGGCCGAGCGGGAGATTAAGCATTTCTCATATCATACTGATGAATTGAACAAATGCCTGGTTTCGGCCGAAAAGCAAAAGGTGTGGCTGCGATGGATTTCGATCGGCGTCGCGCTCCTTGCCATCGCCGGGTTTGGCTATTTGGAACTCCTATTACTACGCTATGCCATGTCTTCTAGCTTTGGACTGGGAGATTTGTTCTTCGTGTGGGCAATATCCCCCATGGTCTCCATCACCGCAATCATGATCTTCATTTTGATTGGCGTGTTTCGAGGGTTTCGCGGTGCCGAAGTGGACGGCATGCCCAATTACGCCAATAAGTTGCTCGGCGGCAATAGTCCCGAGGAGTGATGAGAATCAAGGCGGAAACAGTCAACCGGAAGAATACTCGGCTAGAATGCTCCAACCAAGAAATTTGCCAAGGCCATCTTAGCGGGTGGCCATTTTTTCAAGAGACGCGTTGACCGGAGTCAATTTTGCGACGAATCTCCCGTTGCAACGGATATGGCAATGCTAAATATAAGAAATATGTGTAACGGCTAAATCGCCGCGGCGGACGAAAGGGGAATGGAAGTCGATTGAAATCTAGACCAGCAATTCCATCGGCACCGGCTCGGAGGCGCCGAAAATTCGCCGGTATCTTTCTATTTCGGCAATCGGCCCGACCGCCTTCAGGGGATTGTCGGATAGCTTCACCGTGTCGCAGCCGTTAGCCGAAACCGCTTTGCAGACGAGCGAAAAGGGATCAAGCGACCCGTTCGGCGCAAGACCGCGAAAATCGTTGGTCATCAGCGTGCCCCAGCCGAAACTAACGCGAACGCGGCCGTCGAACCGTTTTTGCAGGAACGCTATCTTGTCCGCATCGAGGCCATCCGAGAAAATTATCCTTTTGCTAGCCGGATCCTCGTTTTTCGACTTCCACCATTCGATAGCGATTTCGCCCAATTCCTCCGGATTTCCTGAATCTATGCGAATCCCCGTCCAACCGGCGATCCAGTCGGGAGCGTTTTCGAGGAATCTCTCCGTTCCATAGGTGTCGGGCAAAATTATTCGCAAATTCCCTTCATGCTCCTTGCGCCAATCTTCTAAAACCTTGTACGGCGCCTGCGAAAGCTCTTCGTCGTCGTCGGCGAGCGCCGAATAGATCATCGGCAATTCATGCGCATTTGTTCCTATGGCTTCGGTTTCGCGGCGCATTGCGATCAGGCAATTCGATGTGCCAACGAATTTATTCTCCAATCCTTCCATCATTGCTTGCACGCACCAATCCTGCCAAAGGAAGGAATGGCGGCGGCGCGTTCCGAAATCGGCCACCCGCAGTTTGTCGAGAACTCGCAGCTTCTCTATTTTTTCCCAGAGGCGGGTCATTGCCCTGGCATAGAGAACCTGAAGCTCGAACTTGTCCATTTTTTTAAGAACGCTACGGGACCTAAGCTCCGTTAGAACTGCGAGCGCAGGAACTTCCCAGAGCATGACTTCCGGCCATTCGCCCTCGAAAAGAAGTTCATACTGCCCGTCGGACTTCTTCAATTTATACGGAGGCAAACTCAGGTCTTCCAGCCAAGCCATGAAATCGGAGCGAAACATATGCCGCTGGCCGTAGAACGTATTTCCGCGAAGCCACGTAGATTCTGCTCGTGACAGCTTTAGAGTGCGAATATGGTCGAGTTGCTCCCGCAGCTCCGATTCGTCGATTTCATCGGCCATTCGTATGTGCGTCGACCTATTGATCAACTGGAATTCGACACGGGTCCCAGGCTTGTTCCTGCGAACGAACTGGCACATTAATAGCTTGTAAAAATCGGTGTCGATCAGCGAACGGACGATCGGATCTATTTTCCAATTGTGATTGTAGACTCGCGTAGCAATATCGATCATGTGATTCCAACCAAGAAATTTGCGCCGAGACGGAAAGTCAGACGGGCGCGGGGATCAATTCAACTCCGCATTCCAGCATTTCCGCGCGCGCCTCCGCGCCGGATTCGCCAGGAGCTATTTCTCGGCAGGCGCTTTCGACGACAGTGGTCTCGAACCCGAGTTTTTTCGCATCGACGGCCGAGTACCTCACGCAGTAGTCGAGAGCCAGCCCCACGAGGCAGACTTTGCCTATTCCCCTAGTTAGCAGATAGCCTTCCAAACCTGTAGGCGTTGTCCGGTCGTTCTCGAAAAACGCCGAATAGCTGTCGATCGACTTCCGAAACCCCTTTCTAACGATGAGATCCGCACGATCAGTCTTCAGGCCGCTATGAAATTGCGCGCCTTCGGAGCCGATGACGCAGTGGTCCGGCCAGAGAACCTGCGTACCGTACTCCAATTCCACCTTATCGAAGGCCGACCGGGCGGGATGGCTCGAAGCGAATGACGCGTGGCCGGGCGGATGCCAGTCCTGAGTAAAAACCGTTGCGGCGAATTTGCCCAGAAGGCCGTTGATCGGACCCACGACGTCGCCGCCGCCTGGCACCTCCAATGCACCGCCTGCGCAAAAATCGTTTTGGACGTCGACAACTATAAGCGCTCCGTCAAAAGGAATCGTCATGCTTGCCTCCCGATAATCTCCGGCGAAACGATTCCGCCCGCCTTGCCGGCTGATCGCCTAATGCGGGTCAATCGGCGGCGCGCAAGACGCTTCGCATAAGTACCTCACGAGCACGACCGCGTCCTCGTAGTCAAATCCCGTTTCCGTGCACCATGCGGGCAGCCCGCCTCTTTTCGCATCGTATGGCAGAAACCCGGCCTTTCGATATGCCGCTATCGCCCGGACATTGCGCGCGGACGGTCGAATAATCAACGCATCGATACCGCCGATCTCGGAGAGAATTCCCGCGATTTCCTCCATGGCCTTCGGACCGTGCCCGTGTCCCCAATGCTCTTTGCCGCCGATCCAGAGGTCGATTTCAGCGGCATTGCCATTGCGCCAATAGCTAATTGCGCCAATGCCGACGCCGTCGGACTGGATTACGAAAATCCGGAAATCGCCCGACGCGGAAAATGCCTCGTCGTCGTAGTCAGCCAGGAACTCCTCGTAGCTCGGCACCGGAAAGTCCGGGTATTTGGGCGGGCCCATCATTTCAGCAGTCGCGTCCGACATGGCCATCCACTCGAAAATGCACCGCCGGTCCGCGAACGTCGCAGCCCTCACGCTCGTCGTCATGACGCGAAGTTGCCATGAAAAGCACAAAATCGCAACTAGTTTCCGGTATGAACATTATAGCAACGATTTGACGGTTTTAGATCATTTCCAGCTGTTTCGACAATACTTTTTGGGGTGACTTTCTCCACAATGCGCATTATATAGAGTCTTAATAATCAACGGAGAATTTTTATGCTGGCAGCAGGAGTTGGTGAGCAGGACTACAAGGCGGATTCGATAAAAGTATTAAAGGGATTGGAAGCGGTCAGGAAGCGACCGGGAATGTATATTGGCGATCCCGACGATGGCTCGGGTCTTCATCATATGGTCTACGAAGTCGTAGACAACGGAATAGACGAAGCTCTGGCCGGCCACGCCGACTTTGTAAAGGTCGTAATACATTCCGATGAAAGCGTCTCTGTAACGGATAACGGGCGCGGGATCCCCGTGGACATTCATCAGGGAGAAGGCATGTCCGCTGCCGAAGTCATCATGACTCAGCTTCACGCGGGCGGTAAGTTCGACTCGAACTCCTACAAGGTTTCCGGCGGTCTTCACGGCGTCGGCGTTTCGGTTGTCAACGCGCTGTCGGAATGGCTGGAACTTCGAATCTGGCGCAACGGCAAGGAGCATTGCGCGCGGTTCGAGGAAGGCGCCACGGTAGAACCGCTTCATCAGACGCGGAACTGCGGAGATAGAACCGGCACCGAAGTGAAGTTTCTCGCCTCCGACAAGACGTTCAGCCACCGAAATTTCAACTGGAAGGTGCTCGAGCATCGGCTGCGCGAGCTCGCTTATCTGAATTCCGGCGTAAGAATCGTGCTTCGCGACGAGAGGCCTCTGGAACACCTGGAGGCCGAATATTTCTCCGAAGGCGGGGTTCGCGAATTCGTCCGCTTTCTGGACAGGTCGCGCGTGCCGCTTCTCGAGGAGCCCGCCTATGTGGGCGGAGAGCGCGACGGCATCGGCATCGAGGTTGCGCTTTGGTGGAACGACGGATTCCACGAAACGGTTCTTCCGTTCACCAACAACATTCCGCAGCGCGACGGGGGAACCCATCTTGCCGGATTCAGGGGCGCTCTCACGCGAACCATCAATCATTTCGCAAATAGCTCCGGAGTTCTAAAGCGGGAAAAAGTCTCCTTCACCGGCGAGGATTCAAGAGAAGGGCTAACCTGCGTTCTTTCCGTCAAGGTTCCGGACCCCAAGTTCTCGTCGCAGACGAAGGATAAGCTGGTGTCCTCGGAAGTTCGCCCGCCAATCGAAAATTTGCTGAATGAAAAGCTCAAGGAATGGTTCGAAGAGCATCCGCGGGAAGCGAAAATCATTCTGGAGAAGATCGTGCGCGCCGCGCATGCGCGGGAAGCAGCCCGCAAGGCGCGTGAATTGACGCGCAAGAAATCGCAATTGGATATCGCGTCGCTGCCTGGAAAACTGGCGGATTGCCAGGAAAAGGATCCTGCGTTGTCGGAGATATTCATCGTAGAAGGCGATTCCGCCGGCGGGTCCGCGAAACAGGGGCGGGCAAGGTCGAATCAAGCGGTGCTGCCTCTTCGCGGAAAGATTTTGAACGTGGAGCGCGCGCGACTGGACCGAATGCTTTCGTCCGAGCAGATCGGCACGCTGATAACCGCGCTCGGCACCGGCATAGGCAGAGACGAATTCAATCTCGAAAAGCTTCGCTATCACAAAGTCATCATTATGACGGATGCCGATGTGGACGGGGCGCATATCAGAACTTTGCTTCTGACATTTTTTTTCAGGCAAATGCCGCGGATCATCGAGGGCGGATTCCTTTTTATCGCGCAACCGCCGCTCTTCAAAGTCGAGAAGGGCCGTTCGGAAGTCTATCTCAAGGACCAGGGCGAGCTTGAAAATTATCTGGTGGAGCAAGGGCTGGAAGGAGCCGTGCTTCATTTGAATTCGGGCGAGCGGATTTCGGGGCTTGATCTGGCGCAAGTCGCGAAGACGGCAAAAAAGATCAATCAAATATTGAAGATGTTCCCTGTACGCTTCGCGCGGAATATTCTCGAGCATTCAGCTATCGCAGGAATCCTATCGCCTGGACGCGTCAAATCGGATCCGCAGGCGGCGGCCGACAAAATCGCGCATCGCCTCGACCTCGTGGCCGAGGAATACGAGCGCGGCTGGACGGGACGGCCATCGCAGGACGGCGGCCTGCGCTTTACGCGAGTTGTGCGCGGCGTCGAGGAAGTTAAGAGGCTCGACGGAAATGCGCTGCGTTCGAGAGAAGCGGTTCGCCTGGCGGAGACGCACGGCGAATTGAAGGAAATCTACGACGAGCCTTCGACCCTGGCTTTCAAGAACCGCACCGCGCCGATATTCACGCCTTCAGATCTTCTCGGAGCTATCGTCGCCGAAGGCGAAAGGGGATTGACGATGCAAAGATACAAGGGGCTTGGAGAAATGAACCCCGGCCAGCTTTGGGAAACGACCTTGGATCCCGATGCCCGAACGCTGGTAAGAGTTGAAATCGACGACGCGATGGAAGCGGGCGACCTCTTTACCCAGTTGATGGGCGACGTGGTCGAGCCAAGGAGAGATTTTATCGTTCAAAACGCTTTAAGCGTTGAAAACTTGGACCTTTAGCGGGCGGCAGGCTCGACGCTCGGATCCGCTTCATTTCGCAACTCCTGCAAGTTCACGAACTCCGGCATTGGCGAATTGCCGAATTCCCGTCTTCATTGATAACGGAGAAGCGCTGCGCATCCGCACCAAGCCTGCCGAAAAGGCCGGAATCGGTGCCCGTTACCCAAGCTTGCAGTTCCAGAGACATAATTTCCTCGTACAGGTCGTTTCGCCTGTCTTCGTCGAGATGCGCGCAAACTTCGTCGAGTAGCAATACGGGTGAAATCCGCAAGTCGCGCATTAGAGCGCGGGCGTTGGCCAAAACGATCGAAACCAGCAGAGCTTTTTGCTCGCCTGTGGAGCAATGCCCGGCGGGCAGCTGATTCGGTTTCAATGTTGTTTCCAAGTCCGCTCGATGCGGCCCGACCAGCGACCGGCCCGCAGCCAGGTCGCGGCGCCGGCATTCCGAAAGGGCTGTCGCCAAGTCTCTTTCGCTCTCTACCGCGGAGCAATTGGGGCAGTTGCTGTCGATCGACAATTCCGCAATCGGAAAGCCGGTTCGAGAATCGCTTTGAGCCTGGTTGATTTTTTCAACCGCCCGCCTGCGATTGCGGGCAACGCGAACGCCTTGAAGCGCCATCTGGCGTTCCAGCGCATCATACCATCCATCGTTTGAAACCTTGTCTTTTAGCAGCCTATTGCGTTCGCGCATCGCTTTTTCGTAGCCAATCGCGGCTCTCGCGTGCTCGGGGAAAAAGCTCATCGATATTCGGTCGACAAATCGACGCCTTCCCGCGGCCCCTTCTATCCAGATTCGGTCCATGGCCGGCGTGAGCCAGAGGATTCTTGCCTGGAGCGCAAGGTCGGCCAGCTTCGACGGCTTGCCATCGACTAAGGCGCGACGAGGCGAACCGTCCCTGGAAAAGGTTTCCAAAAGAATCTTTCGATCCGGCGTATCTAGCTGCCCGGATACTTTCCAGCCGATTTCTCCCGGTCGACGCGAAATCTCTTCGGCGCTTGACGACCGCAATCCCCTACCCGGCGAAAACAGCGAAACGGCTTCCAGAGCATTGGTCTTGCCCGCGCCGTTCGGCCCGCAAAGCACGACGATTCGACCGTCCAGGAAGATTTCGGTTGCCCGGTGAGACCTGAAATGGGACAGTCTCAAGTGAGAAATGAACTGGCCGGGCATGAGCGTCTACCGGCAGAGGCCGAGCGCGGCGACCGGGAAAATTCCGCTGCCCGCTCCGCCGCTAAATCCTTTGCGGCATAACGACGAATGTCGCATCGTCATCATTGTCGTCTGTTATTAGAGCCGCTCCGCCGGGTTGAAGGTGGAAGATCGCATTGCTGTTGTCCATTAGCGCCAAAATGTCCAAAAGGTGCCGATGGCTGAATTTAACTTCAAACCTCGGCTGGCTGTAGGAAACCTCCAAGTTGTCTTCAGCTGAGCCGAATTCCGCCGAGTTTATCGAGAGCTGCAAATTCCCGTCGTCCATTGTCAATTTTATTGATTTGGACTTGTCGATGGAAACCGTCGCTATCCGGTTTATCGCGACTGACAGACGGGCCGCGTCGACCATCAGCCTAGTTTCGTTCGAGCGAGGAATTAGGCGTTCGTATTCGGGAAAATTCCCTTCGATCGGGCGCGCGCTTACTGAAACGTTCAGCGAGGAAAAGACGACAAGCTTGTCCGAAACGGAAACTCTCACGACTTGGTCCGTCTCGTCGAGCATATTTAGAATTTCGTTGACCGCTTTTATCGGAACGATCACGCTAGGCATTTCTTCCACGCCGTCGGGAAGCGCTGTTTCGATCAAGGCCAGCTGCGTTCCGTCGACGGCGGCGCATCGCAGCACGGGTCCCGCACTGCTGACGGTAGCCCTGAGATTCACGCCAGTTAAATATTTTCTGGTTTGGTCAAGGGAAACCGCGATTTTCGCTTTGCTTAGAAGCCTCTTTACTTCGCGGGAGGGGAGTTCGAAGACTACCGCCGCTTCGGTTTCGGAAAAAACCGGAAAATTTTGCGCGGACAGGGTCGGCAACTGGAATTGCGCCCTAGCCGCCTTGATTTCCACGCGTTCCTGCGCCGCGTCGTAATCGAGGGATACGCTGGTATCGTCCGGCATTCTTCTCGCGATTTCACTTAGCGTAAAGGCGGAAACGGTTGTCGCGCCTTCGCGTGCGACCGCGGCGGGAGATTTC
The DNA here is from genome assembly GCA_002238565.1 of Albidovulum sp. bin36. Lineage (GTDB taxonomy): Bacteria > Pseudomonadota > Alphaproteobacteria > Rhodobacterales > Rhodobacteraceae > JAPPFL01. Next base: position 39,087 of record MPMP01000013.1, read on the forward strand.
GCATCGAGCGATACGAAGCTATCCGTGGCGAAAAAGGACGCAGTACCGCTTTCCGCGCGAATCAATACGTTGGAAAAAATTGGCTGGGTGGAACTGCGAGGGACAACAGAATTGGCCAGCCCGCTAATTCGGCGCAATTGAGCACAGTCGATCTCAAATTTCATTGTCTGCTCCGGAGACCAAGGCAGGCAAGGTTACAGGCAATCTTTTTCGGTAGCAACGAACTTCCGATCTGTAGTGAAATTTTCTTCCCGAGAATCGGCCTTTTCCAGTCAATCGCTTAGGTTCCGGCGAATGATGTCGATGTCGTTTTCGGTGCCGCTGTCGTCGCCGATAAGTTTTTTCGTTCTGTTAATCGCGTAAATTACGGACGTGTGGTCCTTTCCGCCGAAAAACCTCCCGATTTCCGGAAGGGAGTGGTGAGTGAGCTCTTTCGCAAGAAACATGGCGATATGCCTTGGACGCGTGTAGATTCTCGCTCGGTTGCTGCCAATCAGCTCGCTAACGCTAACGTCGAAATACGCGGCCACCTGGCGCATGATTTCGTCCAGCGCCACTCTCCTATCGGATTCCTTGATGAAATCCGAAAGCATTTGCTTGGCGTCAGCTTCGGCAACTGGGCGCCTCATCAAGAATCCCGTTGCCGTGACTCGGTTGAGCGCTCCTTCCAGTTCACGCACATTTCTTGAAAAGTGCCGAGCTATGAATTCCAGAACTCCCTCTTCGACCTTTACGCCGCCGCCCGTCTTGATGAATTGATCGTATTTGTACTTGAGGATTTTCAAGCGCAGTTCGTAATCGGCGGGGTGGAGGTCGACAACTAGTCCCGATTGGAGACGCGAGATTATCCGGTCGCTCATGCCGTCGATCTTTGCCGGCGAACGATTTCCCGAAAGCACTATTTGCTTGCCCTGGTCAAACAAGGCATTGAACGTATGGAAAAACTCGTTCTGCGTTGATTCCTTCCCCGCGATAAACTGCAAGTCGTCGATCATCAGCACATCGACCGAACGGAATGATTCCTTGAATTCAAAAATCTTCTTGAACTTCAACGCATATACGAACTCGTACATGAACTGTTCCGCGGATAGGTACATAACCGTCGAATTCTGGTACTTTGAACGCAGAGCCCAAGCAGCCGCGTGCATCAAATGAGTTTTTCCAAGGCCCACGCCGCCGTGAAAGTAGAGCGGATTATAATTTTTTAGACCGCCTTGAACGATACTGCATGCCGCATGGTACGCGATTTTGTTGGATTCACCGACAACGAATGAATCGAAAGTTAGGTTCGGATGGAGGTATTCCTTTTTCCTATTGGAAATTCCAATTTCGAACTCGTCGCGGGCATTCGCGTCGGATTGGTCGGTTCCAGCCGATGATTTAGCCGACTTGGAAACAGAGAAATGGAGACGGATTATCGACGGGTCGCGTTCCTTGAGCAGACGCAAAATGGATTCGCCGTAATATTGCGACACCCATTCGACATGAAAATTCGAGGGAGCTTCCAAAAATGCGATACCGCCTTCCAACGTCTTGAATTGGACGGCATAGAGCCAGTTCTTATAATTGCTAGCGCCAATTTCTTCTTTCAGGCATTCTTTGATTTTATTCCAAATGTCGTTTTTCATGAGTATAATTTGTTACTTTAGTTCTTAGCGCTGGACCCAGGGCAATCCGCTGAACTTCCAGCCGTTTTTTTCCCCCCTATGCAAGCAAGAGTCCAAATCGCCTTCGAATCCATCAGACACGTTGACGCATCTGGCGAAAATTTTTTCTGCGCTCATTGAATTCAGAACGAAATCAGCTGCCTCTCGGGATCGAACGCCCGACCGGCAAATAAAATACAAGTTGGAAGGAATCGAATCGCCTAGTCGATGCCTCAACTCTAATACGAACCTCTCGTTGACGACCATTGTCGGATACATTCTCCATTCAATCAAAACTAGTTCCTTCCCGAGTTCAGATATGTCGGGGAGGCCTACATACTGCCATTCCGGCCGGGTTCTGACATCAATCAAGACACCGTCCGGGTTTGATGCCATCTCGTCCCAAACGCTTTGAGAACCCTTCTCTTCTACGCGACGATCTAGCTTCACCGTAATCGATTCCCGGACGTAATTTTATTGATGCAAACGAAATTAGCAGTGCAATTTCGCAACCGCAACAACATAAACGGGCCGAAAAAATCGGAAACAAAATTCATCGGTCGCTCACGATTGGCTTATGTTGTTGCAGTGGCCTATTTTTTTGAAAACCGATGAATGGAATGGCGTATCGAAAATAAAATATTTTTTTTCGGCGGAATTCGAGCCTGTTGAATAATGCGCCTGAATCCCTCGCCACTATCGAATCCCAATATCTCCTGCTCCTTGATCGAATTCGGATTCGCTGCAGTCGCGAGCAATGCCGCGGTGCGTCTTGATGATGCGCAACTCATTGTTTTACATGATTATTTCATGTTTCTGTATTGCGATTATTAGTCTTCTCATCGTTGTCTGGGAGAAAATTCGACTCGATTCGAAATGAAGCATCGCAATGATTCGCAAGCTTCGAGTTCCGCCCGAATCCATTCCGCGACGATGATTCGAACGCCGAGCAATGAATCGGATTCGCGTCCGCTCAACAGTCGCGGCGCGCCAAGCCAGGGCTTGCGCGCGCACCGGAATCGGCTCGAATCTACCGGGGCGTCCCGGAGCCTCCGCCAAGGCCGCGACTTTTACCGCCGGATATCGCTGCGGAGATCTTTCGAGCGCCCTTTTACGGGGCCTCGCCATTTCACCTGCCTTCGCGCAAATCCAGTTGTCCGCGATGGCAACGCGGCCCGATCGAAAACGAACGGTCCTAGTTGCTTCCTTGGAATCCTGTCGAGAGCGGCTCGCAAGGAGCTTGAACTGAAGCGCATAAAAACGCGTTTCCGGTTCCAGCGCATCGGCGCAAGGTTATTCAGATCGCGGATCAATTTTCGTGTTCAAGCCGCCGGCCGCCGCCGGAAACAGTCCGGGATTCGGTTGCTCGGCTCGCAGCGTCGAATCGCCATGGCGCCAACTGCATGAAATTTGATCCGCGCGCGGCCGGTCGCCGGCGCGGAACTCGGCACAACCGCGAACGCTCTTCAAGAACAGGCGATTGCCCGCCTCCCGATCCTGATCCTCAATTTCATCCTCCGGTAGGCCATCTCGCAATGCGAACGCCTCGTCTTGGCGCATCGAAAACTGATTCGCGGAATCGTTGCGCCGAAGCCTGCGGGGACTCATGCGAACGCCGCGCAAGAACGCGCCGGGAAGCAACGGATTTTCCCGTGCGGGCCTGTACGGTTTCAATGCAGCTCAGATTCTCGGCCTGCGCTATTTGTCAATGAACTCCTTGCGCCAATTCCAAAAATGTCGGCACGAGAATTCAAATCCGGGTGGGTTTGCGGCATCATTCGCCTAGGGTTCCGCATGACATCGATTTCGCGGAACTTGCACGGATCAATTTGAACCGGCAGGTCTTGAGCGGAACTTTGCGCTTAGGCCAGCTTGACCGGCGGATAACGCCTATTCCATGCAATAAGCTAAATCCATCGCTCGCATGCGAGCAACTAGCACCGCCGCTCCCGTACAAATTTACGAGATAAAATGCGCGATCAGTTAAGGACGCTCACGGCTGCGAAGTCCAGGCTTCCAGAGTCAATCCATTCAGCGGGCTTATGCTGACGAGTTGATGGCCTTTACTCTCTTAGCCAGCCTAGAAATTTTTCGACTTGCCGTATTTTTGTGCAATACGCCCTTGGAAACCCCGCGCATAATTTCAGGTTGCGCCATACGCAGCGCTTCCGCAGCATCGGCTCCGTTCTCGGCCGACAGCGCCAGTTCGACTTTGCGGATGAAAGTCCTAATTCGCGAAGTCCTCGACTTGTTGATCGCGGTGCGCCGAAGCATTTGCCGAGCGCGCTTTTTGGATTGAGGCGTGTTAGCCATGTTATTTGTCCGGTTCTGGATGCGCGGTGAAAGGGAGTCGCGCCAATACAATTGTTATTGTCGGCTGTCAACTCGAATTTTTTCGGGAACAGATTTCAAGAATGGGATCAATCCTGCCCGAACAATTGTGAACTCGCGATAGGCGACCTCCTTATTCCGCTGCATTCCGGCAGTTTCGCCGAATCGAGCGAAATTCCAGTTTTTCTGTCGAGAATTGCCGGAACGATTGACAAGCGTTGTCAAGTTCAGCATTATTTATGATGTGCTTCAAGCGTCGCGCGCAACAACATTGGAGGGAAGTGGAATTTGCCTTCGGCAAACAAATTCGTGTCTGCGCCGCCCCCAAATTGCGGCGAATTCCTGAACATCGAATTAGATTGTTCGTTTCTGGGCGCGGAGCCTAGGAGAAACCTTGAAGAACGGCAGTTCGAAATCGCGCCGACGGATTTTGTTGCGCGGGCCGCTCCGGACGAGGAGCGTCGAATCCTTGAGATCGGCCAAGTCTTTCTTTACGACGACCGACCTGCCGCAGTCCGAAACGAGCGCGCAGGACTGGGCGGCGGCGCGCATGCATGCAAGGATGAAGCCAATCGCCCATTCCCCCGAAAATTTGACATTGGCTTCAGGAATGGAAGGACCGGGCGGACTCTTGCCGGCCTTGCGGGAGATCTTTCTCCTTGCTGAAGGAATTCGACGTCATTGGCCGAGCCCTTCCCTCGGGATGCGAAGCTTCGTCCCTGGCGCCTGACGGAAAACCCGACTTTGCGTTCAAAGCGCTCGTAAGATTGAAAAACCTGCAAATCGCGCAGGATTCATTGGTCGAACTTGTAATCGGAATTGGAGGATTCTTCTCTAGGCGAGGCGGAGCGAGGCAAGTCGCGGGCGCAGCCGCCAAGCCGCTGCTATTGAACACCGCGACGAACGAATTCAGAGTCCTTGTTGAAACGCATGTGCGGTTCGCAGGATTTGATAAAATCGCGGCGTTGCGCGACTTGCGCGCGCCACTGAAATTCATCCGCACCTATCTAAAGCCTATGCGGCGCAGGAGGTTCGGTGATGCCGCCTTGAAATTCAAGGCAATTCCGGCAGAAGCATGGGTGCGCCGGACACCGATTTCTTAGGAGAAAGTAATGAAAATCAAAACGACAATTGCTGCGGCTTGCACTGCATCGCTGCTATCGACTGCAGCGGTCGGCCAGACCGTTGGCTTCGCCATGTCGGAATTCAACGACAATTGGCTCACCGTACTTCGCTTGGCGGCTGCGGATCACGCTGAAAGCATCGGAGTCAATCTGATCATCGAAGACGGTCAGAGCGACGCGGCTCGACAGCTAGACCAGATCAACAACTTCATCGCGTCCGGCGTCGACGCGATCATGATCATCCCGCACGATGCATCGGGGGCTCAGGCCATGACCGATGCCGCCTCCGCGGCCGGCATTCCATTGGTATATGTCAACCGCTACCCGATCAACCTCGACACGCTGCCGGACGATCAGGCGGTTGTCGCTTCGGACGAGACCGAATCGGGAACTCTCCAAACCTTCGCCGTTTGCCAGATTCTGCGCGCATCCGGCGCCGAAGGAAAGTTCTACATCCTGCAGGGTCAACTTCAGCACCCCGCCGGCATCCAGCGGACCAAGGATATCCGGGACGTGGTCTCAATGGACATGTGCAGCTTCATGACCGAAGTCGATCTGCAAGTCGGAAACTTCTATCGCGACCAGGCATCGGACCTGATGACCAACTGGCTCAGCTCAGGCGAAGACTTTGATGCCGTCATTGCCAACAATGACGAAATGGCAATTGGCGCGATCCAGGCGATAAAGGCGCAAGGAATCGATATGGACGACGTGATCGTCGCCGGCATCGACGCTAGCCAGGACGCTTTGCTGTCGATGCAAGCGGGCGACTTGGATATCACGGTATTCCAGGATGCCCCCGGCCAAGCCGTTGGCGGTCTCGACACGGCGCTGGCGCTGGCGCGCGGCGAAGATGTTGCGAGGCTGATTACTATTCCGTTCAAGCTGGTTACGCCGGAAAACATGCACCTGTTCATGTCCGAGAACTAGCTTAGTAAACTTCATGTGTCCGGCGCGGGATTGCAGCCTGCGCCGGACGCATCCACAGTAGATTAATTTTAGCAGGGGAAAGAAATGGCTGACCGAAGCGCGTATGGAACTGGCGGCTTGGCATTTGACAAGTCCAGAATGACTTGGCCGAACGAGGTCAATGTGTTTCTTGCCCTGATCCTGCTCATCGGCATTTTCGAGTTATTAGGCCAGCTCCTTCCGTACATGAACAACCAGAGCTTGCTCTTCGACTTCAACACCAAACGAGATGGCACGATCCTGAACATGGCGCGGATCAAGATCATCATATTGCAGGTTTCGATAATCGGAATAATCGCCCTTGGATCCACTCAGGTCATCATTTCCGGCGGAATCGATCTCTCGCCAGGTTCCATCGTTGGCGCGTCGGTCATGATTGCAATGAGTTTCGCGCAGACCGAACTGGTCAACGGCAACCCGAATCCGAAAGCGATTTTCGGGCCCTGGGCCATGGATTTACCCGTCATCGTGCCAATTCTCGTTGCTCTCGCCTGCGGTATAGCTGCGGGGGCGACCAATGGATTCCTGATCGCCTACACCCGGATTCCGCCATTTATCGCGACGCTGGGAATGATGGTTACCGCGCGAGGCATTTCCAAATGGTGGTCGAAAGGCGCCCCGGTCTCGTTTCCCACGGAAGAATTCGGTCTCATCGGCAATGGCCTGGGCGGCTGGATGCCGGTCGTAATATTCGTGAGCCTGGCCGCCCTTTTCCATATTATTCTGAGATACACCGTCTACGGCAAGCACACTTACGCCATAGGCTCGAACGAGGAAGCGGCTCGGATGAGCGGTATCAGCGTCAGCCGGCACAAGGTGATGATCTATGCGATAGCGGGCATGCTGGCCGGAGTGTCGGCCCTGGTGCTCAGTTCCAAGAACCTCACGGCGCAAGCGGGCATGGGATTGATGTACGAACTTGACGCCATCGCCATGACCGTAATCGGCGGCGTATCGCTCGCCGGCGGTCGCGGATCGATTGTGGGCACGGTTTTGGGAGCATTGATCTTCGGCGTCATTATATCGGGATTCACCTACCTGCGCCTAGACGCCTTCTACCAGGAGATGGTGAAGGGAGTGATCATCGTATCGGCAGTTGTCCTCGACCAGTGGCGGCAGCGCCGCGCGGCGGCGCGGACTTGAAGGAGGCGAAAGGTGAGCGATCTAATTCTCGAAACCCGCGATTTGACCAAGTACTACGGGGGCGTGCACGCGCTTGAAGGAGCCAATTTTACGCTGCGGAGGGACGAGCACGTCGCCATCATGGGCGATAACGGCGCAGGAAAATCGACCTTTGTCCGCCAGATTACCGCCGTGGAGCAGCGTACCCGCGGCGAAATCATATTCGACGGCGAACCGGTGAATTTCAACGGCCCGCTCGAGGCCCGCGAGGCCGGCATCGAAACGGTTTTTCAGACGCTAGCTTTGGCCGACGATCTGGACGTGCCGGATAATATCTTTCTGGGCCGCGAGACCACCAAGTGGGATTTTTTGGGCCCATTCAGGTTTCTGGCGTACGGCGCCATGCGGCAGGCAACCCTGGAAGGACTGGAAAGGACAGCGGTCAAGATACCCAACATCCGCAATAAGATCCGCAACATGTCGGGCGGCCAGCGGCAATGCGTGGCGATAACGCGGACGTCGACCTTTCGCTCGAAACTGACGATCATGGACGAACCTACAGCCGCACTTGGCGTGCAGGAGACCGCGCAGGTCGAGAACATCATCCGCAACCTCAAGGAACAAGGCGATCCGTTGATTCTTATCAGCCACAACATGCGGCAGGTTTTCGAACTTGTAGACCGGATCGTCGTCTTCAGACGCGGCAGGATCGTCGCTAACCTCAATCGGGATGCGGTCAGCCCCGAGGATGTCGTCGCCTACATCACGGGCGCAAGGACGGGCGACGAATTCGCGGTCGCCGCATGAGCAGCAAACGCAAGAATTTTTGGGATATTCGCTCCCCGGTCCTGCGGCCCCTGTGGCTGCGTATTTCGATAGTCGCCGTATGCGCAGTTTGGACCATCGTAGAACTCCTATCCGGTTCCTTATTCTGGACAATTATATTCGGCGCTGCCGCAGTTTTTCTGTTTGTGCAGCTGCTGGTTAAATTCGAACTGGAATCCGATCCATAGACGCCGCTCGTTCTATCCGCACCGCCGGGCAATGCCCGCCCCTTGCACCTTGCCCTGGTTGATGCGGCTCCGAGTTCCGCATTCCAAAGACAATTCTCGCCAGCAGCGAGGCGGATACTTTCGATCATGCCAAGCTGCATCCGCACAGGCCAAGCAGTCTCCGCCAGCCTTCAAAAAATAGAGGGAAAGATTGCGCGGCCTGCAGGACAAATTTTGCGGCTGGCAGGACACAACGCGCTCGAATTGAAATCCCGCCATTTCGACTCGCCTTAACAATCCGACGCGCTGGACCGATCGGAACGGTCAAGGCCTTTACCCTATAGATTGTTCGGTTTTCGATCCGTTCTCGGGGCCGGAGCGAATCGGATAGGAATCCGACCGCCGTAGCTCAACCGATTCCCGATTGGCGGTCCGACCCGCAAGCGCGTCGTTAACTGCCGCATAATGGCGATTCCCGGCAACCGTTCTACCGGCGCGCGGAATACCTCGCTTCCATTCGCGAGGACGCGTCTTGTGTCCAAACGACCCAATGGAATGGCAGACGGCAGGCAGCGCCTTTCATTGATTCGCGTTGCGAATTTCAGCACCCGGGCCTCGTCGGACTCTTGCGCTGTTGAATTCAACTGGCTAGATTATTCCGGTGGCGGCTGATGCCGAACCTAGCCGTTATTTACGCGGTGCGCGTGCTGTTTCTTCGCACTCGCTCTGAAACCTGGCGCAAAGTTCGAATAATAATAGAGTCGGGACACCGGTTGGGCAGGCAATCGGCGCGTTATTGAAACGGCCGTTTGTTCAGAACCCGAATACGCGATGGGAGGAGGAGAATGCCGGAACAACTCTTCAAGAGCTATGCCCTGGTCGGCGACGCTGACAACCGCTGCACGCTCGACAAGGACGAATTCGAAGACGAAGTCGAGGCTGAATGGTATTCGGCCGCAGTTCCTCGCAAAGAGATGAAGGCGCTGATGAAGCGCACAAATCGCGAAGCAACTTTTCATTTCATCCTTTGGGGCCTGCTGCTGATCGGTTCCGGAGTTGGATCCGTCCTAACCTGGGGCACGTGGTGGACCGTGCCGTTCCTAATGCTCTACGGCATAATGTACTCGATGTCGGACCACCAAGCTCACGAGCTGAGCCACGGGACCCCGTTCAGGATCAGATGGCTGAATGACTTTCTTTACTGGGTTAACGGATTCATGACGCTGCATGAAACCTATTACTGGCGCTGGAGCCATACGCGGCATCATACCGACACGCTGCATGTTGGCCGCGACCCCGAGATCGCGGTTATGGCGCCCGCCGATCTGGCCAGATTGATACTCGATTTCGTTTTCCTGGTTTCGGGATTGAAAATGCTCCTGCTGATATTCAAGCACTCGTTCGGGAAAATCGAGGGCGACGGGGTCCACTTCATCCCGGACTCCGAGCGGCGCAAGGTGATTTGGAATTCGCGAGCCTATGTTGCGATCACGGTGGCTACAGTGATCGCCGCCGTGATCTGGCAAAGCTGGCTGCCGATCCTGCTGGTGGTCACGCCCCGCTTCTATGGCGGCTTCTTTCCTCAGTTCTTCAACATCACCCAGCACGCGGGACTTAAGGAAAACTGCCAAGACCACCGCCAGAATTGCCGAACCTTCTACACTAATCCGGTGTTCGAGTTCCTCTATATGAAGATGAACTACCACATCGAGCATCACATGTTCCCGATGGTGCCGTTTCACCGACTGCCGGCGCTGCATGCTGCGATCAAGGATCAGTGCCCGCCCGTCTATCCCAGCGTGTGGGCCTGCTACCGCGAAATGATCCCTGCGATTCGCAAGCAGTTGAAGGATCCCCACTACTTCGTCGAGCGTCCGCTTCCCAATGCCGTGGCGGCCGAGTAGCGTGCGGGAACGTACGCCGTCGGCGACCTAGACTAGGATCGAGTGCAAAGGCGCCGCCGGCCTAGCAATAGTATCAGATATCCGGCTCGCACTGCCGCGCAGACCGCAAGGTCCTGCCGCGGTTCAGCGCATTTAAAAATCAGGAGACGCCAGTGGGAGCAGGTGCGGGCCATGGACCGGAGAAGCTAAAAGCTTCGCGCGGCGCGATTGCCTTCGACCAAACGTGGAATGACCGTCGTCGTCCGGCGTTGCGGCGACCGGCCTTGATGCTTGCCGCCTCGGCAGGCATTCCGGTCGCCGCGATATCTATATGAATTATCGTCGACTTATGCTCGCCCGCGGGCGTTTTCCAGCCTTATTCCGAATCATGCTTTTACGCTGCGCCTCGGAGCGCGGGAAGTTCATGTGGATTTCGGTCCGCTCAATCTCCCCGAAGCATTGAGTTTTCAGGAGTTTCAATAATGGAAGCAAAAATCCAGTTTGAACGAAGATGAACGCGGCGAATCGCCGGTGAAATCAATTTCTTGGGAAAGTTTGGCCCGAATGAAGTTTCGATAGGAACCGGTTCGTCTCGCGGTTTAAGCGAAACTTCCCGGCGCTCCGTTAGGAAACTCAATCGATCGACTTGGAAAGGACCGCGACGGAGCGAAAAATTCAAGCGCTCCGGAAGCGGATAAACCGCCTCCAATTCGACTATTTTTAGTCAAGTGATTCAGGTTTGCTCCCAATGAAATATCGACCGGCGCCCGCCGCTGGACCGTCGGGTTGGATCCCTGGAGGCTTTCTTGCAACCGCATGGATAGCTCGCAGTCCAATGAAGAAGAGGCGCCGGTCGTGCGCGAGGATCGCACTTGGCCGCATCTGCCGGCTATCCGGCTGGCCCCGGGGAAATCGCTCGCTCCCTTTTCGGGGCGCAGGTCTATGGCAGCCGTTTTCCCGTTTGAGCGTCGAACAGGTGCGCGCGCGCCGTGTTCGGGACAAGAACTACTTGGTCGCCCGGCGCAACTTCCAACCTCTCCGTTGAAATAATCCGCACAATGTGGGCGCCGATGTCCGCGTGCAGGTGCGTTTCAAAGCCAGCGGGTTCAACAAGCGTAACCTCGGCGGTCAGTCCCGATTGAGAGTCTCCAATCTTGAAGTGCTCGGGCCGCAAGCCATAAACGATTCTTGCGCCGGGAGCGGCAGCGGCATTCGACGGAATCGGCAATGTCAGATCGCCGCCAATATCGAGCACGGGTCCTGAATCGCTTGCCATGACCGTGCCTTCGATCAGGTTCATTGCCGGCGAACCGAGAAATTCGGCCACGAATACCGTTTCCGGCTTGTCATAGAGTTCCAGCGGCGGCCCCGATTGCTCGATGCGGCCGTCATTCATGACGACGACGAGATCGGCCATGGTCATGGCTTCAACCTGGTCGTGCGTGACGTAGATCGTCGTGCTTTTCAGACGCTGGTGCAAGGCTTTAATCTCGGCGCGCATCTCAACTCTCAGTTTCGCGTCAAGGTTTGAGAGCGGCTCGTCGAACAGAAACAGCTTGGGTTCCCGGACGAGTGCCCGGCCCATTGCAACTCTCTGCCTCTGGCCGCCGGAGAGCTGGGCGGGATAGCGCTCAAGCAGAGGGATCAGATGCAGAATTTCAGCGGCTCGTTCGATCCGGGTCCGCCTCGCGTCCTTGGGCGTTTTGGCCATCTCCAGGCTGAAGGAGAGGTTTTCCCGCACCGTCATATGCGGATAGAGCGCATAGGACTGGAAAACCATGGCGATGCCCCGGTCCTTGGCCGGAACCCGATTCACGACCCGCCCGCCGATTCCGATTACGCCGGATGTTACCGTCTCGAGCCCGGCAATCATGCGGAGCAGGGTTGTCTTGCCGCAACCGGACGGGCCGACGAGAACAACAAAGGCATGCTGTTCGATTGCCAGCTCGATCCCGTGCAAAATTTCAAGAGTGCCGAAGCTCTTTCGCAGGTCTCGAAGCTCCACTAGCAAATTGCTCATTGAACAGATCCTGAAAGTTTAAGTTTCGGGTGATTTGTCGGAAAATTGATACTAGGCATGCTATTTCACAGCGCCGGAGATAATGCTGTCGACTATTCGCCGCTCGAGCAGGAGGTAGACAATCAATAGCGGGAGAACGGTGAGAACCGTAAAGGCATTGTAGACAGCATAATCCTGTACACCCATCGAATCCTTGAGCATGTAGAGCTGGTAGGGCAGTGTTCGCATCAGCGTTTCATTGATCAGCGCCAAAACGAAGGCAAATTCGTTCCAGGCTTCGCGGATGCAAAGCACGCCGGCGGTCACGACTCCGGGCCATGCGATAGGGAGTATGACGCGCGTCAGCCGATGCCACATATTTGCGCCGTCAATGGTAGCCGATTCTTCTATTTCCTTGGGAATCGAGCCGAAGAAACCAACCAGAATCCATGTCGAAAGCGGAATTGCGCTTGCCGAATAGGTTAGGAAAAGCACCCAGTACGTGTTGATGAGACCAAGATCGCTCATCAGATTATTGAGAGGCACAATCAGGCTTACGCGCGGAATTATGCGTGGAATAAGATAAAGAAGAAGCAAGAGATGCCGGAATCGGAACAGATAGCGCGCGAATCCGTAGGCTGCGAGAATGCTGACCGTCAGCGGCACTATCGTCGCCACGACGGTGACCAGAATGCTATTGAACATCCAGACGTCAAATCCGCGCATCGTCAGGACCGTCCTGTAGGCGTCGAGGCTCGGATCGGCCGGCAACAGCGTGTTCGATTCATAGATCTCAAGCGGTTCCTTGAACGATGCAAGAAACGCCCATAGAATCGGGACCGTCGTCCAGATCACCAGGATCGTCAAAGGCACGCCGATTAGAACGTAGCGACCCACGCGGTAGCGAAGCGCGGTTCCGATTCCGGTGCCTTCGCTCAGCGACTCCTGTTCGGCTTTCGAATTGCTCACCATGGCGGCGGTCCCGGAATCTTGTCGGCCGAATTGCGAATGTTCATTGCACGTTCTTGTATCGGTTGTCGCCTAGGACGAACAAATAAAGGTATACGAAGCTCAATACGGTGTTGAACAGCAGCAGCACTATCATCAGGACGGAACCCTGGCCGAAATCGAGCTGAAGGAATGCGATCTGATACATGTAAACGGATATCAGCTCGGTGGCGCGCGCCGGCCCGCCGGCGGTCAACGCCAGAATAATGTCGAATGTGCTGAAGCTGATGTAGGAGATCCAGATCAGGCTGACGCCCATCATGGGCTTTATCAGCGGCAGCGTGATTCTGAAAAAAGTCTTGGTCCCGGATGCGCCGTCGAGTTTGGCGGCCTCGTAGATATCCTTGTCGATGGTCTGAAGACCGCCTAGAAGGATCAATGTAGCGAACGGCACCATGAACCAGCAATTGGCAAGAACCGCAACGCAAAACGCGAGGACCGGGTCTCCGAGCCAAGACGGCGCCGGAAGTCCGATTCCCGTCAGCACGTAATTTACGAATCCACCGCTCGTCGTGAAGATGAAACGGAACATGACGGCCGCGGCGATGCCGGAAACGAAGTAGGGAACGAGGCTTAGCCCACGAAAGAAGCGGCGGCCGAAACCGACATAGTAAAGCGTGAGCGCAAAAACCATCGACATGGTTATGCCGAGCGCAATGGACGAGATTACGAATACGACCGTTTTCCAGAGCGAGCTCTGGAACCGGGGATCGTTGAAAATCGCAATGTAGTTCTTGAATCCGACAAACGTCTTGTTGAGGAACATGTCGGTTTCGTGCAAGGACAAGACAAAGCCGCCGCCGACCGCATATCCGAGAACGCCTAGGACAAAAACAAGACCCGGGATTACTAAAAAATACGGCATCAGACTCTTGACGAATTCCGAAACCCGTTCGCCAAACGACAAGATGTCCTGATCTTGAAGCGTCGTGCTCATTCTGCCGATACCGCTTTCCTAATCGACGAAAGGCTGTGACCCTCTCAATTTGCTAGAGAGGATCACAGCCGGTTCGGCGATTATTGGCCTAATCAGAGGCCGGCAGCACTATTCAGCGCCTGCTGATATTCCGAAGCCAGTTCAGCGGGGTCGGCACCAGGATCTGCTACCATCCTGTCGCGAAGCTCTTTAAGAACGTCGTATATCTGTATTGCGCGAGTCGGATGGGTTGGGATCGTGACCATGGTTGCGGCAATAGGCACCACGTCGACCGCCCAAGGCTTGGCCGCCCGGTATTCCGCATCTTCGGATACGGCGGTGTTCGTCGTAGGCTGATAGCGGATCGAAACCTGTTTGGCGAATTCCAGACGTGACAGATATTCCAATGCCAGCATGGCCGCCTCTTCATCCTCGTTGCCCGTGGTTACGATGAAGGGAAAGGCATATCCGGATTGGACATGCGGCCCTTCCTGGCCGGTTCGAGTCGGAAGCCTTTCGAACGCCCACTTTCCTTCCTCATACGGCATCTGCTTGTCGATCGGGACATAGATGTGCTCGCCTTCATGCATCATGCCGGCTCTCTCACCTATAAAAGCAGCGCGCATTTGGCCGGAATCCCACGATGGCGTATCCGGATGGGCGCTGCCGTCGTTCATCAGCGTCTGATAGAACTTTATCCACTCAATTCCGATTTCGTTGTCGATCTGGGGAACTCCGCCGATGATCTCGCCGCCCATGGATAGGAATAGCGGCAATTCCCAAGTCGGAGCGTTACAACATCCAAGCAAGCTGAAACCGATACGGCCATCTCCGGTCTCAGTCATTTTCCGTGCTGCTTCCAATACCCGATCCGTTGTTGCCAGGGGCGGTTCCATGCCCACTTCTTCAAGCCAGTCAGTTCGATAGGCGAGATAAATCGACGTGGAATACACCGCCGCTCCGTAGATTTTACCGTCGGGATCAGAGGCGCCCGTCCAAGCCAGCGGAGAAAGTTGTCCGTAGGTCTCCGGGAATCGGTTCTTGAATTCTTCAATCCAGCCGGTGAAGTCCTTAACCACGTTGTTGATGGCGAGCTGTCCGACATCGCGGTCGCGAATCTGCACGATGTCGGGCGCGTTGCCCGACCGCATAGCAAGGACAAGCTGCGCGTTTACGTCTTCGAGGCGGATCACTTCGAATTCGACTTTGATATCGGGGTTTTCGGCATGGAATGTAGCAAATTGATCTTCAGGAATGAAATTCTCGCGCCCGAACCAGACCTTTATCGATCTATCCTGTGCAGAAGCCGGGCCAACAAGAAATCCAAATGCTAGCGCACCTGCCGAAACGGCGCCCAAAAGCGCTATTCTAATAGTATTCACAGTACTCATTTGCGTTTCCTCCCTTTGTAATCGACGAATCGGTTTACAACATGTTCCAGGACATGATTCACTGGTTAACCGTTATGACGAAGAGATTGCGAATCGCCGTGAACTTTTAGCGTTGGATAAATTTTCAGAACTGTCAATGGGTTAAAAGGCAGGGCAAATTTTTTTTCGGTGCTGGGTTCAATCCCGTCTTGATCTTCACGAAAAAACTGGACACCTTCCTCTCCGCCGCGTAGATTGGCCGCCGGATGGAGTTGCGAATCATGGATGCCATGGATCTTTCGGAGTTGCGAGTTGAGCCGGTTGCGCGGGAGATGGAGCCCCGCTTCAACGAGCTCATGGACCGCCACCACTATCTGGGGGCCGGATCCAAGATCGGCGAGAGCATCTGGTATGCCGGAGATTTCGGCGACGGCGACTGGGTGGCCCTGGCCGCCTTCTCGGCCGCCTCGCTCAAATGCGCGGCCCGGGACGATTGGATCGGCTGGGGCATGCGCATCCAGTACGGGCGCCTGCACCTGATCGCCAACAACGTCAGAATGCTGCTGCTCGGGCGGAGGGCCAATCTCGGCTCCCGCTTCCTGTCGCTGTGCGAACGGCGCATCGCGGCCGACTGGCGCACCAAGTACCATCACGATCTCCTGCTTCTGGAGACCTTCGTGGACCCGTCCCGCTTCACCGGCGCCGTCTACCGCGCCGCCAACTGGGTCGAGGTCGGCGCCACTCGCGGCTACCGCCGCCGCGGCGACGGCTATGTCGGCGGCTCGTCGCCGAAGCTGGTGCTGCTGCGGCCGCTCGACCCCCGGGCCAGGAGCATGCTGACGGCGCCGCGGCTGGCCCCCGAACACATGCATGGAGTTCCGAAAAAGAAACTGTCCATCGACGAACTCGCCAGCATCCTCGACTTCTTCAAAGGGATCGACGACCCGAGAGGCAGGCGCGGCCGCCGCTACAGGCTGGAGACGCTCCTGTCCATGTGCGCCGCGGCCACGCTGTGCGGGGCGCATGGCTGGAAGGCGATATACGAATGGGTGCAGGACCAGTCGCCTGCGGTGCTGTCGCACTTCCGGTGCCGAAAGGTCGACGGCGAGTATGACCGACCGAGCATCTACTGCATCCGCAACATCATGACCACGGTCGACCCGGGCCAGCTGTCGGAGGCCACCACCGCATTCTGCCGGAGCATCGGCTGGGACATGGACTCCGATGCCATCGCCGTCGACGGCAAGACGAACCGCGGCTCGGCGGGCGACGACGGCAGGCAGACCCATGTGCTCGGCGCCTGCGCCCACGGGACCGGAACTCCCATTGCTCAAAAAGACTGTGCTGAATGAAGGTGCCGACAACGAGAAACGAACCAACGAGATCGGGGGCTTCATCCCGATGATGGACGAAATCCCCGACATCGCCGGCAAGACTGTCACCGTCGACGCCCTGCCGGCCCAGAAGGAAATCGCCGCCTATCTTCACCGCAGGGGCGCACACTGCATGTTCGTGGCCAAGGGCAACCGTCCCGGCCTGTCCGAGGTGCTGACACGGTTGGCCGAACCGGATCTCGCCGGACGACCGGACGACCATGTCGACGAGCCGGGACGTCCCGGGCACGGACGGCTGGAGAAACGGGAGATCTGGACCCCGACCAGCCCGCTGCACATGATCACCTTCTCCTGTCCCGGGCCGGGCAGGTCTTCGCCATCAGGAAGACCGTCCGGCAATATCTTGGTTATCTCCAATAGTGTCCCTTGGGACTGTCCCGCGCCAGAAGCTTAGCTTTCCAGCCTCGACTAGATAAAGGGTGAACGTGTTCGTCGGCAGCCCGACACGGCGGTCGAGCCAGTGCTAATGCCGGTGTTCGACTTACTCGGGCACCAAAAGGCTAAGTCAGTTTCCGCATTCACCGCACCGTAGCTACAGCCTCGTTGCCAATTGGAATGCGGGAAAAATTTTAGCGAAATTGCCGAAACCCGATGGAATTCTATTGTGCTACCCCGCCCGGCTTGCTCGGAGCGGG
Organism: Albidovulum sp. bin36; assembly: GCA_002238565.1. Classification (GTDB taxonomy): domain Bacteria; phylum Pseudomonadota; class Alphaproteobacteria; order Rhodobacterales; family Rhodobacteraceae; genus JAPPFL01. The sequence continues at coordinate 56,476 of MPMP01000013.1, forward strand.
ATTTTCCGCGCCGCGTGCAAGGTTGTCCGCAGAAGACGTTAACGGAGCTTTCCCTCCGGTGCACCGAAGTTCGGCCATGATCGCGCCGCTACCAGTAAGCATAAGAGCCCGCTACTCGGCGGCTTTTCGACGATTGGCGGTTGCATTTCAGACCTACCCCATGCAACAGCCTCCCAGTCGAAACGTATCCAGATGGAGGAGATTTTGACCGAACGGCCGATAGGCGGAAGCCTGTTTGCGGAAAGCTATCTCGAAGAGTCTATTCGCGAACTGCCTGAATGGAACCAAATCACCGACAAGGAAATTGAAGAAATCGAGTCCTGGCTGAGGAAGTTGCTGCCGCTGCCTTCCGACGGGGCCGCATCGCCCAATGAGGCCGAGACCGAAGACGAGATCATCCTGCCGGTACTGCGCCGCCTCGGCTGGACGGAGCATCTTCGTCAGCAGAATTTATCCGCGAGCGGGCGCATGGACGTTCCGGACTTCCTGCTGTTCGCGGACGAGGCTTCGAAGGAATTGGCGGTCGGCAGCCCTGATGAATGGAAGCGCTACGAGCACGGCGTCGCCATCATCGAGGCGAAGAGATGGGCCCGTCCGCTCGATCGGCGTTCCGATGGGTCAGGCGAAATTCTCGCGCCGTCGAGCCAGATGCTGCGCTACGTTCGGCGCGCCGACGATGTGACCGAAGGCCGACTGCGCTGGGGCATTCTGACAAACGGCTGCCGGTGGCGCCTTTATTTCGCCGGCGCCCGCTCGGTCTCGGAACAGTTTTTCGAGATCGACCTAGCCGCTATTCTAAGCGGGAACGAAGAGGACGCGGAAGAGGCCGGTCGGCGCCACTGGCTCAAGGTCTTCGCTCTTGTCTTCCAGCGGCGAGCCTTTCTTGCCGATGCGGAGGGGCGAACCTTTCATCGGCGCGTCATCGAACTCGGAAAATTCGAACAGGAACGCGTTTCCGACAACCTTTCCGGACTGGTGTTCGACACCGTTTTCCCTCGCTTGGCCGAGGCCATCGCCGAGAAAGCGCCCGAAGTCCCTACCGAGGAAATCAGAAACGCGGTGTTGTTCCTTCTCTACCGGCTGCTGTTTATACTCTATGCCGAAGACCGTGATCTTCTGCCGGTTCGGCACCGTCGATACCGGGACTATGCGTTCAGAAACCGGGTAAGGCTCGATGTCGGACGGCGAAAGGACGGGGGAAGCGTTTTTTCGAGGACGGCGACTTCCTACTGGTCGGTAATCTTGGGCCTGTGCCGGCTCATCGACGAGGGCGATGAGGATATCGGCCTTCCGCCTTACGATGGCGGCCTGTTCGAACGGGACAGCGCGCCACTTCTCGACGACATCGAGCTGAGCGATGCCGTGATGGCCGATGTCATCGACGCATTGTCATTCGAGGAAACGGAACTCGGTCGCCGGTACATAAACTACCGGGATCTCGGCGTTCAGCAGCTCGGATCGATCTACGAGCGACTGTTGGAGCAGGAGCTGGTCCGCGAAGACGGACGGATCGCCGTCAGGCCGTCGGTGTATTCGCGCAAGGATTCCGGCAGCTACTACACGCCGGACGAACTCGTGGAACTTATTATCTCGGAGACCCTCGGACCGCTGGCGCAGGCGAGAATCGACCGCTTCCAGAATGCAGCAGGAACGGGAGCCGAAGCCAGGGAACTTAGACAGCAGGATCCGGCAATCGCGCTTCTCGATCTGAAAGTGTGCGACCCGGCCATGGGGTCCGGGCATTTCCTAGTGCATCTCGTCGACTATCTTTCCGATAGAGTGATCGAGGCCATGGCGGCGTCGGGGTCCATCGCACCGGGCTATGTCTCGCCCCTCGCCGTCCGGATCGAGTCGATTCGAGGAACGATCAGCGGCAATGCCGCCGACAGCAACTGGTTCGTCGAACCGGATCAGCTCGACGACCGGCACATCATCCGCCGGATGGTGCTAAAGCGCTGCGTCTACGGCGTGGACAAGAACCCGATGGCGGTTGAGCTGGCCAAGGTCTCCCTCTGGCTGCATACCTTCACCGTCGGAGCGCCGCTCAGCTATCTCGATCACCACCTGCGCTGCGGCGACAGCCTGTTCGGCTCCTGGGTCGCCAAGGCCCGTGCCGATGCGGAAGACGAAGGCGGGGCGATATTCCTCAACGAGCCAATCAGGCATGCAATGGACTCGGCCAGGGAAATGCAGGATATCGAGGCACTGACCGACGCGGAAATCGCTGAAGCGCACCGATCCGAGGAGCTTTTCAGATCGGTGTCGACAAGAACCGCTCCGCTGAATGCATTCCTGTCGACCCTGCTTGCGTTCGACTGGATGAATCTGCCGCGAAAAAGCGATGAGAGGCAGGCCGTCAGGGCTTGGCTAGAGGGAGGGTACGGCGATCCGATCGGCGTCGCGAACGGCACGGTAGCCGTCGACCCGGATGCCGAGGAAACCGGCTCCGCGAATCAGCGACGGAAAACGCGCGTCCGAAAATTACGCTTTCTGGGCCTTCTCGACCGTGCGCGGCATTTGATCTCGGAAATGCGTTTCCTGCACTGGCAGGTCGCATTTCCGGGCGTCTGGCCCGACTGGGCGGGCGATAATCGGGATGGCGGATTCGATGCCGTCATCGGCAATCCGCCGTGGGACAAAATGAAGCTGCAGCAGGTGGAATGGTTCTCGGCGAGGCGTCCGGAGATAGCCAGAGCGGCCACGGGAGCCGAACGCCGGAGGATGATCGCGGAGTTGAGAGGCACGGGCGAACCACTCGCCGACGAATACGACCGCGCCGCCGGCATGTCCGAAACCGCGAGGCGCATGGCGCGCAACTGCGGCGACTACCCGCTGCTTTCCGGCGGCGATGTAAACCTCTATTCGCTCTTCGTCGAGCGCTCGATGTCGCTTGCAAAGCCGGACGGAATGGTCGGTCTTCTTGTGCCGAGCGGTATCGCGTCCGACAAAACGGCGGCAAGGTTTTTTGGAAGCGTGGCCACGGAAGGGCGTTTGAAAGCTCTCCTCGATTTCGAGAATCGACGCTTGAGATTCGGCACTCGCCCGTTCTTTCCCGATGTGGACGGTCGCTTCAAGTTCTGCGTCTTCGCAGCTAGCCCTTCGCCTGTTGACGGTCAGTCGAATTGCGGCTTCTTCCTCCATGATGCAAGCGAAGTCGAGGACCCTGACCGCTGCTTTCCGTTGAGCGCGGAGGACTTCGCCAGCGTTAATCCCAACACCGGAACGGCTCCGATCTTTCGCACGCGCCGGGATGCCGACCTGGTTACCGCGATCTATGGCCGGCTTCCCGTGCTGGTGGATCGCTCGGGCGACCGAGCGGTTGAGACTTGGCCCGTGAAATATTCGAGAATGTTCGACATGACCAATGACTCCGGCTTGTTCCGAACGCGCACGCAGCTGGAGGAGGACGAACGGGCGTGGGCAATCGTAGGCAATCGCTTCGACAGCCCGGCTGGAATATGGGTTCCGCTTTATGTCGGACGTATGATTCATCAGTATGATCACCGTGCGGCATCGGTCGAACTGAACGAAGGAAACCTTCATAATCAGGCTCTTAGCGGCGACATTGGCCCCGATTTGAAGTCGGATCCATTATTCAGTCCCACACCGCAGTACTGGGTACGGGAGGAGTCGGTCCTGTTGCCCGATGAAACCGGCTGGATCTTAGGGTTCCGGGACATTGCCCGAGCTACGGACGCAAGAACCGTCATTGCAGCAATTGCTCCTGCGGTCGGCTTCGGGAACAAACTTCCAATTTTGATACCGTATGCGGAAGACCGTAGAGAATGGCTACTGGCCGGAAATCTCAATTCGGCAGTCCTCAATTACGTCGCACGTCAAAAAATCCATAGTACATCGCTCAATCTGTTCATTCTGGAACAGCTGCCTGTCGTGCCTCCCGAAGCCTACGAAGAAGTTCGTTTCGGACCAAAGCCTGCGGCAGAAATCGTGCGAGAAGCTGTACTAGAACTGACCTATACGGCGTATGACATGGCGCCCTTCGCCCGCGACCTGGGCCATGTGGACGATGACGGCGAGATCCTGCCGCCCTTCGCCTGGGACGAAGAACGGCGACTACGCCTCCGCGCCAAGCTCGATGCCCTCTATTTCTATCTTTACGGCGTTACCGACCGCGATGATGTCCGCTACATCTATTCGACTTTTCCGATCGTCGAACGCCAGGAAACCGAGGCCTGGGGCGGATACCTGACGCGCGACCTTTGCCTCGCGTGGATGAATGCGCTGGAAGGAGGCCGGCCCGATGCCGACATCCGGCCTCCGGCATACGACCGCCCGTAATGACGCTTCGAAGACCGTCCTGCCGGAACCCCGTTGCTCTGCTCCCGCACCGGCGTGTAGAGTGCGGCTGCCGGAAACGCAGAAAACTTGATGCAGTCACAGCCACCGAGCCAATCCGACCTTGAAACCGTCGGCGCGGTAGCGCGGCGCGTTTTTTCTTTCTACGCCCGAACGGGCGTGCAGCCCTCGGCTCTCGGCTGGCACGAGTTGCTTTCGAATATCGCAGGCGATCTGACCCAGGGACATTGCTCGCGCGCCGCGGCCGAAGCCGAGTTTGCGTCTCTGCAGGCGCTGGACACGGCTCCGGACCAAGAGGACCTGCAGCGGCGGATATCGGAAACATTCTACGCCGAACCCGTTCTGCGACACCTTGTCGAGCTGCTAGCGTCCACGCCGGCGCACGATATTTCGGAATTTCCCAGGCCCGGGGCCGGATTCGCTCCCGCCGCGCACTCTTTCGATCCGTCGTCCGAGACCGTGTCGATCTGGCTGGACCAGGCGGCAGTTCGCCATCCTGCCGTTCAGCAGCCGGACGACGAACGGCACAAGCCGATCACGACCGCGGATATCTCGCAGTTGCAAACCGAATATCCGAGAGTTGGGATCCGGTCGATGTCCTGCTAGCCGACGACATCCAGTTCAGCCGGATGGCCGACCTTGCCGCTGCCGTCATGGTCGAGGCGATATGGGCGACCGGCGCCAGGTCCTCCGAGTGGCCGGCGGCAAAGCTGCATGGCGGGGAATTCGGGGCCGTTGAGGATTTGCATCTCGCGGCGCTGCGTCGCGAGTCGCTCCCGCCATCGCATCAGCGCGAGAAGTCCCTACGCCAAGTCAAATACGATCTGAACTGGCTGATCGAGAGCGGCCGGGTTTGGCTGCACATCGAGTCGGCGAAAACGACAAGGACGAAGCGCTACGGGCTTCCGACGACGCGCAAGGTCGGATTGGAACTGTATCCGCTGAGCGTCCATTTGACGTCCTCGAGCTGCCGGTGGGTCACCCGGCGTTCCGAGAAGGTGGTGGCTGGCAGCTTTGCGATGTCTGAATCCATGCCGACGCTCTGAATCGGTCAAATGCAATCATGCCGATGCGGGGCAGCGTGTCATGCGAATTCTTTTCAAAATTTCGGAAACAGCCAAAAAATGTTGCTGGACCGAGAAATCGGGCGGCTGAAACGGCCAAAAAAATCCTCGGATCAACCGCTGCGGATAACCGAAGGCCATTGGGCGGCACTGGCCGCCTTCTCGCCTGTTGCCTGGAAGCCAAGCATTCCGAAAATCCCTGCCGAAAGATTGGGGCGCAAGATCGAGATGCCGTGCTTCGCTGAATGATCCTACAAGTCGAATCTAGAAATTGATGTCGATGCCTATTCTCCGCACTTGATCTCAAAGGCAGCGCGCATGCAAAGATTTGAATTTATCGACCGCGAAAGTGAGCTTGCCGCTTTTCGGCAAATGCTTTCATGCCCTCCGACTGATCCTCTGTAGCAAACATCGCATGGAATAGTCTCCGCTCCATTAGCAGCCCCTCCCTCAGAGAGGTCTCTTCGGCGCGATTTACCGTTTCCTTGGCAGCCATAACTGCCAACTGCGGCAGTGACGCGATTTTGCTTGCTGTGGACATCGCTTCTTCATTGAGTTTCCGAAGCGGTACGACCCGCGATACCAGACCGGAACTCTCGGCCTCCTCCGCCGTCATACGGCGGCCCGTTAAATGCATTTCCATTGACTTGGCTTTTCCGACCGCCCTGGTAAGCCTTTGCGTTCCGCCGATTCCCGCGATCACGCCGAGGTTTATTTCGGGCTGGCCGAAAAATGATTCCTCGGCCGCTATTATTATGTCGCACATCATCGCCAGTTCGCATCCGCCGCCAAGCGCAGCTCCGGCGACAGCCGCGATAATCGGCTTGCGAAACTTCAGGAACGCCTCGGCTATGTCGGTAAAATGATCTTGCGCGTACATTTCCACAAATGTCTTGCCGTTCATTTCTTCAATGTCGGCACCCGCGCAAAAGACCGTTTCGGAACCCGAAAGCACGGCGCATCTAACCGAATCGTCGGCATCGAGCTTGCCTAGCGCTTTGACCAATTCCTGAACAAGCTGCTGATTCAAAGCGTTCAGCTTTCGCGGACGGTTCAAGCGCATCACGCCGATATGATCATTGATTTCAAAGTCTAAATTCTTAAACGCCATGGAATTCCCTTGCGATGCTTAAAGACAATTCATTAACAACGCTGACGCAGTTTTCAAGGGCAATGTCGATTCATGCTCCCATTTTAAACATGGAGGCCGTGCCGAATTCAGAATTCGCCAGCCTGCTCATTAATCCGGTCCGCTAGCATGCCGATAGCTACCTTTGGCACCGCCGGCAATAGAATGTTGATCGACCGGATTGCGAAATTCGGTCGATAACGCCTGAGCACTGATCGCGCATGCACGCCTCGCCTTGCCTGCCGTAGGCTTTGAATCGATGCTGGAAGTACCCTAGCTCCCCTCCCGCATGGCGAAAGTCGCGAAGCGTCGACCCTCCCGCGGCTATGGCCTCGGCCAGAACCGATTTTATCGCGGTCGCAAGTCGCTCGATGCGTAAAGTCGAAATGCGCCCGGCGCGCGCCGCTGGCGAAATGCGCGCGGCCCAAAGGGCTTCGCACGCATAGATATTCCCTAGGCCCGCTATGAGTCTTTGATCTAGCAGCGCCGATTTAATCGTGACTCTCCTACCCGCCAAGCATTCCGAAAGATAGCAGGCGTTGAATGAGTTGCCAATCGGCTCAGGGCCGAGATTGCGAAGAAGCCAGTGCTGGGATTCGCTAGCTGTGGAATACAAATCCATCGACCCGAATCGCCTCGGGTCGTTAAATACAACTTCCGTGCCGTCATCCAATTTAAACTTGACATGGTCATGCTTTTGCGCCGGCGCCTCGACGATTTTGCCGGGCAACGGGGGGTGCAGGAGCAGCCTGCCCGACATGCCCAGGTGCATAAGCAGGGTTTCGCCGCTCGAAAGGTCGGCGAGCAAGTATTTTGCGGAGCGCCTAAGCCTAAGGACGCGGCGCCCTTCGATCCTCCGTGCAAACCCTTCCGGAAAAGGCCAGCGCAAATCCGGTCTATTTATAGTTAGGCTTTCGACAACTCGGCCTTCGACTGCCGGGCACAGTCCCCGCCTGACAGTTTCGACTTCGGGCAACTCGGGCAAATCCAGTCTCCGGCGCCGACGCGCATTGAATAGATCGTCCTGGCTACTGTATTGAGGAACCCTGCGGAGAACCATAGCCAATGTCACCAGCAAACCGAAGATCGACCCATTTTGGAAACCGAACGGTTTACGAAGACGAAAAGCAGAATCTTGTCAAAAACGTTTTTTCCAGCGTATCGAACAAATACGACCTCATGAATGACGCGATGTCTTTCGGAGCCCACAGGCTTTGGAAAGACGCTCTGGTCGACTGGCTGGCGCCGCGAGCCAATCAGGAACTGCTCGATGTAGCCGGCGGCACGGGCGATATCGCCGCGAGATTCTTGAATCGCGCAAACGGCGGCCGCGCCGTTGTCCTGGACATCAACGAGCGCATGCTCGATGCAGGCCGGCAGCGACCGGCGGCGCGGCGCGAACGAGGCGAAATCGAGTGGATTCTCGGAAACGCCGAAAAAATGCCGTTCGCCGATGAAAGTTTCGATGCATGCACCATCGGCTTCGGAGCTCGAAATTTCACGCATTTGGCTACGGGAATCGCTGAATGCTTGCGGGTATTGCGGCCGGGCGGAAGGATTCTGATTCTCGAATTCAGCCATCTCGCGGGAAGTACTGGCCTAAATTGGCTTTACGATCGCTATTCGTTTAGCGTCATTCCGAAGCTTGGCGAGATCATCGCCAACGACAGGGAAAGCTACCAGTATCTTGTCGAAAGCATTCGGAGGTTTCCCGGGCAGGAGGAATTCGCTGCGATTATTCGCGAATGCGGTTTCGGCAACGTCAAATACCGAAATTTAAGTTTCGGAATAGCCGCGCTTCATTCAGGATGGAAAATTTAAGCAATGCGCGGACCACACAATCTATTCCGGCTGATCAGGACGGGCGCGACCTTCGAACGCACTGGCGCAATGAAGATCGCACTTGTTGCCGCCGACGCTCCGAGAAACCTTAGAATCGCCGCGAGAATTATTGGCTGGCCGTTTAAATGGCTAGGACTAAAGGGCGATCCGTCCCAGCCGCCAGTACTAAGAGCGATAACGGCGCTAGGCCCGGCTTTCGTTAAATTCGGGCAGCTGCTTTCTACGCGTCCCGACGTCGTAGGCGAAGAATTGGCGCAGCAGCTAACGGTATTGCAGGACAATCTACCCGCATTCCCGACGGAAACCGCGAAGAAAACTGTCGAATCCGAACTTGGCATTGAAATCTCGGAATTGTTTTCGGATTTCAGCGATCCGGTCGCCGCCGCTTCAATTGCGCAGGTTCACAAGGCTGTTCTACGAGATACCGGAGAAGCGGTCGCGGTCAAGATTTGCCGCCCCGGCATCGAAAAAGCGTTCCGGAGAGACATCGACGCGCTGTATTTCCTTGCTCGCATGATCGGTTTGATTTCGCCCGCCGCGCGGAGGCTCCGGCCGCGGGCCGTAGTGGCGCACTTCGAAGGCGTCGTCATGCGCGAGCTCGACTTGCGGATGGAAGCTTCCGCAGCCGATGAATTCGCCGCCGCCACGAAAAAAGACGAAGGCTTCGGCGTTCCCCGCGTTTACTGGCATTTATCCAGCAAGCACGTACTGACCCTCGAGTGGGTTGAAGGGATCGGGCTGCGGGAAATCGAAGCGCTGGATGCGGCGGGTCACGATCGAAAGGATATCGCGGTAAGAACGCTGCAAAATTTTCTCCGCCAGGCTCTAAGGGACGGCTACTTTCATGCCGACCTTCATCAAGGGAATTTTTTCGTTGCGAAGGATGGAACAATAATCGCGATGGATTTCGGGATCATGGGCCGCATCGATGCCTATACCCGCCGCGTCTACGCTGAAATCCTGATTGGATTCATCAAACGAGATTACCGCAGAGTGGCTGAAGTCCACTTTGAAGCCGGCTACGTGCCTGCGGATCAGGATGTGGACGATTTCGCCCAGGCGCTGCGTTCGATCGGCGAGCCGATATTCGGCATGGAGGCGAGCCAGATCTCGATGTCGCGGCTATTGGCGCATCTTTTCGAGGTCACGGAGCGCTACGGCATGCGAACCCGTACCGAGCTAATTCTTCTTCAAAGAACCATGGTCGTCGCGGAAGGCGTCGCCAGATCCCTGGACCCCAATTTCATCATGTGGAATGTCGCCAAGCCGGTTGTCGAGCAGTATATAAGGGAGAATTTGGGTCCCGGAGCCGCTTACCGAGATATCGCGGCGGTCGCCCGCATGGCGGCGCGCCTAGGGCCGCGAATACCAACACTGCTCGAAGGAATGGTAGCCGAGAGATTCGAGCGCGCGAATTCAGGGCGTGCATCCAGGACCATGATTTCGCCGTTGGCGGCATTTCTTTTGGGGGCGGTCCTGTCGGGGGTCGCGGCAACCGCGCTATTTCTTTTGTAGGGCGTTTTCGAACTCGCGGAATTTCGAGTTCTTCTCCTGGAATGGCGCGTCGAAGTTAGGAATAAGTCGGAATGCGCAAAGGCGAGCCTGTTCTACCAACCATGGATGACATCCTGTCGGCATACGAACGAATTTGCCCCTATATTCACAGAACGCCATTGATGTCTTCGAAATTCCTGAGCGATGCCGCCGGCGCGGACATTTTGTTCAAGTGCGAAAACTTCCAAAAGGCCGGAGCCTTCAAAACGCGCGGCGCTCTCAATGCCGTTCTCGGGCTGGACAGGTCGGCGGCTTCAAACGGAATTGCGACGCATTCATCGGGAAATCACGGGCTTGCTCTCGCCTACGCCGCGTCGCTCCGCAAAATTCCCTGCCATGTCGTCATGCCACGCGACGCGACTGCGGCTAAAAGACATGCGGCGGAAGGCTACGGCGCAGAAATCATCGAATGCGGACCTTCGGCTTCAGAGCGCGAGAAGTGCCTTGACATGGTCCTAGCGAAAACCAAAGCCGAATTTGTTCATCCGTTCAATGATGCGCGAGTTATTGCCGGGCAGGGCACATGCGGTCTTGAACTCTTCAACCAAGCGGCCGGTCTGGATGCCGTCGTGGCCCCGATCGGAGGAGGAGGCCTCGTTTCCGGAACCTGCGTAGCTTTTTCCGAACTTGCTCCTTGCGTCGAAATCTATGCCGCCGAGCCGAAAAACGCCGACGACGCTTTCAGATCATTCAGAGCGGGGCGCATTGTCGCCGACCACTCGCCCCGGACAATCGCGGACGGATTAAGAGTCCCGATAAAGGAACTAACCTGGAGAATCATAAAGGCGAAGCTGTCCGACGTTTTGACGGTTTCAGAAGAAAGCATTGTCGATTCCATGAAAATTATTTGGCAGCGCCTGAAAATAGTCGTCGAGCCAAGCAGCGCCGTCGCGCTGGCAGCTGTTCTCGCACATACGGAATTGTTTCGTAACAAGCGCGTCGGAATCATAATTACGGGCGGCAATGTCGATCTCGACTTTCTTCCTTGGAAAGATGGTTGAATGTCTCGGGCGGCGAGTCTTCGATTCAGGTTTATTCTCTCCCGAGCTTGATTCGCGGCATCGCCGCTTCGTTAACCCTGTTTGTGCCGCGAATGGCGATCATATTTCCTTGCGCTTGATATTCGCCTTCATGATCCTCCGCTTCCGTAGTATCGCGGTCATGCAGCAACTCCGAGCAAACGCCGGAAATCCAAAGCGTTAATCGCCATCCATCCCGTCTTGCGGAAGTTGAACTCGAATATACGCATTGAGCGGCATTGGCTTTCCAAGGGCTTACCCTTCCGCATCCCGGGATTGCCAGCCGAATTCGCCGCGCCGAAACTCCCGCCGCGAGCCGACGATGCTTTCAGTCGATGCAGCTCGATAAAGTCAAGCCGAAAAGATCGTGCGGCGCACCGTAAAATAGTACCGAGCAAATCGAATATATTCGGAAGGCTCCGCCACTTTCGGAAACGCGGGTTTCACCCTGAATTCATGCTCTCGGTCGAACGCGGCGCATTTTTTTTCGCGACAGTCAGTAGCTTCAATTCAACTCCGCCAATGTGCGCGCGCAATAGAATACAGGTGGCCGATTGCAAGCTTCACGCATTCGGCAGTTTGCTATTTTCGAACTCGGCCGCGGTGGTTATGCGGATTTGCGCCGAGCTTTCCGGTCTAAAATCGCACCGGCTAATGCCGGCTAGCTTGGACAAGCGCCGGCGCACCGTTTGTCCGATGCCGCAGCCGATTCACAAAGCTTGTGGAATTTGCAGGCATCTTTACGAGGAAAAATTTAACGGAACTGTTTACCGAATCGAAATTTTGGATTGGAGCTGACGCGAGAGCTTTTCCTTTCCTTCGATGCAAGCGAAAGAAAACGGACTCTAACTCGATCTGTTTAAGCTTGAACGAGCATCGACTCGACGAACGATTTCATCGACGATATCAGATTGACGGCCGTGCCGAGCGGCAATCGACTGGACGAGCTTATCCACGCGTTCGATGAAGGGAGCGCCGCCGAATAATCCGCGAGCAGCCGATGATGGCTTGAGAAGGCCAAGTGCGGCGTTTGCATATTTCTCAAACGGCACCATGTCGCCGCGGTCCGCTCCGATCGTCTCGCACAACGCGCATACCCACTGGTAAATTTCTCTCGAGGCCTCCAAATCGCTATGCACCGCTTCCTTAATCGGTCTCATCTCGTCGTCGCCGATGCAGCGATAATTGCCGGCGATAAGCATCGGCCACTTCGCAAATGGAACAAAAATCGAATCATGCACTTTAAGCTTGACAGGCAGTTCGACATTGCCTTTCGGCGTTTCGTACCTGATCGCCATAATGTCGGCTTCAATATTCCGAAGAATTGTTGTGTGAGCGTCATTGTGGAACGCGGCGACCTTGAAATTGGTGGGCAGTCCGACCTGCAATATATTGGGCTGTTCTCCGGGGGGCCGAAAAGCCTGGGGATCAGGGCTCGCAAGGGTCATTAGCTCGGGTTCGCAGGCATCCCAGACCTTGGAGTCGGCATAGCATTGCTCAAGCGCCGCGCCGCTCAGGCTTTCGACGCGCCTTAGGTATGGTAGCGGAGGCATATTCATTATCGACATGCATGGAACCTTGGCCTTTCCAACCGCGTCCAATAGTTCGCGCGCGCCAGCGGTTCGATACTGGGGCTCCTGCATAGCCAATGCGACGATGTCAAATTCTCCCGGGTTGATTTTGTCGGGGCTGTCCGCGGCCAAATTTCCCGGAAGATTCTTGGATGCAATTTCGACGGTTTCGCCAATGCTCCTGACCGGAAGCCTAACAACCGTGCCTTCAGCGTTGATAATTTCTGCTTCCGAAGGAAGGCACGCCAATTTTACTGAATGCCCGGCCAGCAAAAGCTTGGTTGCCAGGAGCGAACCGTACGAAGCGCCAAGTATTAGGACATTGTATTTTTCTGCCAAGATTCATTATCCCTTGATATCACTCAAATAATCTCTTCGGCTAAACGAGGATGCATATCCTCCTTAATCCATGGGCAACGCATACCGGAATTCATTGCCGTTGCCAATTCCATGGGAATTAAAAACCTTAAACTCGTCTTTTGGGGAAGATTGTCCGAGTGCCAGTTCAACTGGAATTTCGCGCAATGCCGAGCGCCTCTTTGATCGTACGGGTCTGCGGATTTCGCGAGCGCACGGCTGTGCTCCCTTAATTTTTCGAGGCGGACGGCGACCGACCGCGGTTAAAACTCTCGGACTTGGCGTTTACCGGTCTACAAACGCGACGTCCGTCGGCTGCAATAGCGGCAGAACGGATCTTGCCCATCAATTATTGTCAATTTTTTCGTCTAAACGGAGATCTTCTGCTTCGCTGGCTTGATGGACATCCCCTAGGTGGTCACTCTGATCGTTTGGCGCCGCGACGATTAAAGGCAGCACGCCGATTGTTGACGGGTGCGCATGCGCATTGTCATTTGTCTCTTTCCACGAAATCATGTCTAGCCCGTTGCAGCTTTCGCAAACCGGAATCCACTCCGGATAGTGCTGCCCGCACGCGTCGCAAATCCATGCGGGACCGCGCGTCGCCGAAAGCGCTCTCGCTAGCCATCCCCTTACGACCCGGCCCTCGGCTCCCTGCCCCCGTTCGATAGCCGCCATAATTGCCAAAGACCTTACGGAAGGCGAATTTTCCGCCAGATCTCCCATGGCCGTTCTAGCGCGCGAAAAATCTCCTGCGGCAATCGCCACTTCGGCCAAAACCATTTTCGCTTCGGGATCGGAGGGGTTCTTCGCAACGAGGCTTTCGAATCTTCGCATTCGCTGCTCGGGAGTCTCGTTCGGCTCGATCGCGGCGAATGCGGCGGCGAGGTCCGGATGCGGCGCAGAATCCCAAGCCTTGCGAATTATTCGAGTAGCCGCGCGTTTCGCGCCCGCCTCCGTTTGAATATTGGCTGCGAGGACGGCGGCGGGAACAAAATCTGAAATAGCCCGGTTCGCGGCGAGAACGGCGGCTTGGCCGGCTTTAGCATCGCCGCCGGCGATCTTCTGCTTGGCATCGGCCAGCGATAGAATTGCATCCCGCCGGGAATAGACATTGCGAGGCAGCGTCCGCGATTTCATCTTGGCCGACAAGGTAGCTCGCGCGCCGGCCCAATCCTGCGCCTTGGTTTGAAGATTAAGCAGCGAATCTTGAATTTCCATTTGCTTAGGCTTTAGCGCAAAGGCTTTTTCCGCAAGTTTTAGCGCAGTTTCCGTATCGCCTTCGGCAAGTTTCAATTTAAGAACGCCTCGCAAGCCGACAAATTTCGTTTTCTCGTTTTCTAGCAACTTCTTGTACGCCGCCAACGATTTTTCGGCATCGCCCGCCTCTTCGGCGGCCTGCGCCGAAAGAATGCCCGTCAATTCCGGCTTTCCGAGATTGCGCTCCGCCCTGTACGCCTTTGAGAGCGCGACACGCGGTTCGCCCGAAGCGAGCGCAATCATGCCTTCCGCGAAGGATTCCAGCCCTCTTCGCTCGCGACTCTTGTCGAAAAAGCGAGTCAACGCGGTTTCGTCGCCGACCGCAAAGCGAACAATCGCCACCAATAGCCCGATGAACGCTAGCACCAGCCAGGTAATAGGAATTAGCAGGAGAACGGCCGCTATCATTGTCAGCGGCGCAATCGTTAATTCAACTCCGGCGAATATGATTCGAATATCCGCGTCCCAGTCGGCTAGAATGGATGCGCCGAAACCGATAGCCGCGACAATTGCGACAAAAACCAAAATCTTGAAAAGCGACCAGAACATGCGATGCTATTCCTGCGATTCCGCAGACGGATCGCTGACAGAAACTCGTAAAGCGTCCAGAACCGCAAGTCGCGAATTCGCGGCGTCGCTCCACTCTTTCATTTGCTGGCGGCTATTTTCCGGCAGGCCCTCCATTATCTCCAGCGCTGCGCGCAATCGACCGTCGCGGAGCGCGGATTCCGCGCGAGACAGAATCGACATTGCATCGTCGCCTTCCTGAGGATTGAGCGGACGCACGACGACGAGCGATTTCAGGAACGACGTTACGGCCGGTTCCGATTCCCCCTCTGCTTGCTCGCTCCTCAAGGCATTCCGTGCGCGACTCAAAAATAATTCTTGAAGGTCGTCCAGTGATTCAACACCGCTTTCTGCAAAAAGTGCAAGCGTTTCTCTTTGCTCAGGCCGGACCCAGTCCACTTCTTCCATAAAATCCGAATACGGCCGGCCCGAGTATATTGCTTCGAAAATTCGCGAATAGGCAATTCGCCCGGCAGCGGCATCCAGCGAAGCTCGAATCTCGGATTCGAGCGCAGCCAATTCTTGCCCTAGCCCGTCGAGAGCGGAGGCCGTCTCCGCTCTTAATTTCGAAATCTCGCTTTCCAGCGTTTCCAGCTTTTGTTCATTCGGTAGAATTACTTCGGCTTCCGAGCGTTCCGCCACCTGGCTAGCGAGAGTTTCAATATCGGCGCTGGCATCGAGAAGCTGCGAACGAATGCTCTCAATTTCGGCACTCACGTTCATCAAACCTTCGGTATCGGACTGAAGTTTGTTAAGCCTGCCCGCCAGCTCCGTATCGTTTGCAAGCAAAATCCTAAAATCCGCCGAACTTCCGGAATCTTCCGCTCCAGTATTCGAATCCGAGCGGGAGCGTTCTTCGACATCGGACAGCCGCTGCCCATAGGATTCCAATATTTCGGACAATTCCGGCGAAATGTCCGCTTCATTCGACAACTCGTCCAATCTCCGGCCGATTTCGGCAACATCGTCGCCTAGAAGTTCAAGGCCTTCTAATTTGGCGGTAAGTGATGCGAATTCCGAGTTGCGGATCTCTGCGGTTTTTTCCTGCTTCTCAAGACGCGTCGATAATTCCCCGTCTGATCGCGCCAATTCCTGGAATCGGCGGGCATCGGCAACGTTTAAATTCGCTGCGTCCTTTAGACCGGATTCCAGATCGGCAAGTCTTTGATCAAAAGTTTGCAGTTGCAACTCGGCGCTTCCAAGAGCTTCCAAGTCGGGCAATTCAATATTTGCGAAATCATCGCGCAGTTCATTTATCTCGCCGCGGAGTCTTCCCAGTTCCAGACCAACTTCGGAATTTGGATCAAGTGCCTCTCCCGAATTGGAAAACAAAAACGACGCTCCGCCGCCGACAGCAAATCCAATAGCCGCCGCGGCAGTCAGCGCGGAAGCGTATGCGAGACCCTTTAGGGAGCTGCGCCCCTTCGACAATTCCGCGCTTCGCGCACCCGCGCCGCCGTCCTTGGCGGCTTCCTGCGTTACGCTACCGTATTCTGGATCGTGACTCATTCCCTGCCTGCGATATCAGCTCGCGCAGCCCTGCTACCGGATTGCATTTCGATTTTAAGTAAAATTGGCAACGCGACTATTCCTATAATCTTCGTTTACTCCAATAGGTATACATCAATTCGCAATCCGCAACCTCGACGGAAACTCAAGGCCTTTGGCACTCCGGAGATTCAAATTGCGCCTATCGGAATTCCGCCCCGTCGCGAGAATAATCCAGTCAAATATTCAGCTGAATTAAGACTTATTGTACCGTAGTGGCGCAACGTTGCAATTGAAGAAAAGTAAAATTAGCCGAATTGCTGAAAATGAGTGCGCAGCCTGCGTCGGGCAAGCGTCGGGCATGCTCATATCGCGGTATTCAAGGTTGCAGGTCAAGATTGACCTCTTCCGACCGTCTAAAAATCACTCCGCAGGCTATCGACCATCAAGATTAGCAGTCAAGCGGGTCGACCGCAGGACGCACACTTTCGATTTTGAACTCAGGCAAGTTTTTTTCCTCTTCCCGGGCACAAGCCATGGAAATCCGGGCGATAGACTCGCCTGGAACGGCGCCGCCGAGTCCATGAAATTTATCTTGCGGTTCGCCTGTTCGCGGCACTCGGCGTTCCATAATCAGAAGGGCGAGGGCGAATCGTCCGGATCTTTCGGCTCGGGCGGGCCAGCGCGAAGCGGGTCGAAGCCTAAAGCCTTCTTCCCTTCCTCGATCAGAAAGCTGCGGAAGCTTGGAATCGGGCAGTGGAAGCGGCCATCCGCGCCTTCGTGAAGCGCGCCCTGGTGGACTAGGCGGCGGAAGAACGCCTCGGGCGTCGTCGAGTCCGCAAGCCTGAAGCCGGGCGCGTCGGCGGCGTTCGCCTCGATCAGCCCGACGACAACGCTCAATGGCATGTCATCGCGAAGATCCCGCATCACCGCCGCGACTAGGCGGTCGGTCGCCTTCATCTCCCGGCTCTGCTGAGCGCGGTAGTAGCGCAGGCGGCTTTCCGCCGCCCGCTTCGCGGCGGAGTTCCACGAGACGCGCCCGAGATCTCCGTCGGCGGCAAGCGCCTCTTCGCCCAAAGCCTGCAGCGCGAAGTGCAGGTGCCGGGGCCAGCCCTCGGCGCCGGCGGCGAGCTCCGCAAGAAAGGGCTCGCT
>MPMP01000143.1 GCA_002238565.1 Albidovulum sp. bin36
ACCCCGGATGAAGCCGAGCGGCATGGCGTCGTCAAAGGACGAGGACACGGACAATTCGGAATCGGGCCGGTCCGGGGAGGCCGGCAAGGGTCGCAGGAAAGGGCGCGGTCCGCGGCGTCGGCTTCCGGACCGGCACCGTCGCGACGTGAAAGTGCGTCTTGACGGTGTGCCGGTGGGAGCGGTGCACAAGGGCTATGTCGACCACACGATCCGCGAAATCGTGTTCCATGCCGAGGAAGTCACCTACAGATGCGAGGTCTGGGAGTTCCCGGACGGCAGCCGGCATACGGCGCCGCTACCGCCGGGGGTGGCGACGGGACGCGAACAGTACGGTCCCGGCGTCAAGGCTTTGGTCATCATGCTGTATTACCAGTGCCAGTCGACGATCGGACGGATTGTGTCGATGCTGAACGACGTGGGCCTGGACATCTCCGCGCGCCAGGTGGGGCGGTTCCTGACCGCGGATGCCGGGGGCGTCGTGGCGGAACAGCAGGAGGTGCCGGGGGCCGGCATGGAAACCGCTTCGTGGGTCAACGTCGACGATACCGGTGCCCGCCACAAGGCCGAGAACGGTTATTGCACGGCGATCGGCAACGATCTCTTTGCCCATTTCCGGTCGAGCGGCTCGAAAAGCCGCCTCGATTTCCTTGAACATCTCTGTGCGGGCGAGGAGGCCTGCACGTTCAATGAGGCTGCACTCGCCTACATGCGCAAACGAAAACTGCCGAGGACGGTGATCGATCGTCTCGCCTCCCATGGTCAGCGGCGCTTCAGTAGCGGCGACGAGTGGCGGGCCCATCTGGAAGCGCTCGGCATTGCCGGGAGGAAGAACCAGGTGAAGGTCGCCGCGGAGGGCGCGCTCCGGGGGACGATTTCCGATGGCGGGCGCATTGCCGAAACCGTGATCCTGAGCGACGATGCCGGACAGTTCAATGTCGGCGACCTCCAGGCCCTGTGCTGGATTCACGCCGAGCGCAATGCCGGCAAGCTGGACGGAAACACCCCGTATCAGCATGAACAGGTCGCTCCGGCGCTCGACAGGATGTGGAAGCTCTACCGCAGCCTTGCCCGCTGCCGGAAACGCCCCGCCCCGCGGCGAAAGCGTTTCATGGAGACACGGTTCGACTAGATCTTCGGCATGCGTACCGGTTATGCCAGCCTCGACTAGTTGCTCGAACGGTTGAAGGAGAACTAGGACCAGCTGTTGCGCGTGCTCGACCATCCGGAGACACCGCTCCACACAAACGGGGTTGAAAACGACATCCGGGAAAATGTCATCCGGCGCAAGATCTCGTTCGGGACCCGAAGCGAGGCCGGGCGGGCCGCACGCGATGCCTATGCCGGAGGGAAGAAAACCTGCCAGAAGCTTGGCCTGCCATTCTGGGACTACCTGAGGAACCGACTTGGAGTTGCCGGCGCTCCCGACGTGCCGAGGCTTGCCGACCTCATCAGGCAGCGCGCAGCAACGCAACAACCTGACATTTGACAACCGGAAAAGACCTTCCAGGCCAGATACAATTCCCGGAAAGTTGCCCCTATTACCCAAAATAAGAATATTTATAGAACAAATGTTGCACAGTCAGAAATTTTAGAATACATTCAACCGGACAGCGAATCGACCGAGTAACCGATGGCGAAAATTCAGATGCAATTCCATATAGGGCGGAGTCTTCCAGAAAGGCATCGCTTCGAAGAGCATCGCCATGTCAACGACCAACATAGGTCGTATGCGGCAGCGAAGCTCCCGGAATACGCCGGGCAGATAATCGCAACATCTTTTCACGGTGTCATTTTTTTGGAGCAGAATATAACGGGGGCTTCGAATTGGCATTAAAGCGGAAGCCCGGTATTTCCTTTATTGAAGCTCGGCGGGTGAAGGGCGAGATCATTCGGGTGACTTCGGCGCACAAGTGCGGCGAACTTCTTCCCGGCTGTTTTCAGAAAATTTTTGTCATTCTCGGCGGAACTCTCGAAAGCGAACACGGGCTCGTCGGGTTGGACAAGGCTCCGCTCGCTGCAGTTCCGCTGACGACCGGAACGAAGAAGCCTAACAGAACCAATCCCTCTTCTCTTTCGCGCCATGGACAAATGGCGACCCGCTGCTGGCGTCCCCTTGGCATCGCACCGAATAGTACCGCCTATTTCGACGACGGTTCATACTTCCGGACAACAGCCCGGCCGGCATTGCCGAACGAGCGACCTGCGGCGAGCGCTTCGCAGCTAGGACCAGGGGTTCAGGCTGCTCTGGATCGCACTGCGATCCTGTCGAGTTTTTGAAATCGAGATGTTCCGTAGCATCGAACGAAAGAGGGTCTATAAATGCAAGCTGGATATTGCGGCCCGCATCAAGAGTCGCCGCCCGATCATTCGCATTCGCACCGTCGGCAGACATGGCTTAAACTGTGGTTTTGTATCGAAAACCGAACCTCTTGCTGCACGGCCCGACCTTTCACAATTTGCACTTGGTAAGCAGTACTCCCATGCAGATCATTTCAATTTTGTCGAACAATCCGCATTCACGAGGACCCCGCCTGAACAAGGAGAAAATCAGTATGATTGAAAACGCATTCGACAAGCCGTCCCGTTTTGAATCCCGCAAGAAATTTGGTAGTATAAATTTGAATTTGTTTGAATCAGGCGGCGTGTCGGGAGAAATGCAGGCGATTGACTTTTTCTGCGGGTGCGGCGGATCGAGCGCCGGGCTCCGAAAGGCGGGAATTGAAGTTTTGGCGGGAATTGACAATGACCCGGATGCTGGCTGCACATTTAGAATGAATTTTCCGGAAGCCAAGTTCTTTCAAGAGGACATCCGAAACCTTCACACTTTCTGCCTTGAGCCGCTAATTAAGCGCGAACGCAATCGTCCGCTTCTTTTCTCTGCCTGCGCGCCCTGCCAGCCCTTCACGAAGCAGAAAACAACTAGGCGCAGCGACGACAATAGAATGGTTCTGCTTGACGAGTTTCACCGATTTGTTCGAGTGTTTAGGCCGGACTACATTTTTCTGGAAA
This sequence comes from Albidovulum sp. bin36, assembly GCA_002238565.1. Lineage (GTDB taxonomy): Bacteria > Pseudomonadota > Alphaproteobacteria > Rhodobacterales > Rhodobacteraceae > JAPPFL01. The sequence goes on from MPMP01000143.1 coordinate 3,010, forward strand.
ACGTGCCCGGATTTAAGAATGACGCGGCCGACAGGGGGCCACTTGCCCGTTTCCTAAAATTTTTGGACGAATTGGGATATAAATTTGATATGCAGTCGCCGGAATCGCGAGCATACGGCGTCCCTCAGGTTCGAAAGCGACTCGTACTGGTCGCTAGCCTTCTAGGGAAAATTTCGGTACCCCCGGCTACGCATGGGCCGGGTACGGGAAATCCGAATTTCGCTAGCGTCTGGGATACGATCGGCAATCTGCCCGAAATTCGCGCCGGAGAAGAGCACGACGCCGTAAAAAACCACCGCGCCGCCTCCCTTTCGGGAAAAAACTTGGAACGCATAGCCGCGACACCCGAAGGCGGAGGGCGTTTGGACTGGCCCGAGGAGCTGCGGCTAGCCTGCCATAGAGAGCACTCGGGCCACACCGACGTTTACGGGCGCCTGCGGAAAGACCGGCCGGCCGCAGCGTTGTCCACGCGCTGCATTAGTTTTTCGAACGGCCGATACGGCCATCCTACGCAGGATCGCGCCATCAGCGTTCGAGAAGCCGCCCGGCTGCAGTCCTTCGACGACAGTTTTGAATTCGCCGGCAGCTTGAACTCCATGGCTCGGCAGATCGGCAACGCGGTTCCCGTGCGCCTGGCGGAAGTGTTCGCGTCCCATTTCAATTCGCACTATAAAGGATCCCCTTACTATGGCGGATCCAATTGAATGGCAAAATTTCACGTTAGGGCAAGAACGGTTGACCTGCTGGGACGTCAGCAGATCGCGGGAATTCCGACTGCCATTAGTGAATTATTCAAGAACTCCCATGACGCCTACGCACGAAATGTCGAAGTTGACTTATACCGGGACGACGGTTTGTTCGTAATCCGTGATGACGGATTGGGAATGACTTATGAAGAATTCGAAGAACGGTGGCTAACAATTGGGACGGACAGCAAGCTCGGCGAAAAGGGAAGCCTTGTGCTTCCGCCTCGGGACGCCAGGCAAAGCGAGAGACCCATACTTGGCGAGAAGGGCATCGGCCGACTAGCGATCGCAATCATTGGCCCGCAGGTCTTGGTGCTGACTAGGGCGAAGCGCAACAATAAGCCAGCTGATGACATCACCGCGGCCTACATAAACTGGGCGATGTTCGAACTCCCTGGCATCGATCTTGACGAAATCCAAATTCCTCTCGATTCGTATGCGGCCGATCACTTGCCCAACTCTCGCGACATTCGGTTGCTTGTAGACAACGCGGCGGATTGGCTGTCCACCCAGTCGGACAAAATCGACGTGGCTCACATCGAACGAATAAAAAATCAAATGGCTGAATTCGATGTGAATCCGCGAGAGATAGATACATATCTCGGAACGCCCAAATTGTCTGGGGAAGGTGCCGGCACCCACTTCTTCATCAAGCCGGCCGACCCGATTTTGAAGGACGACATAGACGGTCGAGAAGGCGACAAGGCGTCAAGAATCGAAAAACACCTGCTGGGATTCACGAACACGATGATACCGGATGCCGAGCAACCGCCGATTATTGCCAGATTCCGGGACCATCCGGATGAAGGCCGCCCAATCGAATTGATCGGCGACAAGGCGTTCTTCACGCCGGATGAGTTTCGAGAAGTTGACCACCGCATCGTCGGTCGGTTCGATGAATACGGACAATTCAGAGGCGAAGTCGGCGTCTACCAGTTCGAACCCGATCCCCACGTCATCAACTGGAACGAAGCTGACGGCCATCCGACTCTATGCGGCCCATTCTCTTTCTCATTCGCTGTACTGCAAGGTCAGCTTAGAGACTCTCTTGTTCCACCGGAAGAGCATGCGCGACTAATCAGAAAATTGAACCGGATTGGGGGACTGTATGTTTATCGCGACGGAGTGCGAGTCCAGCCCTATGGCGATTCCGACTACGATTGGCTCGACATTGAGCGGCGAAGAACATTATCGGCCGCCTACTACTACTTTTCCTATAGGCGCATGTTCGGCGCAATTGAGCTCTCTCGCGAAAAAAACTACGGCTTAGTGGAAAAGGCGGGGCGAGAAGGATTTAGCGAGAATAAAGCCTACAGGCAATTTCGCTCGATTCTGATCAATTTCTTCGTGCAGATCGCGGCCGACTTTTTTCGTGAGGACGGAAAATTCGCAGATGAGTGGCAGGAAAAACGAATTGAACTCAATCGAAACGCCAAGATACTGAAAAGTCGAGCGAAGCAGGCAAGCAAGAAAAAGTCGGAATTTGAAAGCAAGCTCAACCGCTTTTTCAAATGCGTCGAAGACCGTTCTCCTGAAACTGTTGCAGAACAAGTTGTTAAGCAAACGGAAAAGTCCGTCGAGAGCATCTTAAGCCGGAGTTCGCCGCCTGCGCAGAAGGCGCTAGCCCTGATGAGAGTGGAGAAGAAAAGTCGAGAACAACTTCGCGAGCAACGGTCCATGTTGACCGTAACGCGACCGCGAGGCGTTGGTCTGTCTAGAAGGCTGAATAACGAGTGGGCAGCCTATCAGGAGCAGTTCGAAAGGATCGATGGAGAAGTCTTAAGCACTGCGGAAAGCAGTATCGAATCAGCAATTACTCGAGCTGCGGCGCAGTCAAGGGTTCCCATGCGTCACCTAGCCCGAATAACCAAGGCAGTGGAGTCGACTGCCGATAGGGCTAAAAAGGTCACCGCCAAATTAAAGAGGGACAATGAAGTGGTTCTTGGCGAATTGACCAGGAATGCCCGGGAGACCATTCGTTCTAGTTCCAGGGCTGTCGCAAAGGTTGTCGACGAAGTTCTTGCCGAACTAGAGCACCTTGAAAACACTTCCGGCCAAATCCGCGACGTTTCCGAAAGACGCGAAGAATTTGAAAACAGGATTGAAAGTGTTTTTCGTTCGGAAAGAGATAGATTGGAGTCGCTAAGGCAGCATTTTCGAACGATGGAGGCATTCTGGACGGAGGACGAATACAGTACCCTCGAACTGACCGAAGCGATGGAGGAAGAACTGGAATCGCTGAGAAACCAGCGGGATGCCGATCTGGCGCTAGCGCAGGTCGGCCTTGTTATTAACACGATCAACCATGAATTCGAAAAAACGGTGAGCGGCTTGCGCGATGGATTCCGCAGATTCAGCTCATGGGCGAACGCGAATCCAAAACTAAAGGAATTGTATTCCGAAATGCGCGCGAGCTTCGATCACCTCGACGGATACCTTTCTTTATTCACGCCGCTGGACCGGCGACTAAATCGTATCGAAACTGACATTGCCGGCACGGATATCCACGACTTTCTCAGCAATCTCTTCGAAAGCAGGCTAAGAAGGCACAAAATTAAACTCGCGAGCACGCCGGAATTTAGGCAAGCTGTTGTTCGCGGCTTTCCGTCAACGTTTTTTCCGGTGTTTGCAAACCTTGTAGATAATTCGATCTTTTGGCTTCAAAGCGTTCGTGACCGCCAAAGACAAATCTCTCTCGATTGGAAGGATGGCGGATTGATTGTTGCTGATAATGGGCCAGGCGTAAGCTCTCGAGATTTCAAAAACATCTTCGAACTCAATTTTTCGAGAAAACCGGGTGGGCGCGGCATGGGCCTTTACATATCGCGCGCCACGCTCGAAAAGGCCGGTTATACGATTACCGTTGAGCCAAGAAAATTTGGCTGTGGAGCCGCATTCATAATTGCGCCAATCAAATTGGTTGAAAACTAGAGTAAACTAGAAATGGAAAATACTGAATCGCCGTTCGAAAGCGACCGCATTGAAGCGGCCCGTTCATTTGCCCAGACTCTGATTGTCGTCGATGACGAAGCGGGAAACCAGACTCAAGAGCATGCAATCAACGATCTAGAACCGCTCAAGGAGCCAAAAAGAGCGGATTCGAACCAGGAGGAAGGCGGCGGAGACCAAATTCGTACTTCGTCCAGAGCTTCGAATCCTTTGGACCAAAAGTCGTTAATCGATAGCGCCTTAAAAGCGGGCCTCGTATGCGCCGTCGTAAGGCCGAATAAGGGTGAGGATATGGCCGAACAAGTGGCAATAGCCGCTGAACGAGCCGACATCGTATCCTTGGATTGGCAAATGGGCGATAAAGGCGACAAGGCGATAAAAATCATAAACGAGATCATAAAAAGCGATTCCTTGAAAGGTGGCCGCCTTCGCCTGATCGCCATATATACGGGCGATCGCAATTTCGACGAAATATTGAAAAAAGTCGAGGATTCTATTCCCCAATGTAGAAGGGATGAATACAAATTTAGTAAAGCCGACAATCGGATTGAAAGTAAGAACGGACTTAGAATCGTCTGGCTACTTAAGAGCGGCGGCACACAGCTTTCGGAGAATTTGAAGAATTACCAAGTCGGCGAAAGCGATCTTGCGGAGCGATTGTTAGTAGAGTTTTCGAAACTTTCTAAAGGTCTTCTGTCAAACGTTGCGCTAGCAACGATCGGCGCGTTGCGCGATTCAACGCATCACACACTTGGAAAGTTCACGGACCGAATGGACGGCCCGTACTTTCACCACCGCGCGTTGCTCTCGTCACCCATAGATGCACAAGACTATGCCGTTTCAATAGTTCTTAGCGATCTCAAGAGCGCGGTGGATCGTGGGCCTGTCGGTGACAAGTTTGCAGGGGCTAATGCCATATCGAACAGAATTAATTCCTTGCCAATCGACAATGACAATTTCAAATTGAAATCCTTGAACGGTACAGAAACGGATTTGGCAAAAGAAAAAGCGGAAAAGATTATTACAAGCGGATATGATAGTGTTAAGGAAACAGTAGGCATAACAAAAAAGGATGCCAAGAAAAAATTCACAAGTATTTTTTTCGATAGCCTCCAGGATGGCTGCGATGCGATGTTGGAATTTGCAAGCCTTACGGGAGTGCGCCGTCATCCCAATGGCAAAGTTTGTCTGCCTGAACCGTGCCTTGTTCAAGGCACTGTTATTCACTCCGAAGGGACCGGATTTCTACTTTGTCTTCAAGCACCTTGCGATACCGTTCGCGTGGATAAAGGCACTAGCTTTTTCTTCATTCCACTTGAAAAATGCACTGATTCGGAACCGGATCACGTCGTTCCGACTAGCGAAAACCCGAATTCGTTTCTAAAGCTCAATTTTGCAAGAAACGCCTACACAAATGCCCGTTCACTCAAATTCCCAGTGAGCGATCCAAATAATGGTCGCGTCGTAGGAGCCAAGAAGGAAGCGGGTGGATCAGACTATTTCTTCAAAGACACTGAGGGCAATGAATATCGTTGGGTTGCCGACCTCAAGTCTCGCCGAGCTTCTAGGGCCGCTCAACAAATCAGCAGACAAATTTCAAGAATTGGATTCGACGAATTTGAGCCTTTTCGAAAAGGAACATAGGAGTTTGGATAAATCCCGGCCAATACTCCGGAGGCAAGACTGAGTAGAGTGACTTAAATTTTGCCGGTTTCCAAAATATTTCATCGGGAGTCTATCCGCGGGCTATCCGATCGCATCCCTAAGCTGAAGTTCCAGAGGAAAATTGGCGGTCTTTCGGTAATAGGGACAACTTCCCGGCATTTCGCGATTTGCCTAAACCCGAACCGGCCTGGGCCGCGCAGCCGATGCTCTCTTGCGAGCAGATTTCGAGAATAGGATGCTCCTGGATTATGCAGCACGGCTAATTTTTGTCGTCAGAGGTTGACGTTTCGGAGTTTGGTCCGGTGACCGCTCCGGCGGCGATTTGATCGAATCAGGTCGGCCGGACCGGTGTGAATCCTAGGTTTTTCCGGGATTTCGGGCGGGAACCCGGCTTGAGTGGAACCTCCGGCCTCCTGCCGAGGGCTTTCGGACACGTCCCGACGGCCCGCCGCCTTTGCGGCAGGCCCGAAAGCCGGGAACCGGAGGGGATTGGAACTCAGGCGGGTGCGCGTTTCCGGTGGTTGCCGGTTAGGCGCAGGTAGTCGAGCGCCAGCCTCGGTTTTCGGGCCAGCCTGCGAAGCATCGGCGTGACGAAGTCGGCGTGCGCCCGGACCAGCGGTGTTCAAGTTGAATCGTGTGTAGTAAGCGTTCGGTACAGCGGTGACGATCCGTGTTGTCCGACTGCCGCCGACGCCCTGGACGCTGCCGCGAACGGATGTCCGGAGCGAGCGCCGCGCGGGCTGCGCAATCGTGCCGAGGATCCCTAAAACCTTCATGATTTTCTGCGTTTACTTACTCCGGAGCATGGAACTCGCGTGTGGCTGGCGGTTGCCGGGACGATGTCGCGGGGTAGCGCTGTTGCCGGGACCGGAGTATCCTGTGGCCCATGGATCGGGTGGCGGCAGAACAGGACGTTTATTTTTTATGGCCCTGGAGCCCGTTCTAAAACTGTCCATTCGTCGTGGGGTTCGCGCCCCGGAGTGTTTCCGGCAGGCATGACGCCTGCCGAGAACGTGGAGAAAATCGAGACGCTGCAGGCGGCCTCCGGCCGCGTGCAAGCCAAAGTAAGCCCCACAGGCGCACTTGCCGCCACCCGTCTCCCGTCAACCGCAATTCAACAGGAGTTGGATCATGAGCGATATACCAAATCATGATGATATGCAAGTCCGGGATGCCGCCGGGGTGTAGCCCAAAGTGGTTGTTTGGGCCGAATGTGAGTTTCCAACCTTCCAGCCCATAAAGAGGCGCGCTGCTATAGGAATACTTTCTCGCATCGCTTTGCAACAAGTTTGAGATACACCCATGCCGCCGCCGCGGGTCTCGATGTCCACAAGATGCAGGTCACGGCGACCGTGCGCACCCACGCGGGCAGGGAAGTCCCCCTTGTCGAGACCCGCGAGTTCAGTGCGCTGGCGAGCGGCCTCTTCCTTCTGGTGCAGTGGCTGCCCGGCCTGCGGGCGGGCGGCGCCGTCATGGAGGCGACGGGCGTCTACTGGGAGAAGGTCTACGACATTCTGTCCCACGCCGGTCTCGATGTCATGGTGGTCAATGCCCAGCATGTCAAGCAGATCAAGGGGCACATCGCGGACAGCGTCTGGCTGTCGCGCATCTGCCAGTTCGGCCTCGCGAGCCCGAGCCTGGTGCTGCAGAAGTTCTTCCTCGACCTGCGGGGGCTGAGCCGCTACCGCCGCGCGCTGATCGAACAGCAGGCGCGCTCGTAACTTCGCATCCAGAAGGTTCTGGACCGGGGCGGTGTGCGCATCGGCGGCATCCCCAGCCGGGTCACCCACAGCGTCAACGGTCGCCGCATCATCGAGGGCATCATCGCCGGCGACGCGCGCGAAGACATCCTGGGCGACCTGAGCTGGCATGCCCGCAAGAAGCTCGGGCACCTCGGCGACTCCCTGAGCTTCGAACTCGACATGCAGTCCCGGTGGATCCTGTGCGACCTCCTGGCCCAGTTCGACAGCGACACCGCCCGGATCGAGGCGGCCAACCGGCGGATGGAGGCCGCCCTCGCTCCCTACAT
>MPMP01000014.1 GCA_002238565.1 Albidovulum sp. bin36
GTTGATCGCCATCCAGAAACACCGCCGCGTCGAGCTGCAGCGATTCCACACAAGCCCGCCACGCCTCGCCCGCCGCGATAAACGCCTGTCTCAGCGTCGAAGCGCTTTTCTCCACATCCGCGGACTGTTTCAGGAATGTCGCCGCCTGTTTCCAGGCCGCATCCGACAATCCGAGCGCGGACATGGCGTCGGCCAGCTTGCGAACCATGTCCAGCGTCTCGACTTCCGGCGCCTCGGACGGGAACACCAGGGCAATGTTCCCGTCGCTTTCAGCCTCCGCCGCGAGCGATCTGTACTCACGGACCAATGCCGCCAGGTCGATGGCGCTGGCAAACGGTTCGTCCACATCCAGTCCTGCGTCTTGCAGACCGTCCACCACCTCCTCCAGCCGTACGGCACTCTCCCGCGCCTCGGAAGGCTCCGGTTCCTCGTCCGGCCTCTGCCAGTCCTCAGGCAAGGCTTCGGCGATCCGACATATTTCGTTCAGGCGCTGGATATCGCCATGCAGCAGGACCTGTCGCGCCTCGGAACGCCCGTCTCCTTTCCCCGCCAGTCTCTCGAAGACCCCGGCCGCCCAGTCCACGACATGCCTGGCCGGCGCCATATCCGAATTTGCGCCGCGCCAATGTTCTCCCAGACAGCGCTTGAACTCCTCGTCCTCCGACAGCCGCGCCGACCTGTCCAGATACTCGATCACCTCGCGAATGCCCTTGACCGCTTGTTCCTTGGGGATATTGGACCGAATCAACGAGACTTCCCGGTAGAGCCGCATGGCCCGTTTCGCCGGCCCGTCGAACAGCATCGGACCGCGCGCCGCATTCAGGGATCGTGCGGCTTGCTGCAACTCCTCCTTGCCCGGCAGCGACCCGAGGTCGAAGCGCTCCACAAGTTCGTCCCGCAGTTGCGTCAGCTCCCGGCATTCCCTTTCCGCGCGTGCAAGTATTCGACCGGCGTCGTGCGTTGTCAGGGCATCCGTGCGGGACGACAAGAGCCCTGCGTCGGCTCCTTGCAACAGCTCGATGCTCCGCTCCATCGTCATGCAGATTTCCGGAGTAGCTGCCTCGAACCCGAAGCAGCCTGCCAGCTGTCCCAGAATTCCGTCGATACGCTCACGCCTTTGCGCCGTTTCACGCAATGACCGCGCTTTCGATCTCGCCTCTCTTGCAGACTGCGCGGAAATCCCGAGCGAGACGGCTTCACTGCCCAGAGCATGCAAGTCCGCCGCATCCGGCAATTCATCGGCGGCGATCCCGAACCGATCGTTCATTTCGTCGCCGATTTTCCGAATCCGGAGCGCGCGGTCCGCCGCCCGCCGCATACCCTCCCGGGTATCCTGTCGACTGAGCGAAGCGAAATCGCAACGTCCCAGGGCCTCCGGCATCCGCTGAACCGCCTCGGCTCCAAGGTGAACGAAGCTTGCCTCCCGGATCGTCATGGTCTCGCCGTCCAGACCGCTTCCGGACAACAAAGCGCCCAGATCGGCCAGTCTCTTCTCCCATAGGGCGAGCAACTGAACGGTTGACCCGACCTCGACAGGAGAAAGATCGACTCTTTCCACACCGCGCCACGGCAATTGACCGCCGCTCTCGAAAAGTTCCCAGAATTCGCTTTCAGCATGCGCCAGGCGATCGATACGTTGACGCGCGTCTGCCACTTCCGCCGGCTCAACCTCCTCCACATTCCCAAGTTCCACCGCCGACACCGCCGCCTGCAATCCCGCGTCCGAACCCTTTCGATCGATCGTGCGCCAGAGCACGTCATGGACGGTTTCGTCGAACTTCCCGACCTTCGTGCCCATGACGCGCGCATAGGTCCGCAGCCCGTCTCTCTGCCTTGTCCATGCCTGCCTTTGCTGATCGTACCGCGACGGATCGAAGTCCGGACGCGGCATGGAAGCCCGTTCTTCCAGGGACCGCCTGACCGCGCTCGCCTTCAATCCCTGTGCATGCAGATTGAAACAGAACGGACCGAGCCCCGCTTTCTCCAGCCGGTCTTCGACCACTTCCAGCGCGGTCAGCTTCTCGGCAACGAACAACACCCTCTTGCCCGCCATGATCGCAGCCGCAATCGCGTTCGCGATCGTCTGCGACTTGCCGGTGCCGGGTGGGCCGAAGATCGTGAGATTCTTGCCGGAAAGGATATCCGCTATGGCGCTATGCTGGGACGAATCCGCGTCGTAGATTAGGATCGGCGCCTCTGCCGCCCATTCGTCCGCATCGATCTCCCTGTTTTCCGCATAGGGAATGTCGGAAACTCCGGACTGCGCCAGCAAGGTCCGGATATTGCCATGGGCAACCAGGCCATGGCCTTCCGGCCAGCCGTTCCGATCCAGGTCCTGGTAGATCGCCAGCTTCGAATAAACGAACAAGTCGATTGTCAGAAAGCGCCGGACCCGCCACCGCCGGCGATGCGTGCAGATCTCGGCGCTTACCTTCTCCAGGTAGCTCTCTGGAGAATCGTCCGTTTCGAATGCCGGAAGCTCCAAACCGAATTTCTGACGAAGGAAGACGGCCAGGGTCACATTTGCGGTCGCCGGTTCTCCCGTGCTCTGAAACCTGTACACATACCGCCCGCGCATCAATTGACGGTCGAGTTCCCCCGGAACAAGAACCAGCGGCGCAAGATGGGCCTGGTCCGAGTTATCGCTGTCGAACCACTCCAGAAAGCCGAACGCGGCAAAGAGCGTCGCCACGCCGGTCTGTCGGATACTGGAGCGAGCGCGATCCCGCAGACGCGCCAGGCGGGCGGAAAGGACCTCTTCGGGAAACAACGTCTGCAACGCACTGTCATGATAGCGCTCGGCAGCGCTGTCCCCGCTCGACGCCGGCAACTCGTATCCGGGGTCGATTCCGCGCCGCCGACAGAGTTCTTCGGGGTCCAGACCACGCTCCGGCTTCCATTCGCCCATGCCCAGACGAAGCCGGACAAAGTCCCGGGCTTCCCGTTCGAACCTTTTCGAGCCGGCCGTTCTCGTAGATTGCCTCGCAACCTGTTCGATTGCCGCCTTGTAGATCTCGCTGTCCTGCTTGTGACGTTCCAGCGCTTCGAGAAACTCCACGCTGTCCTCGTCGTCGGGCCGATCCCGCGGCTCGGGCAGGGGCAGAAAAGAAAATTCGCCGCCGGCTTCCAGCCGTTCGAACACCATGTCCGGAAGCTCGTCGACCACGCGAACCTGTGCTTGACCGGGAGCAACATGGGGACAATGCAGCAAGTGGTTGCGCAGCGTCATCCCGAGCAGCTGCTTCCTGAAGTCCTCTATCTGCGCATCGATATGCCCGGCATGCGGGTCTATCACCTGCCCATCGCCAGCTGGGTCCGTACGCTCATCCTTGCCGTTAGTCGGCCCCTGTCTTGCGACTGCTTCCATCATCCCCCCGATCGGCCGCCGCCTGCGCATTCACGCGAAATTCTGACACTTCACAACAAACCGCTTGCACACGGTTGGAGCACCTGCAGGCGTTCGAATCACGCGCTCAGGAACATTCCCACGCAACTTGCCGGTTTCAGCCAGCAATTCCCGCCAGGCGAACATTTAGACATTTAGCCTGCCGTTCGCAATTTTGGCAAGCCGGTCACCTGTTTTCGACCGGATCGCTCACTTCCGCTGCCGAATCCGGCTCGGACTCCGTCCAGCGGGCGTCTTTGGGAACGCAGGCCCTGGAGCGCGCGGTCCGGATCGGCGAGGCCGGCGCCATCCACAGCCTCCGTGTTCAGAGGATAAATGACTAATGAGCGGCTTAGGCCTGAGGCGGAACCGGCCCGGGGTTCCCTAAAAACCGTGAATGAGGGACTCGCCAATTGCTTCATTTAATGTGGTTGCTCATACCGGTTTCCGCGAAATAGCAATGGGGACCGCGCCGGAACCGCTTCATGGAAACGCTCGGAAAGAAAACCCGAGCGCGAAGCCCATCATAAAGCCTGAACGCCACTCCCTAAATAACGCGAATGCGCAAATGCTAAAATTCATTCGCGCCGCGAATTATGTTGAAATGGCGATAGACTGCAATTAATGGGACTTGATTCGAATTGCGACTGAATGGCTGGGGAATCCTGGAATCTTCGCGCAAATCGCCAAGCCCGCCGCCGCACCAAATCCTATAGCGATTCTGTAGCTGCGGCACGGGGCGGAGTACGGAAATGTCGAAGGGTACCGCGGTCCTGTTCGTCGTCGTCGGCGCAGTATTCATGAGTTTTGTCGGGATATTCATTCGGCTGATCGAACATGCCGACGGATTTCAGATTTTGCTCTACCGATCGATTTCGCTCAGCGCGATGATTACGCTAATCATTTGCCTCAAGCGACGAATTTCGCCTATCAAGCTAATTCAATCCTTGGATGGGAACGACCTGGCTATTGGAATTTCCCTCTCAATTGCCTTTACGTCCTACGTTTTCGCGATTTTGAATACTTCTGTGGCCTCCGCGCTCTTTATTTTAACGGCATCGCCTCTGCTTGCGGCATTTCTAGCCTGGGCGTGGATTCGCGAAGTCCCGCATCCCTTCACCTGGATCGCCATAGCCGTCGCCTGCTCCGGCCTGTTTTTGATGATCGGCGAAGGCCTGAGCAACGGCCGCACGATCGGCAACTTGCTCTCGCTAGTTTCGGCCTTTGCATTCGCGACCATGCTGGTAATCGCCAGAAAGGGAGGCAAGACCGACATTCTCGGCGGAACTTTCTTGGGCGGCCTGCTCGCCGCGGCATACGGCCTGGTTTTTTCCATGCTAATCGGCGGCGGATTGATAGTGGAGCGAACAGATTTGATCTACATGCTGCTTATGGGAAGTTTTTCGATCGGCGTGGGAATCGGGCTCGTTGCGTGGGGAACGCCCTATATTCCAGCAGCCGAAGTCAGCGTGCTCGTGCTTATTGAAAGCGTGTTGGCTCCGGTTTGGGTATGGGTATTCGATTTCGAACCGATTACGGCAATCGAAATGATTGGCGGCTCAATCGTCTTTTCTGCAATAATTGCTCTATCCATTATCGCCACGCGACGCAGGAGCCTGCGCGGCCCGATCAGGTTTCGACGGCAGTACTGAAGTCTCGCAACGGATCTGTGGCTGGAAATTTCAAACGGCGAAGTCACCGCATCGGCGTAAATCGCAGCTGCGCGCTTTCAATACGCGAGAAATTTACGATCACCGCGGCGGCTGCACTGTAATAGCCTTTCGCGCGAAGGCTCGCCGTATTTGACAGGTCCAACAATTGTCGAGACGGCGACAGCGGCGGCGAATCCGGCATGGTAGAAATTTCGGATGAATTTAAGCAGCCGTCGTACGCCGACAGCGCGGCAGCGCGCGGAGGAACTCCGGCACCTGCTTCCGGTCAGCAAGATTCGCCGCCGTCCGTTGTCGAATCTCCTGTATGCCGGCGGCATTAATTCCTCCATCGAGGCGCATTAATGGGTTCGGCTCGAGCAGTTCGCGCGAAAGCGGAATACTGGATTCCGCCATAAAAACGGTCACCGTCAATTGCTTGCCTTTCGGAAGGTGCGTACGGAACAGCGGTAGGGCTGACGATCTCGGATTCCGCGCCGGGCAACTGATTGCGGCGCGACTGCAAGGCTCGCCTCCGTCGCAAAGTCAGACCGTGCGCTCCAGTTCAATATATCGAATGCCGAGGGCGATCCCGCGAGCCAGATTCAATATCGTCAGCGAAAGCCAAAGGCCGTGGTTTTCCAGCGGATCTAAAAAGGCCCAAAGGGACGCGCAGTAGATTAGAAACGAAAGAATCATCGCGTTGCGCATGTCTCGCGTTCGCGTCGCTCCGACAAACACTCCGTCGAGCATCCAGGCCGCGACCCCGGCAATGGGGGCCGCTACGATCCATAAGTAGTATTGGCGGGATTCGATCCTAACTGCCGGCGAAGTCGCCATTAGGTCGATTATGGACGGACCCGCGATTGCGAATGCCGCCGAAAATGCAAGCACTAGAAAAACCGACCAAATGCACGTCAATACGACGGATCGACGAAGGCAGGACCGCGTTCTAGCTCCTACGGCCAAACCGACAAGGGCCTCGGCCGCGAATGCGAATCCGTCAAGCGCATATGCCGTAATATGAAGGAATTGGAGCAGCACCTGATTCGCCGCGAGCGTCACGTCGCCGAAACCGGCGCCGAAAAACAGGAAGGACAGAAAGGCGGCCTCCAGTATCGCCGTTCTAATCATTATATCGACGTTTATCGAAACCATGCGCCTGATTTTAACCATGTCGAAGATCAGCGAGAATTTTCGCCACGCCCCGTTTGCCAATGCGCCGCGGCAAATCCAAACTCCTAGCGCGAAGCCGCTCCATTCCGCGATTAGAGTCGCTTCCGCCACGCCGGCGACGCCTCTGTCCAGTTCGAGGACAAACAGGAAATCGAGCGCAATATTGATCCCGTTCGTCCAAACTTGCAGATAAAGGACCGATCGCGTGCGCTCCTGCGCAATTAGCCAACCAGTAATTCCATAAATTGATATCGCCGCAGGCGCGGAAAAGAATCTGATCGACGTATATTCGGCGGCCATGCTCTCCACCTCCGGGGATGCCGGCGACAATAGAAACGCCGCCCAGGCGAGAGGCTCCTTCATCGCGACGAGAAATAGGCCTACGATGAATCCGAAGATCAAGCTTCGGCAAAACAATGCCGAAAGCTCCGCCGAGTCCGATCGGCCCCGCGCCTGGCTCGCCATGCCCGAAATCCCCATGCGGAGAAATCCGAACAGCCAGTAGACGGTCGTAATGATTATCGACCCGATGCCTACGGCGCCGATCGGGGCGGCCGCGCCAAGCTGCCCGACGACAGCCGTATCCACGGCGCCAAGCAATGGAATCGTCGCATTGGAAACGACTATGGGAATTGCAATGCCTAGAACCCGCCTGTGCGTTATCTTGCCATGGTATGGCGCGTTCATTTTATTGCGGCATTAGGAAATGGCCGGTTGCCTGGGCGAAAAGTCGCGACCTCTGGTCCTGCCAGGCCTCGACGCGAACAGTAGCGAAGCGACGCCCCGATCTAACCACATTGGCTCGCGCATAGGAGCGCTTGGGATCGCCGGGGCGCAGGTAGTCCGCCGTAAAGCCGATAGTTTTCGGCAGTCTTGTCGATTCGCGTTCGGCCGGAATCGCGTCTCCGCGGTCGCATGCGAATACCCAGGAAAGCTCGATCAGAGCCGTAACTTCCATGAACGCCGCCGTCGCCCCGCCGTGCAGAGCGGGCGGGTCCGGATTTCCCAAAAGAATTTCGCGAAACGGCAAGACCGATGTGATCTCGTCTCCCTTGAGTTCGAAGCGCATTCCGAGGAAGCGAACGAATGGAATTCGCGAAGAAAGCATGTCCAATGCTTCGTCCCTTCGGCGTGCGAATTCCGATTCCAGGACTTCCGGCCGGCGGCTCATCGTGAATTCGTCCTTCTAGCCAGCAGCGTGAATATCCCGGTCGCCGCGGCGACCGGCCCCGTCCCGCTTTCGTCGCTTGCGGTCGCCCGAACGAACGCGATGTTTCTAGTTACGTTGTAGCATTCGGCCCTTGCGCTAATACTTTGGCCGGGCGAGGCGGCCCGCATGTACTCGATTCTAAAATCCAGCGTCGCGGCGATGTCGGGCACCTGAGGATGCGATATTACCGCCGCGCCCGCGCAAGTGTCGAGCAAGGTCGAAACCGCGCCTCCGTGCAGGACGCCCGTTTCCGGATCTCCGATCAGTCTTTCGTCGTACGGCAGTGAAACAACGGCCGCCCCGGCATCGAGCTCGTCGATTCGCATCCCCATTTCCCGGCAAAGGGGAATTGTCTCCAAGAATCGGCGAGCGCGATCTGATTTCGATTCCATTCGTTGCCTGTCCATGCCGCTCTTGCCTATAGAATTTGCCGCCGGTCCCGCGTCGAGCCTAAGCCGCGCGGACCATCGAACGCGCCCGCGTCCCGGAAATCCTGCCCGAAAGCCCCAGTCGGCGCAATGCCCGGATCTGTAGATTGTAAATTTTCCGCCGCAACGGGTTCAGCAGATTTTAGCGGCTGAAGCGCGCGATTTCGATTTCCAGCGCCTAGGCGGAGTTCTTCCCTACCGGAATGATCCGAGCGCCAAGCGAGGGTCACCTCGCAATCGGAAAGCGGGCCCCGCTCCGCCATTCCCGGAGCGGACGCAGCCGAATTCGAAAACCGCAGCGAGTGAAGCGGTCCGGCAAAATGAAAGCAATGTTTCGAGTCGCGGCGGGCATTTCGAAAGCCGCCGGAACAACGCCCGAAAGGATTGCTGGAGACGCATTTTTCCGTTCGGCGCTCGCCGAGAAAATATTTGTTTCAAATGCGGATCCGATGCTATAAGTTGCAAATGATAATGATTCGCAATTGCGATTACTAACGATGACTTTCCGGAGCGATTTTCTTTTTACGAGCCAGCCGAGCGGCATCGTCGCCGGCGGGCCGGTAAATCGTATCCGCTTTCGCAGAATTGCCGTAGGCCTCCTGCTTCTGTTCCTGGCGGCATTTCCGGGCGAGCTCGGCGAATTAACTCGGAACCTCGCAATTGACGCCTACTTGCAGGTGAGCGTATTCGTTGCCGCTACGCTCTTTGCCATTTACGGCTCCGAGAAGCTGTTCCGGTTCGACCTTGGTCGGTTCATGAGGAATGCAACCAAGTTCGAGGTTCCGATCGCCGCGCTGCTTGGCGCCTTGCCGGGCTGCGGCGGGGCCGTGGCCGTGGTCGCCGCCTACACTGCGGGCAACGTGAGATTCGGTTCTCTCGTCGCCGCGCTTACGGCAACGATGGGCGATGCCGCGTTCGTATTGATCGCCGTTCGACCGGATGCGGCGGCCATCGTTTTGCCGCTGTCGCTCGGCGTCGGGATCGTCACCGGATTCGTTATCAATGCGCTGTTCGACCGCAGGTCGACGAAGGCAGCTTCGCAGAAATTCCAAGCGGCGGAGCGCATAGGCGGCCCGAGAGCCAGGGACATGGCGTTTCTCGCTGTTGCAGCCCCAGGCCTGCTGTTCGGAATCCTCCAGCTCCTTCAGGTGGAAATCGCAGGCCCGCTTGCCGCGCTGCCGACGGTAATAGGTCTGGCGGGAGTGGCGATGGCGGTAGCCGCATGGGCGGCCTCGCCTATCGATGCGATGACGAACAAGGACGACCCGCCATCCACAAGAACATGCGAGGAAACGAGTTTCATCACCATCTGGGTAATCTGCGCTTTCCTGGCATACGACTACTCGGTTGAATTCCTGGGATTGGACTTCGAAGCCGCATTCGGGCTGATTGCGCCGTTCGTCCCGCTCGTTGCCGTTCTGGCCGGCTTCATTCCGGGCTGCGGCCCGCAAATTCTGGTCACGGCGCTTTACATTAGCGGCACGATTCCCTTCGCCGCGATTATCGGCAACGCGATTTCAAACGACGGCGACGCCCTGTTTCCCGCGATCGCGCTGAATCCGCGCGCGGCGATTTCGGCGACGCTTGTTTCCGCAATTCCCGCTCTGATTGTCGCATACGGCTTCTTTTTCCTCGCGCCGGGCTTCATGAATTGAATTTCGGCTTCTTTCGACCCGTTGCCTTGTTTGTTATCTTCGAATTAAGTCTCTTTTCGAGTAGCCAAGGATTCGACGAGCGACAATTCTAGGCTTCTCGCGCGCATCCGGCTGTTGCCGCCTGCACTTCCGCAATACGAGGCAGTAAATGTCGAACTATCTCGCTCCGGTTCGCGACTCCCATTTCGTCATGCACGAAACCTTGCGCGCCCATGAAATGGCCACGCCGGGATACGATGAACTCGACCCCGAATTCACCCGGGACGTCCTGGATGCCGCCGCGAGACTCGCGTCCGACGAATTCGCGCCGCTAAACCGCGTCGGCGATAAGACGGGCTGCCGCCTCGAAAATGGCGGCGTTCGGACCCCGCCGGGCTTTGTCGCCGCTATCGAAAAGCTGCGCGAGGGAGGGTGGTTCGGGCTAGAGGGAAGCCTCGAATACGGCGGACAAGGACTGCCGAGCCTTTTGAGCGTCGCCGTGGACGAATACTTCGCGTCGGCGAACCTGGCGCTCAGCATCTACAAGGGACTAACCAAGGGCGCGATCCAGACGATCGAATCGCATGGAACGGAAAAGCAGAAGAAGGCGTATCTGCCTAGGCTGAACTCCGGAAAATGGCTGGCAACCATGAATTTGACGGAGCCTCATTGCGGCACCGACCTGAGACTGCTCAAAACAGCCGCCCGACCCCTGGGGCGCGGCAGCTACGCCATCTCGGGCGAAAAAATATTTATCTCTTCGGGCGATCACGATCTGTCCGAAAACGTAGTCCATCTCTTGCTTGCAAAAATACCGGGAGGCCCGGAAGGCTCGAAGGGAATCAGCCTGTTCATCGTGCCGAAATTCCAGGTCTCGGATGACGGCGCGCAAGGCCAGCGAAACGGGATTTCAGTTTCGAGGCTGGAAGCGAAAATGGGAATCAACGGCAATGCGACATGCGCGCTCCGCTATGAAGAATCGACCGGGCAGCTGCTAGGCGAAAAGCACGGCGGGCTACGGGCAATGTTCACCATGATGAACAACGCGAGGCTGCATGTCGGCATGCAGGGCTACGCGGCGGCGGAGGCGGCATACCAGTCTGCCGCGGCCTACGCGCAGGAACGGCTCCAGGGCCGGGCGGCGACCGGAGCGAAATATCCCGGCCTCGCCGCCGATCCGATCGTGGTGCACCCGGACATCCGCCGAAATCTTCTCGACCAAAAGTCGTTTGTCGAAGGCGCCCGCGCCTTGACGCTGTGGTGCGCAATGCTGATCGACAGCCAGAAGCGCGCCGGCGCGCCCGATTCGGCAGGCTTGGTTTCCTTCTTGACGCCGGTTATAAAAGGATTCCTCACGGACAAGGGCTTCGAAGCGGCGGTGGCGGCGCAGCAAGTTTTCGGCGGGCACGGCTACATCGAAGAATTGGAGGCGTCGCAGCACGTCCGCGACGCTCGGATTACAATGATCTACGAAGGCGCGAACGGCGTGCAGGCGCTAGACCTGGTCGGGCGGAAGCTCGGCGCGGACGGCGGAAAGAGCGTCAAGTGGCTATTGAGGCAAATGACGGAACTCGCCGACCGGGAAGGCGAATCCTGGTTCCGGGAAAAAATCCAGTCGCCGCTAGGCAAATCCGCGGACGATCTGGGCAGAGCCGCCGCATGGCTGGCGGAAAAATTCACTTCGGATCCCGATTCGTGCCTGGCAGGATCCTACGACTTCATGCATTTGACCGGCCATGCATGCCTCGGATTCATGTGGGCGAAAATGGTACTCGCCGCCGCCGCCGCGCTGGAAGAGAATCGCGGCGACGAAGAGTTCCTGCGCGCGAAGATTGCGACCGGGTGCTATTATATGTCCCGCCAGCTGCCTGCGACGGGGCTCCATCTGGAGCGAATTCTATCGGGAGGCGAATATGTGATGGCTCTGTCCGACAGCGAATTCCTCGCGCACCCTTGATACCGCATCCGAACTGGAGAGAAACTCGAATGACGCTTGAATTGTACTGCTTTGGAGAAAGCGGAAACTCCTACAAGGCGGCCTTAACGCTGGAGCTTTGCGGAATCGCCTGGAAGCCGGTTTTCGTGGACTTTTTCAACGGGCAAACGCGAACCCGGGAATTCCGAGAGCTTAACCCGATGGGCGAAGTTCCGGTGCTGGTCGGAGACGGGCTGAAGATTAGCCAGTCCGGCGCAATTCAGGACTACGCGATGGATAGCAGCGGGCGGCTCGGCGGACGCGGACCCGACGAGCGGCGCGAGATCCTTCGCTGGATTCTGTGGGACAATCATAAAATGTCGTCCTATTGCGGGGTCTGCAGGTTTCTTCAGAATTTCATCCCCGAGGACAAGCGGCCGAACGAAGTGATCGGCTGGCTCAACGGCAGATTGAAAGGCGGATTCTCGACGCTCGAAGGCGAATTGTCGGAGCGGCGCTGGCTAGTCGGCGACGAGCCGTCGGCGGCGGATCTGGCATGCTGCGGCTATCTCTTCTATCCTGAGCCGTTCGGCTTCCGGCGCGAGGACTGGCCCGCCATCGACAGATGGCTCGACAGGATTTCGAAACTGCCCGGCTGGAAGCACCCCTACGATCTGATGCCCGGCCGGCCGTCGGACCGCGAACCGCTAGGTGATCAAACCGCGTAGGCGAGCGAGCGGAGCCTTGCAATCGCACTTTGCTCCGGCCGCAATTCGAAACCGGAGCGCAGCCGCGGCGCGACACGAAGAAAAATAGCGCATCCGCACCGACCAGGAGGCTGTCAAGCATGACCGACGCATACATTTTCGACGCTATCAGAACTCCGAGAGGACGGGGGCGCGACGATGGAGCGCTTTACGAGGTCGGCGCCGTTCGCCTGTCCGCCGACATTCTGAATGCGATCAAGCGGAGGAACAGCCTCGACGCCGCAGACGTAGAGGATGTGATCTGGGGCAACGTTACGCAAATCGGCGAGCAAGGCGGCTGCCTGGCTAGAGCGTCGACTCTGCTGTCGGACTTCGGCGAGTCTTTGCCGGGCGTTTCGATAAACAGGTTCTGCGCTAGCGGGCTTGAAGCCGTGAACATGGCGGCCAACCAGCTATCCGGCGGCGCGGGAGACGGCTATATCGCGGGCGGCGTCGAAATGATGAGCCGAGTGCCGATGGGTTCCGACGGCGCGGCGATCGCCGTCGATCCGAGCCTTGCCATGGAGCGCTACTTCGTGCCCCAGGGGATTTCGGCGGATTTGATCGCGTCTATCTACGGATTTTCCCGAAGCGATTGCGATGCCATCGCCGCGGAGTCGCACCGCCGCGCCGCCAGGGCCTGGAACGAAGGACGGTTCGACAAGTCAGTTGTCGCGGTCAAGGACCGGAACGGTATCGAAATACTCAGCCGGGACGAAGCCATTCGACCCGATACGGGCAAGGCGGCGCTTGGCGAATTGAAGCCATCCTTCGCGGCTATCGGCGAATCGATGCCGGGTTTCGATAGAATCGCGATTATGAAGTATCCGCAGCTGGAAAAAATCCGCCACGTGCATCATGCGGGCAACTCGTCGAGCATCGTCGACGGCGCGGCGGCCGTACTCGTGGGTTCGGCCGATTTCGGCAAGCGCAAAGGATTGAATCCCCGGGCGAGGATAGTCGCGACATCCAAAGTGGGGTCGGAGCCGACGATCATGCTCACGGGACCGATTCCCGCAACGAAAAAAGCTCTTTCCAGAGCGGGGATGGGATTGGGCGACATCGACTTGTTCGAAGTCAATGAAGCATTCGCTTCCGTCGCCCTCAGGTATATCGACGAATTCGGCCTGGATACCGACAAAGTCAACGTCAACGGAGGATCGATAGCGATGGGGCACCCGCTCGGAGCAACCGGGGCCATGCTGCTGGGAACGGCTCTCGACGAACTCGAAAGAGGCGGGAGGGGAACGGCGCTGGTTACGCTTTGCGTCGCCGCAGGCATGGGCGCCGCAACGATTATCGAGCGAATTTAGGAGGCGCGCGGATGTCGGATTTCACGCTGGAAGTCGATGCTTCGGGCATCGCGATCATAAAATGGGATGTTCCGGGCCGAAGCATGAACATCATGTCCATGCAGGGATTCGAAGATTTAAACTCGCAAATCGACTGCGCCTTGGAGGATCCGGCCGTTATCGGAATCGTTATCGCTAGCGGCAAAAGGGACTTCGCCGCGGGCATGGACCTAAATGTCCTCGCCGGCCTTCGCCGGCAGGCGGAAAAGGAATCGCCCAAGCCGCTATACGACGCGTTCATGCGCGTCCACGCGATTTTGAGGAAAATCGAGAAGGCGGGGATGCCGCTCGAGGCGGGCGGGCAGGCGAAGCCAGTCGCCGCGGCCATCACCGGCACGGCCCTCGGGATCGGCTACGAAATTCCGCTCGCCTGCCACAGAATTTTTTGCGCCGAAAATCCCAAGGCGCGCATCGGCCTGCCGGAAATTAAAGTCGGCCTATTCCCCGGCGCCGGGGGAACTACGAGGCTGATGCGGAAATTCGGCCTTATGGGCGCCGCGCCGTATTTGCTCGAAGGCAAGACGCTGGATCCCGCTTCAGCGGTTAAAGCCGGACTCGTCGATCAGATCGTTCCCGCAAGCGAATTGCTGCAGGCTGCGTCCACATGGGTGATCGACACGGCTCCAAGCGGCTATTCGAAGCCATGGGACCGGCGCGGCTACAGGATTCCCGGCGGAAGCCCCTTCAGCCGAGACGGATTCGCGACTTTCACCGGGGCCGCGGCCATGGTCAACGGCCGCACGATGGGAGGCCTTCCGGGCGCGAAGTCGCTTCTCGCGGCGATCTACGAGGGCGCGGTCGTGAACTTCGATGCCGCCCTCTCCATCGAAGCGCGCCATTTTACCGAATTGATCATGAATCCTTCCAGCGAAGCCATGATCCGTACTTTGTTCGTCAATAAGAAAGCCCTCGAAAAGGGAATTCGGCGACCCGCGGGCGCCAATCCTTCCGAAATCGCCAGAATCGGCGTTGCCGGCGCCGGAATGATGGGATCCGGCATAGCCCTCGCAGCGGCAAGAGCGCGGTTCGACGTCGCTCTAATGGACGAAACTCCGGAGAAGGCCGATTCAGGCAAATCGCAGGCGTCCAAGGTGCTGAACGGCGAAATAAGCAAGGGGCGCCTCGCCGCGAACGAGGCCGATGCGATCCTGGCCAGGATTTTCACGGGCGGCGATTGCAGCATTTTCCAGGAGTGCGACATTGTAATAGAAGCCGTATTCGAAGAATTCGCAGTAAAGAATAGCGTTCACAAGCGAATTGAACGGCAAATCGGAGCCGGCGCGATCCTAGCGACCAATACGTCTACTCTGCCGATATCCGAATTGGCGGGCCAGGTCGAACGTCCCGGGAATTTCATCGGGATGCATTTTTTTAGCCCGGTCAATCGAATGCCTCTGCTAGAAATCATTCGGGGCAAATCCACGGGCGACGCGGCAGTCGCGGCAGCGCTGGATTTCGCGGCCAAAATCCGAAAAACGCCAATCGTCGTCAACGATGCCCGCTTCTTCTATGCAAATCGCTGCATCATTCCCTATCTGAACGAGGCGATTCGCATGGTACGCGAAGGTATCGCGCCGGCCTTGATCGAAAACGGCGCGAAATTGGCCGGAATGCCGATCGGACCGCTGCAGGTTGTCGATGAAACGTCCATAAAGCTCGCGCTGGACATTGCCAAAATGACTAGGAAGGCATCCGGTTCAAATTACGCCGATCATGATGTGGACGAAGTAATCGCCGCTCTCGCCGAGCGAAAGAGGCTTGGTCGCAAGTATGGCGCGGGATTCTATGAATACGACCGGAAGGGACGGAGGCTGGGCCTTTGGGACGGTCTCCGGGATTTGTGGCCCGCACGCCCGAATCAGCCGGAATTGAATGAGGTCAAGGATAGGCTTCTGCTGGTTCAAGCGCTCGAGGCAACGCGAGCGCTTCAAGCCGGAGTTCTGGACGATATTCGAGAGGGCGATGTCGGAGCCGTGCTTGGGTGGGGTTTCGCGCCATGGTCAGGCGGACCTTTTAGCTGGCTCGACATCGTAGGAGCCGAAAGCGCGGTCGAAAAGGCAAATGCGTATGCGGAACGATTCGGCTCGCGATTCAAGGCTCCGGAACTGCTCGTTGAAATGGCTGGATCGGGACGAGAATTCTACAGTCAAGCCTAGCGGCGATTTCCGGTTTGCGCGCCGACGTTCATTGAACTGAGCAGCCCTGACGCCTCGCCGCCGCTCGTCGAGTTCGCGTTCTCGCGAATCCGCGATCATCGAAGACGATAAAGGCGCGGCGACCGATCGCCGGCGCCGGCATTGCGGGGCGTATTCCCGCATTTCAGCCGAAATCGCCATGCGCGATCATGATCGGCAGAATTCCAACTTGGCGTCCGCGAGCGCTTTATCAAAGCTGAATCGCATTTTATCGATCATTGATGACTCCTCCCGCATAATTCGCAAGTGCGCCTGAATTTCCCGGTTTCCCGGTTGGCTCCGAATTTTGCCGGCGGCGACATAAATCGCCCGGCCGCCCGCTCATCGCCGCTAGGTTGTTGCAGCGGGCTATTCCGATAAATTATTAACGCGCAGCGGCAGGGCAGGACACGAATCAAGTTAAGGATGTCGCAATCGCTCGTTCCGGGAAGTCGAGGTTCGGAACCGCGCGATCAACGTCCAAAGGAATCGCAGTGCTCGCCGCCAGTTTAATTTACAAGCAGAGGCATTTAAGCAATTCTATGCAAATGTCCCGGGCAACCGAAGTCGCCGAGCATAGGGCAAAGGAGGAATCATGGGCTGGATGGAATACGAAGCGGGTTTGGAGCGCTGCGCCGCGAATTTCGTGCCTCTTACGCCTCTCTCGCATCTCGTTAGGGCGAAGGAAGTTTTCCCGCGCAGGGAAGCCTTGGTTTACGGAAGCCAGCGGCGATGCTACCTGGAATATTTTGAAAGAGTATCCCGGTTCGCTTCCTCGCTCGCGAGCGACGGCATCGATTCGGGCGATGTCGTCGCAACCATTCTTCCCAATGTCCCCGCTCAGGCCGAAGCGCATTTCGGGGTTCCGGCTTGCGGCGCGGTCTTGAATACAATCAATACGAAGCTTGAAGCGAGCACGATTTCCTACATCCTGGATCACGGCGGCGCGAAGGCGCTCTTCGTCGATTCTCAGTTTCTCTCGCTTGCCGAGCGGGCTGTCGGCGGCATGGAAGGCCCGCCGCCGCGGATTATCGAGGTCTCGGACTCGCAGGCGGGCTATCCCGCTTCCGGACGATTCGAGGAATACGAGGATTTTCTTTCTCGCGGCGACGGCGAATTTCCCTGGCGGCTCCCGGAGGACGAATGGCAAAGCCTGGCGCTAAACTACACCTCGGGGACGACCGGGCGCCCCAAGGGCGTGGTCTACCACCATCGCGGAGCCTACCTCATGACCATGGGCACGGTGGTAAGCTGGCGCATAACTCTCTATCCAAGATACTTGGCGGTCGTACCTCTATATCACTGCAACGGCTGGAACCATACGTGGATGATGCCTTTGCTCGGAGGCGCCGTCGTCTGCCTGCGCAACATATCAGCGGCGGATATCTATTCGGCAGTTGCCGACGAAAGCATTACGCATTTCGGCGGCGCTCCGATCATTCTGAACTTGATCGCAAACTCGGCTGCCGCCGAACGTCGCGAATTCGAAGGAAAAATTGAAGTGTACACGGCCGGCGCGCCCCCCGCAGCGGCGACTCTGCGCGCTGTCGAGGCGCTGAATTTCAACGTAACCCACGTTTACGGGCTGACCGAGACCTACGGGCATGTAACCGAATGCGTCTGGAACGACGACGATTGGGACAATCTCGCCAATGAAGAGAGGGCCGCTCTGAAGGCGCGCCAAGGCGTAGCATTCCCGATGATGGAAAGCGTCGCCGTGGTGGATTCGGACACCGGCGCGCCGATCGCCCGCGACGGAAAATCGCTCGGCGAGATCGTCATGCGCGGAAATTCGGTGATGAAGGGATATTACCGCAATTCCGAAGCGACTCGCGAATCGCTCCGGGAAGGCCATTTCCGAACCGGCGACATCGCCGTGCAGCACGCCGACGGCTATATCCAAATCGCCGATCGCGCCAAGGACATTATTATTTCCGGCGGCGAAAACGTTTCATCGGTAGAAATCGAGGGCGCGGTTATGAATCATCCGGCTGTTTCGCTCTGCGCGGTCGTTGCAATGCCCGATGAAAAATGGGGCGAGGTGCCGTGCGCATTCGTTGAATTGAAGGACGGCCATTCCCCGACTGAAGAAGATCTGATCGCGTTCTGCAGAAATTCGCTGAGCGGGTTCAAAGTTCCCAAGCGATTTGTTTTCCAGACGCTTCCCAAGACATCGACAGGCAAGATTCAGAAATTCCAGCTCCGGGAAGCCGCAAAGTCGATTTAGCCGCGGAATCCCTCGAGAGCACGAGCAGAAATGCAAATTGCAAGGCAGCCGTCCCGATGACATGGCATCCCGACTATGTTGTCGTCGAGTCTAGAGCTTTGCTGACGATACCGGGGAAGCACGTAGAGAAGCCGGTAGTCGCAAAGCTCGGGGAGACCACGCTAATTCTGCTCGAGCCGGACGGGTCGCCTATTGCCCACTGGACGCTTACGGCGGTCCGGCGAATTAATCCGGGAAGTCTGCCGGCGAAGTTCGCGCCATTCGGAGACGGAAAGGAATTCGTAACCGTCGACGACGAATTCATGGTCCAAGTGCTCGACGATGTTCAGACCGCGCTACGGAGCGTGCCCGTCAATCCGAAGCGCAGTCGTCGGTGGAAAACGCTTTTGGCCGCGGCCGCCGCGATCGCGGTCGTTGTTTCCGCGCCGGAAATCCTTATTCGCCAGGCAACCGCCCTGGCTCAAAAATCGCATCGAGCGGAGATAGGCGAAATGCTGCTGGCCGAGCATGTAAAGAATTCCGGGCCGCCCTGCCGATCGCGCTACGGAGCGTCGGCGCTCGAAAGGCTGGAAAAGCGCCTGTTCGGGAAAAATGAAAATCGGCTGCGGATCGTTCCCGGCGGCAGCGTCGAGATCGCCGCCCTGCCCGGCGACATTGTGGTCGCTCGAATTTCGCTGCTGCAGGACCGGCTCGGACCTGAAGTATTCGGCGGCTATATTCTTCGCGAACATTCGCGGGCGCAAGCCACCGACCCGCTGTACGAGTACTTCTCGATCGCCGGCGTGATCGAGGCTTTTAAATTCCTGGCATTTCGAGAAATCGACGCGGATCTGGTTCGGTCCTCGACATCCGACTACATGGAAAGAACGCCGGATCCCGTTGACATCGAGGACCTGGTTTCAAGCTTCGAACGCGCCGGCATTTCCGTCAGGTCCTTTGTCCAAGCGGCGACCGAGAGCGGCGAAGAAGCCGTCGACCTTTCCCGGATCGGCCCCGCGCCTCCGGCGAGGGCGGTGCTGGACGACGCGGCATGGCTGCATTTGCAGAATATTTGCGCCGATCAGAGCATCAGATGATATTGCCGCCGGATATTCGAAGCGTCCTGTCCATGCGGCCCGCGAGTTCGAGATTGTGCGTCGCGATCAACGCCGCGAGCCCGGTCTCGTGAACCATGTCCATCATGGCGGCGAAAACTTTGTCCGCGGTGGCAGGATCCAGATTCCCCGTCGGCTCGTCCGCTAGCAATACGCTCGGGCGGTTCGCAAGAGCCCGGCAAAAGGCGACTCGCTGCTGCTCGCCGCCGGATAAATCCGCGGGGCGATGATCGAAACGTCCAGCGACGCCCACCCTATCGAGCAAGTCGAGCGCGCGGGCCCGAGCGCTCGCTTTCGGGACGCCGCAGGCGAGCTGCGGCAGGATTACGTTTTCTCCCGCCGTGAATTCGGGCAGCAGATGATGGAATTGATACACGAAGCCGATCATTTGGCGGCGCGCTCTCGTTCGAACCCTGTCGGACGCTCCGGTCAGCTTGGTTCCCGCCACGTAGACGGCGCCGGAATCCGGCGTGTCGAGCAATCCGGCGATATGAAGCAGCGTAGATTTTCCCGCGCCCGACGGCGCCAGCAGCGCAACGGTTTCGCCTCTGTTCAATTCAAGATCGACGCCTTTCAGGACGGGCAGTTCGGCATCTGATCCCCGATTGTAGATCCTCTCGATTTTCGAAAGGATCAGCGCGGGTTCATTCATATCTAAGAGATTCCAGCGGATTGAGCCGCGCCGCCCGGCGCGCCGGCGAAATCGTAACGACGACGGACAGGCCGAGCGAAAGCCCGACCGCGGACAGCACGTCCGGCAAGGTCAGCTTGGCGGGAAGAGTCGAGAGATAGCGAACGCTCGGATCCCAAACGCCGCCGCCCGCCAGCATATTTACGAATTCAAAAACCGGATCGATGTAGATTGCGAACAGGCTGCCCAAAACCACGCCTATCGCGGTACCGACGGCTCCCACCGATACGCCGCAAATGAAGAAAATGCGCATTACCGAGCCCTCGCTGAGTCCGATCGTTCGAAGAATGCCGATATCCTTTCCCTTGTTCTTCACCAGCATGACCAAGCCCGAAACGATGTTCGACGTCGCGATAAGGACAAGGATCGCGAGGATGATGAACATGATGTTGTCTTCCATCTCGAGAGCTCTGAGAAACGCGCCCGAGGCGTTCTTCCAGGTCCACAGCCTCAGGCCGCCGCTCGCAGCGAGAATCGGCTCCGCAAGCTCGTCGATCCGTTCGGGATCGTCGACGAAAACCTGTATTTCGTCGGCTGCGCCGGCCCTGTCGTAGTAGTTTTGCGCCTCCTCGAACGGCATGTAGACCCGAACGCGATCTATGTCGTATCGGCCGACGCCGAAAACATAGGCCACATTGTAGGCGCTGATCCTCGGAGAAACGCCGAACGCCGTCTTGGCGCCGTCCGGATTGACAAGCCGAATTGTCCGGCCGACGCCGGTATTCAGCTCCCGCGCAACCCCCGTTCCGATTGCGAGGCCTTCTTCGAACCGCTCCAGATCGCCATACGAGATTTCGGGATCGGCGATAAGCGGGAAGGAAAGAAGATCGCTCTTCCGAATTCCTAAAATCTCCACGCCCGCGTTTCGCCCCTCGAAAGACGCCAATCCTTGCGACCGGATCACCGGCATCGCTCGGGCGACCCCTTCTACGGCGGCGACCTTCTCCACGATCCGATCGAAGTCGCCTATCGTTCCGCCGCCCGCGCCGTAAGATGCGGAAAGCAGCGTCGCGTGAGGATTCGCGCCGAGTATCGTGTTGACGAATTCGGTTCTAAACCCTGTTCGAACGGCAAGCGTCGCGACCAGCGCGAATACGGCGATGGCCACGCCGGCCAGCGAGATCCAGACCATGACGCTGATCCCGCCTTCCTTTCGCTTGGCCCTAAGGTAGCGCCACGCGACAAGCCATTCGAAGGCGGCAAACGGAGGCGTGGTTCTTGCCATTCGATCGTAATTCCTCGCCGAAGCGCGAGCGCTGCGCTAATAGGCCGCGTAAATTTCCGCGATTCGCTCCGCAGCGTGTTCGGGCGCGATGGTTTCGCTTTCGCCGTCTATTCGGCGCGTCAGTTCGACCGCGCCCTTGGCCAGACCGCGGGAACCGACAACAATTCGCCACGGCAGGCCGATCAAGTCCATGGTTGCGAATTTAGCCCCCGCCCTCTCCTCCCGGTCGTCGTACAGCGGCTCAAGGCCTTTCGCCTCCAGGTCGCGGCAAATCGAAAGGCAGACCGCTTCCGCGTTCGAGTCCCTTTGCGAAAGATTTAAAATCCCGACCGGAAAGGGCGCTACGGGTTCGGGCCAGACAATGCCCTTTTCATCGTGGCTCGCTTCGATGATCGCTCCGACCAGTCGCGAGACGCCGATGCCGTGCGACCCCATGTGAACGGGAACCCGCCTGCCCTCGCTATCCGCGACCGTCGCGCCCATCGGCTCGGAATACTTCGTTCCGAAGTAGAAAATCTGCCCGACTTCGATCGCCCTGGACTTGCGCCGCCTGACTTCCGGCACGGTCGTTTCAAAAAGCGATTCGTCGTGGGTTTCGTCGGTCCTGGAATACGGCTCCGTCCATTCATCGACGATCGCGCGGCAGCTCGCCTCGCTGTCGAAATCGATTTCGCGGCCGTCCAGATTCAGTTCCAAGATCGAATTGTCGAAAAATACTTCCGACTCGCCGGTGTCGGCGAGCACGAGGAATTCATGGCTGTAGTCGCCGCCGATCGGACCGGTATCGGCTCTCATTGGAATCGCCTGGAGCCCCATGCGCTCGTAGGTGCGGAGATAGCTGACCATGTGCCGATTGTACGAGTGGATCGCGCTCGCCTTGTCCACGTCGAAATTGTATCCGTCCTTCATCAGGAACTCTCGCCCGCGCATGACCCCGTATCGCGGCCTGATTTCGTCCCTGAATTTCCACTGCACGTGATAAAGGGTCAGCGGCAGGTCGCGGTAGGAATTAACGTGCGAGCGGAAGATATCGGTAATCAATTCCTCGTTCGTAGGGCCGTAGAGCAAATCGCGGCCGTGCCGATCCTTGATGCGCAGCATTTCTTCGCCGTAGTCGTCGTAGCGACCGGATTCCCGCCATAGCGAAGCCGATTGCAGCGTCGGCATCAGAAGCGGGATGTGGCCCGCGCGAATTTGCTCCTGGTTGACGATATCCTCGATTCGCTTGAGCACCCTGTAGCCCAGCGGCATCCAGGAATAGATGCCCGCGGCGGCCTGGCGCACCATGCCGGCCCTGAGCATGAGTCGATGGCTGGCTATCTGAGCTTCCGCCGGAGTTTCCTTGAGAACCGGCAGGAAGTATCGAGACATCCTCATGGCAGCTAATTCTCCAATTGCCCTTGCGGTCTCCGTGTAGGAAATTGAAGCTCGATCGGCAAGTGCGGCCTAGAAGGTTTCTACCCGCGGCCGACAATTCGTCGCCCGGGCCAGCGCATGGAATCGCGACTGCGCGACCTCGCCGTAGAGGTCCTTCAATTCGCTCGGAAGAAAAAATACCAGGCTTCGCTCGGCCGGTCTGATGGCTAGCCGCCCCCGTCCCAGCGACGAGCTCACGCTGAACATGGATCCGAATCGCAGCGCCTTGCCCAGCACCTCGGCGTCCAAGATGCAGGGAGGCGGCAGCAGATTTTTGGCCAGCTCGTTGAGCTGGGGCGCGTCGGCTCGCGAATTCTTGTAGCGATGGAACAATGCCAGCGCGAGATACACGCGGCCGGGGTGGTCGAGTCCTCCCAGATTGGCGCGCGTCGCGTTGTCGAAGCAGATTTCCGCCCGGTAGTCGGGATGCGCGCGCCAGGTCGTGTCGTGCAGCAGGCACGCGGCCTTGACAAGGCGCAGCCTCTCGGGTCCCCGCTCGGCGAAAAGAGGCAGCACGAATTCGTAGAGCGCATCGCCGAACTCGGGGAACCTCGCCGCGGACCGCTCCATGTAGCGGCAGGCCTCGATGAGCGGGTCCCGCCTGCGAAGCGAATCCGGCATTCTGTCGTAAAGCAGCCCTTCGCGAATGCCGTATGACGATACGGCGATTTCCTCCGGGTCGAAATTGCGCACGAGGGACTTCAGCACGGCCGAGGCGATCGGAACCAGCGACATGCGCTCCTGGGAAATCGACAGTCCGGAGCGCAGCCCATCCAGGTCGGCGCTTCGAATCCATTTGACGGTTTCGATGACGGAGCTCTTGGTCATCTTGTATTCGTGAAGAACCTTCAGCGGGTAGTTCCGCCGCTCCATGTCGAGGCGCGCAATCACGCGCCACGAACCGCCAACGAGGAATAGCACCGGGAAGCGGCGGCCAACTCGGGACCTCAGGTTTTTCAATTCGCGGCCGATGAATTTCCCCAGGCCCGTTTCGCCCGCCGCGCGGATTAGCGCGAGCGGGCCCAGGTCGGAGGTCGCGCAGTTTCGAATCCGGCCGTTCGCAATCTCGGCAAGCTCCATCGACGTTCCGCCTATGTCGCAGACCAGTCCCTCGGCATCCGGCCAGCCTAGCAGCACGCCTTGCGCCGACAGCCTCGCTTCGCGCTCTCCGCTAGCCACCTCGAGCGCAAGGCCTGTTTGGTCGAGCACGTCCTTGCAAAACTCGGAGCCGTCGATCGCATTCCTGACGGCCGCCGTCGCGACGCAGTTCAGCGGCTCCAAGCCCATGCTCCTGGCAAGCAGCGAGAATCTTCGGATCGCCTTCAATGCGCGGCGGCGGCCCTCCGGGTCGAGCCTGCCCGTTTCCGCGAGCGAAGCGCCTAGGCCGCACAGGATTTTTTCGTTGTAGAAATACGTCGGAGAGCGCGCCGCCCCGTCGAAAATCACCAGCCTTACGGAATTCGAGCCTACGTCCAGCACGCCGACTCTCTGAAGATCGCCGTAGCCGGAATCCGGCCTGTCAGGCTCGCGGCGCGTCGCAAGCGCGCCGCCCTCTACCAATTCACGGGATTCCGACAACTTAGCTCCGGGATTTGGCCAGGATCACGGCATCCTTGTATCCGGCGGTGCCGCGTCCTGAAAGGGAAGGGTTTTCCATAAAGAACTTGTGGCAATTGAACGGCTCGGGGCCGTTTCCGCCGCTGTGCCGAACGTAGCTCCCGTCGGGCAGCAAGACCCAGCTTTGCGCCTGGTCGGCGAGATTGGCGGCCATGATCTGCCCCATGATCTGATTTTTCACGGTCGGATTCGTGATTGATACCAGCGTTTCCACCCTGCGGCTCAGATTTCGCTCCATCCAGTCCGCGGACGACATGAATACCAAGGATCTTTTCGAAGGAATTCGCGCTCCGTTCGCGAAGCAGACGATTCGGGAATGCTCCAGGAATCTGCCGACAACGGATTTGACCCTGATATTTTCGGACAGCCCGCGCACGCCCGGCCGAATCCCGCAAATTCCTCTTACGACAAGGCTGACCTTGACGCCTGCGGCGCTGGCCTCGTACAGCGCGTCGATAACGTCGGGATCGATGATCGAATTCAGCTTTGCCCAAATCTCGGCGGGCTTCCCCTTACCGGCAAATTCGATCTCGTTTCGAATGCAGGTCATGAGGCGGCTCCGCAAATCGAGCGGCGCTATCGCGAGGTGGTTCAAATTTTCGGGCTTCGCGTATCCGGAAACGTAGTTGACCAGCTTGATGGCGTCCCGCCCGACGGACGGGTCGCACGTGAAAAGGCTCAAATCGGTATAGATCCGGGCGGTTATCGGGTGGTAGTTGCCGGTGCCGTAGTGGGTATAGATGGCGATTTGGTCCCCTTCCCTGCGCACGACCGACGACACCTTCGCATGCGTTTTCAAATCGATGAATCCGTAGACGACATGCGCGCCCGCGCGCTCGAGCCGCCTCGATTGCCGGATATTCGCCGCTTCGTCGAATCTGGCCTTGAGTTCGATCAGCGCCGTTACGGATTTTCCCGCTTCCGCGGCTTCGCATAGCGCATCGACGATCGGGCTGTTGTAGGATGTCCGGTATAGAGTCTGCTTTATAGCCAGTACGTTCGGGTCGGTGGCGGCTTGCACGAGGAATCTGACAACAAGGTCGAAAGTTTCGTACGGGTGCTGGAGCAGCATGTCCTTTTGCCTAATCGCGGCGAACATATCTCCGTCGTGGTCCATGACGCGCTCCGGCATTCTTGGCGTGTAGTTCGGCCACAGGAGATCCGGCCGAGTGTCGACCAATAGCTCGCTTAGGTCCGCGAGACCGTTCATTCCCTCGAATTCGAATGATTCCTCTTCCTTTACTCCAAGCGATTCCATCACGAGAACTCGAAGTTTCGGCGGAGCGCCGCTCGAGAGGGAAAGCCTGACCGCTTCGCCCCTGCGCCTCCGCTTCAAAGCCGTTTCGAATTCCCGAACCAGGTCTTCGGCTTCCTCCTCGACCTCCAAATCGCTGTCGCGCAGAACGCGGAACGCGCAATGGCCCTTGGCGGCGTATCCCGGAAAAATGTACGACACGAATTCCAGAAGCAATTCCTCCAGCGGAAGAAATCGAATGATGCCGCCATCTACGTTCGGAAGCCTAATGAAGCGGTCGATCTGATTGGGAATCGGAAGAAGCGCCTTCAGCGAACGCTTGTCGGAGGATCTTTCCAGTTCGAGGGCGAGGCAGAATCCCTCGTTCGGAATGAACGGGAACGGATGCGCCGGGTCTATCGCGAGCGGCGTCAGTATCGGAAAAACCTTGTTCACGAAAACCGAGTCGAGAAACTTTCTGTCCGCCGCGTCCAAGTCCTCGACGGCGACGAGCTTGATACCGTTCGCATCCAGCTCTCGGCGCAGGGCGCACCATGCCCTTTGCTGCGCGTTCATCAGATCTCGGGCGTCGCGCTCGATCAGTTCGAGCTGCTGAACCGGCATCAGCCCGTCGGAGGCGGTCTTCTGGCTTCCTGTTCGCGCGAGCTCCTGAAGCCCTGCTACGCGAACCGTATAGAATTCGTCCAGATTCGATGCGGATATCGATACGAATCTAACTCTTTCGAGCAGCGGAACATTTGGATTCGAGGCTTCTTCAAGAACCCGTCGATTGAAGGCGAGCCACGACAATTCCCGGTTGAAAAACCGGTCGGGGCCGGAAAGATCCATGCCCGGCAGATCTACCGGATCAAGAAAGCCCTCGTTTAGAAAGTCGGAATTCACCATTGCAGCACCCCCCGGTCAGCGCGCAAGCTCGGAAAGTCTTGCTTCGGCAAGCAGTTCCGATGCGATGCCGCGAGTAACCGGCCTTCCCTTGGCAAGCGAAAGACTATCAAGCGCTGCCGCTACTCCTTGAACGGCGTAGCAGCTTCGCTCGATTCTGGCAAGAATATAAGACGCGGTGGACCGCGAAATGGAAATTTGCCGATCCGAAAAATGCTTGATCAAAAGAGCCTCCAAGTGCTGATCGTCCGGCTTGCTCAAAACGGCGACGTGGCTGGCCGCCATCCGGCTTCGCAAGTCCGGCAGCGAAATCGCCCATCGCGAAGGCATGGCGCGGGAAGTCATGAGCAGGTTTCCGCCGGTTTCGGCCAGATAATTATGCAGCCCTAGCAAAGCTTCTTCGAGAGCGTCGAAACCGGACACCGAATCCGCGCTTTCGACCGCTACGCCCTTTGACTTCACCAATCTTCGAATATCGGCTGAATCCAGTTCTTTCGCCTCAATTATTTCGGCTCCCGATCGCCGTCTCCAAATGTTGGCCAAGTGGGTTTTGCCCGAGCATGCCTCCCCAACGATAGCAAGCTTTCCATTCGGCCAGCTGCCGGGATCGGATATCAACCGGAACGCCGCCCTGTTGCAATCGGAAACGAAAAAATCCTCCGCCTCCATCGACGGCACGGCGGCTAGGTCGAACGCTCTTTCCTCTAGATTAGGCAGGGGTTCATTCACTGTTCGAAAATCCCCGGTAGAGCTTGCCCCGCAAATACTGCGAGACGCCGAATCGGAAGAAGACTCCGAGTGCCGCCGCGGCGGGCACGGCCACGAGCATGCCGACGAAACCGTACAGGCCCCCGAACGCCGAAAGCGCGAAAAGCAGCCATACTGGATGCAGCTTGATCGACTTTCCAACAAGTTTAGGCGTCAGATAATATTGCTCGACTAGCTGCCCCGCCAGAAAAATCGCCGCGACGGCGATAATGAATAACGGTTCGTTCCAGAACTGGAACGTCGCCAATCCAATCGATAGCAATCCGCCGCCCACGGATCCGACAAACGGAATAAACGAAAGCAGGCCGGCTAGAAAGCCAACGATGATCCCGAATTGCAGCCCAACAAGCGTTAGCAATGCCCCGTAGAAAATGGCAAGGATCGCGCAAACCGTAATTTGGCCGCGAACGAAGCCGGCGAGCACCTCGTCGACCTCTACGATGATTTTCCGGATATCGTCGGCATGGTCCCTCGGAAGCCATCCATCGATTTTTTCGACGAGACGATTCCAGTCCAGGAGCAAGTAGAACGCGACGACCGGCACGATGACGACGAAAACCGCAGCATTGATCGCTCCCTGCACCGATGCAACCAAGGTACCGACCAGCTTTGCGCCCTGAGACCGCACGATATCGCCCAGCCCGCCGAGCGACCGCTCAAGTATAGCTCCGTAGTCCGCGACATTGCTCGGAAGGTGTTCCTGCAGGAAAGATTCCAATCCGTTCATTATTGACGGCATGGCGTCGACCAAGGACGAAAACTGCACCAGCAGGAGAGGAACGACGAGAAGGCCTGCCGCGACGAAGAATAGAAGCATAAGCGCGATGATAATGACGGATGCCAAAGCTCTGGGAATGCCTGCGGATTCCATTTTGTCCGCAATCGGATCAAGCAGGTAGGCGACGGCGCTCGCAACAATAAATGGAAACAACATGTCCTTCAGCAGCCAAACAGCCAGCAAGAACGCAATCGTACCTATGCCCCACCAGCGTAATTGTTGGCTTGTTGACAATGCCATGGCGCGGCCCCCGCAGATTGGAACAATTGGATTCAATAGGACCGATACATAAGCGACGCGCTCGCATTCCTCAAGCAGCCGCGGTCGCCGGATTCGGGAAACCATGCAAAGAGCGTCGCCCGAATACGCGGCTTCCCGAAGCCGACGAACTCTTACGTGGAGGTTGGCCGGGGCGAAAAGACAGACTTGGTCGCGCCATAATGGCGGCTTCATTGTACGGTGGTGGTTACGACTTCGCTGATGGTGGAAAGGCTACGGCTGAACGGGTCCAGCGCAGAGAATACCACCATCTTTTCCCTAGAAGATTTGTGGAACAATCCTATCCAGATCATGTAGTAAACTGTGCAATGAACTGTGCATTGATATCATGGAAGACGAATCGAAAAATTGCAGCAAAATCACCAAAACAATATATTGATGAACGAGCTTCTGATGCAAATGCTAGCGAAGAAGATGTTCGATTTCGATAGGAGAGTCACCTAGTTCCATACGATGAGTTGATTGCCGGAAACTTTGAGGCGTTCCTTGCCGCACGATCCGAAAAAATACACGCGAGCATGACACAGCTTACCCCGGGGCACATGCCTTAATGGTGGCGCACCCTAGCCTCACGTCCGTAGGTGACTGTGTCTGTCGCCTGCACATTCTGGACTGCTGACAATTCCGTCCCCCTACGTAATAATCCATCGCCGGCCCGAGCGCCGGAGCGGGTTCGGAGTACGTTTAACCTCCCTGTCAAGTTTTTTGAAATCCCGATCGGTTGGCGTGACAACTCGATAGTCATATCGATTCTTGCCAACTTCCTGCATCTCGAGCAGCGCTCCGGGAACGGCCTCCGGAATATCCAACGTCATTACCAAGGTGTGCTTGACGACCCGACGGGCGATGACGCTTCCGGTATCTGCGTTCCTCAGCTTTAGTGTTGGAAGGCGAGTGGTGCGGATGTTCAAATTGAAGAGTTCGGCCCACGCTCCCGACGGCGGTTGAACCTGATGCCCGGAGTATCCTTGCTGATCCGCTTTCATGATCTGCATCAAGAGGCGACGATGGCCCTTGTCTGATACCTCCGGCACTGAGAAGCTCGGCGGGGAGTATTGTTTCCTCAGCCATTCTAGATCAGATTTGGTCAGCTCATCAACAGCCAACCCGTCCACATAGTTTCTGATATCCGCCAAAGTCGGAACATCTTTGACCCGCACTACGGCTTCGCTCAGGTGATCGCGTGACCGAGTGGAAGCGTTCGTGGATCCAACGAACCCCACGCTGTCGAATGCGAACACCTTCGCATGCAACAGCGGAGACGAGAAAATTCGAACGCCTAACTTACGAAGCTTCAATAGCGCGCCTGGATGGGTGATCACGCCACGTACAGACGACAGGCTGGCATCGACGACCAGCCGGCTATCCGCAACGAGCGGGAGTAGTGCGTCACCCCTTTGTCCTATATAGGCCACGGCGACATGCGACGGTTGCTTCGATCTACGAGCTGCAAACGAAATAGCAGCCCACGGGGATACCGTGACGAGATTGCCCATTACCCCTTGCCTCCTCCATCAGATTCGCTCTCGCCAAAGTCCGTTTTCACAAGTTGAACATACGCCAGATCAACGTCGCCCCAGACATCTTGGAGACAAAACGCGTCCTTCCAGATCGCGTCCGACACATCTGAAGTGTCCCTACACTTAGCCAAATTGTAATTTCCAATGCGCTTTCCGGCATTCAGTTTAAAGACCAAATTGGCCTGCATCTCGGCTTCCAGCGCAGCCCTCAAATC
This sequence comes from Albidovulum sp. bin36, assembly GCA_002238565.1. GTDB lineage: Bacteria > Pseudomonadota > Alphaproteobacteria > Rhodobacterales > Rhodobacteraceae > JAPPFL01. The sequence goes on from MPMP01000014.1 coordinate 29,637, forward strand.
TCCGCTCCGGTTGCCGCCAATCGCTTCCAGTTTCTCGACCGGGAACGGTATAGTCGCGATATTGGAGAGCGTCACGTGGAAGTCATCGCCAACGATGGCCCACCAAAGCAAGCCGATTTTCCCATTTAGCAGCGTATGTGCCTGGTCTCGCGCGGCGGTATCGTAGAAACTGATCTCTCCGCTATCTGATGCAGCCATAGGCCTACCATTTGTATCGTAACACGGCGCTGGCTCCAAAGAGAAGGAGATCCAATTGTAGGCGGACTTCCGAAAATAGAGCTTCTGGTTGCCGTGCCGGGTAGATCGATACCTGTCAAGACTGGGAAACTCGCGCTTGGCCCTCTCCAGAGCACGAAGAAGGCCCTCGTGACTCAACTTCGGAATTATGCCATCCCACAGGGATGGCATAAACTCGGCATAAAGCATGTTCTCCACTAAATGAGATCGGGCCTCTTCGAACCAGCGATGTGTTGAAGTCGTGTACGCCCTCTTATCTCCCCGCCTGCATCCCAAGTATATGGTGTTCCGAACCCGCACTTCTGCACTGAATAGCGCTGCCGGGATCCGAGCAAAAGAAGAGAACCAATTTGATCCAAACTGTTCCATTAACAAACTACGAAGCGGTTGAAAGCCGCCGGAAAATGTCAGGCTCAAGGGCACGATCATTCCGAAGCGACCATCTAGAGAAGTTAATGACGCGCTTCGCTCCATAATCCATGCGTAGATGTCAGGACATTGCTCGGTTACATATTCTCGGGTGGTATATGTTTTGCGAACACGTTTCGACGAGATGTAAGGTGGATTTCCTAAGACAATCCCAAATCCACCGTCTTTGATAACTCCGTGAAACTCAATAAACCAATGAAATGGTTGGTGAGACCGCATCCACCTGTCATAGGCAATTTGGTCGCCGGCCTTCACGCCATATTGAATCGCGAGATGACGATTCAGCTCGTCTTCCAGCGCCTTGAGCCTTCGGCGCATTTCTTGCTTGTATTCAGTAGCAACCAAGCCATCGCCCTCGATCTGGCGCAGACGAAAGGTGTCAAAGGTTTGCTGGAGATCGCTCGCCTTGGCCGCTATCTTTTCCATGGAGTTATCAAGATCAAGCTTACTCGTTATCGCCTTTTCTGCTTCGTCGTAGCTGGAGTAGCCGACGAGCGTATTGCCAGCACGAATGTTGAAATCGATGTCGGGCAGGGGCTCGATGCCGAAATTTCTGGCTGAGGCATCGGGTGCGACCTGAGCCGCGAGCTTGAGAAACAGGCGGAGTTTGCAGATCTCGACCGCCTCCTCCATGATATCCACGCCGAAGAGATTGTAGAGAATGATACTCTTCAGAATGAAGTAGCGCCGGTTGGGGTGCGCGGCCACATTCGCGAGCACCTGTCGGAAATCCGTGTATTTTTCTGGACCCTGCTGCTCGGCCGACCGCTCTAGATCATCAAGGAACGCTTCCATGCGAGCAAGACATGCTTCGTACAGCGGCTCCAATATATTCAGCGCGGCGAAGAGAAAGGCCCCGGAACCACATGTTGGATCTAGGATGGTGACACGCTCAATGGCGTGCCAGAACGCCCGGAGTAGTTCCGGCCCTTCGCAATTCTCGATTGTGTCCTGAGCGAATTGGCGGATATCAAGATTGAGCGTGACGAGTTCGTTAATGTCGCGTACCTCGCCTGCAATGAGCTTGGCGCGTAGCTCTTCGTAACGCTTGCGACGGCCAATGACTGCGAGCCACGTCTCGGTGGGCAGTCCGGCGTCCCTCGGTGCCGGCGTGTTCCAGCGTTTGCGCAATTCCAAGGTCTCGTCAGGACCGTCGCTGACTGGCTGGTGCAACTCTGGCGGACTTAAATCCGCCACGATGTTCGGCGGGAGCGGAGTATCCATACCGTGGCGTACCGCAGCATAGACGTAGCGGTCGGGATCGTTTCGCAGCAGGTCCCAGACGGTCGGCCCGCCCGGATTTTCGAAGGCGATCCTACATTTGGCTCGGACCGCGTCGAACAGGAACGGGATGACCGTGTTCTTCCCGATGTATTCGGTAACGTCTTCCTTGGTGTAGTAGGCCCCCATTTGCTTCTGGTTGATGTATTTCTCGAATATGTAGCCGAGCACATCGGGGTTGATTTCGTTGTCGGCCCTGAGCGGGCGCTCGTCGAGATGCCACTGATATTGGTCGAAGTAGTCGAAGATGCGCTGGAAGGCCGAGTCCGGGATATTAATGCTCGTGCCGTAGCGTTCAGGCTGCTCCAGTTCGTGAATGTCGAACAGGCCTCCGTTTAAGTAGGGGATGCGGCCCAACAGCGATTCGAGCTTTGGACTATGCTCGCGACCGCCAAGCCCTTCATGAAAGAGGCGAAGGAGGAAGTAGCGGTAAAACGAATAGAACTTATCGCGGCCGTGCGCGGCGCGCATCCGGGCGAGCCTGTTCCGCAGATAATCGCGGTCGCCGTCGAGGAAGCCCTTTCGCTGAATGAAGTAGACGAACATCAGGCGATTGAGCATGACCGACGCATACCATTCGCGATCGGCAGTCTCGCCAATTCCGGAAATGAACCTCAGGAATACCTCATGCTCCTTCTGGAACCGGTCGTAAAACCGTTTGGTAACCCGTTCCACATCGAAGCCGATCCGCGCGCGGCGCGTGACATCTGTCAGCGACAAGGACTCTTCTTCGTCGAGCGTGAAAGCGATCGCTTCCAGCTTCTGGAGAAGTGCGTCTCCGGGCTGCGAGGCGCGATAAGTATGTTCGCGGCAAGCGGCAGGTTTGCCAGGCTCGCGTTTCACCCACTGCCAGATTTGAATGGTGTTGATTGGGTCGGTGAAGGCAATGAGATGCTCGTGCGTGGCCTTGGCGACTTGGTGCTCGATCTTCCGACGCTGAGCGTAGGCGGGCAGAGGCTGACCAGTTGGCGTCGGACAGTGGTAAGCGACCATGCCGCGCTTCTCTGCGAGCGCGGAAAGTGTTATCGGCGAGCCGAGCACCACTATTTCCAATGGAGTGTTATGGCGGTCCCAGCCGAGCTCCTCGATGAATAGAGCGCGGAGGTCGACATTCCGCAGTAACTGGCGGGCGCGGGGGAGGTACATGGCTGTTGTGCTATTCAGGTGTCGGAGTTCGTCGCTGGGGCCAAGCCCAACGAGCAAATGATCAACGGTTCGTCTGATTGTTCCTCCTCGTGGACAATGCACAGAAGATCGTAGTCGCGCAGCTCCATCACAAGCCCCGCCAGCTTATCGTCTGCAATGCCGGCGCGAAGCTGGCGGTTGAGCGTGTCCGTAGCCGATTGCCGAAGCGGGAAGCGATAAATTTCCTCGATGACCTTAGCTAACTGAGGTGTCTCAAAGAGCGTCCCCTTCACCTGCTCGGCGTAGCGCTTGAGCCGCTCATAGGTACGAAAACGGGCGCCGGACGGACGACCCAACTGCCCACCAACCGATTTTTCCTCGGCGGCGATGTGTCCGACTCCCCTTCGCACGAGATCATGGTGGTTCTCCTGTCGAACCAACGCCGGTGTCTCGGGGGAACACTCGGCCGCCTTGAGAATCTCGAACTGCGACTCGGTGACATTCTTGCCATCCTTGTCGACCCACGCCAAAGCATCGTTGCCTTGGGCGGTGCGGAGATAAACGAGAGCGCCATGGGGCTTCGTATCCGTGGCCTGGTGGGGACGGGTGGAATAAACCACTGGCGGAAGGTCCGGGATGGTCCCTTGGAGTTCGGAGAAGTTATCGATGGCATTTTTCCAGATTTGATAGGCGTAGGATGCCAAATCGACCTCCGTTTCCGCATCGCCGTCGAGAATGCCCGCCTTCTCGTGGTAGAGATCGACGAGGTTCTGGCGTTCGCGTTCGTCTTCGAAAAAGGCCTCATCCGTGCCGACCACTTCAGCATTCTCATGGAGACGCTGTCGCACGCGCGCCCGCAGACGGATTAGGTTCTCCACGCCATCAGCAGGCAGGAACGAATAGCAGAGAATCTTCTCCGACTTCTGCCCAATTCGATCCACACGACCTGCCCTCTGAATGAGCCGAATGATGGCCCAGGGTAGGTCGAAATTCACTACGATGGCTGCGTCCTGGAGGTTCTGGCCTTCGCTAAGCACATCCGTCGCGATGAGGACCCGAAGCTCCTGGTCGGCGTGGACCTGGTCGCGTTTCTGATTGCTCGACGGACTAAATCGCCAAGCATATCTAGTGGGGTTTTCGTCACCGCCTGTAACCCCAGCGAGACGCTGCAGGCCTCGGGATCGAAGTTGCGCCTCAAGATATCGCACCGTGTCGGCGAACTGCGTGAAGACGATGACCTTGTGGTTGGGATGCTGCTTCGCAAGGAGGGCGTACAGCGCCTCGAGTTTGGCGTCGGTCTCCGGCTTCCAATCGCCGCAGCGTCGCAGGACATTCGACAAACTTATGGCATCTGCATTCAAGTCCGTGCCCAACGATGGCGCAAATAAGTCGGGCCGAAGCCACCTGAACCGGCTCTTGAAATTCGTGACGTATTGCTCATAGATCTCGGAGGCTCGCTTCCTAAAGTCGGCGTCGGTGCGTAGCTCAAGGCTCTTCGAAGACCTACGTTCGGCATCGCCTTCCTCATCAAACAATTCCGCGCTCGCATTCTCGTCATCAATGTCCTCGTCGTAGGTGCCAGCATCAAGCAGACCCGAATCCTGAGTACCAATCGGTAGCGGCTGTCGCTCCTCGATGGCGTGAAGGAAGATGTAGTTGCGAAGAATGTGCCGTTCGATGGACTGTTGGAATGCCTCCCCGCTGCTCTCTAGGCGTTTGAACAGGTTCGTCCGGCAGAATCCCATAAGCCGTTTTCCGGCGCGGGATAGGTCTGCCAACACCTTTAACTCGGCCGGGGCAGGTGGCTTGTGCGGCGTAGCAACGACGTAGTTTGCGAGGCCATATCGCGGCAGATTCAAGCCGTTGATGTCAGTAACGACGTCGACAGCGTAGAATTTAGCGTATTGGTCAGAGGGATCGCGCTCATCGATTCTGAACTTTATTGTTCTCGGCACACGCTCGGAAAAGTACGAGCGCGTCCCGTCTTCAAAGGTGAGGAACTTACGCCCATTGCTCGGGTCGAGAGCGGCGTAGTTGTCCTGGATAAAACTTCCGGTGCGGCGCACCATGTAAAGTCGCATCAATTCGCGCCAATCGTCCGCGTATTCGCTCTTTTCAAAAGCGGCCAGCGAACGAACCGGGCACTGGTGTCGCCGGATGAATTCGGTTTCGCCAATGTCCCTCAAAAGTCGCTCCGGGCGAATGCCCAATTCCTGATCCTCGGGCACGAACAGTCGCAGTTGGTTCGACAGATCGACGTATGTCTTGTTGTACGGAGTGGCGGAAAGCAGGATGCACTTGCTCTCGTTCTCTTGGATGTACTCTTGGATGGCACGATAGCGTTTCCCCTCACGATTGCGGAGATTCTGGCTCTCGTCAATGAGTACGACCCGGTACCGTCTGAGATCGGGTAGCTCGCGCGGAGCTTGCGTTATCGACAGTACCTTGGCGAGCAGACGATACTCCGCGACGTAATCCTCCCACATCTTCACGAGATTCTTCGGGCAAATGATGAGCGTTTCCGTGAAATGATCATCTTGGAAGATCCTGGCGAGTGCCGTAGCCATCAAGGTCTTTCCTAGTCCGACGACATCGCCAATGAGAACGCCGCCACGATTGTTAAGATGGTAGGCGGCGATTTTGACCGCGGCGACCTGATATTCGAACAGACGTTGGCCGAACTCAGGCGGAATACGGAACTCGGAAAGACCCGCACGGGCCTCCTGAGCCAAGTGGTAAGCCATCTTTACGTAGATGTGGTACGGTGGCAGCGGTACTTCGCGCGCCCAGCTCTCTTCGATGACCTGCACCAGTTCGGCGGAAATATCCACACACCAACGGTTGTTCCAGCGGCCGTCGAACCACTTGGCGAGCTTTGTATTCGCATCGTGGTCGAGGACATCCACAGTCAGCTCGCCTTGATTGGAAAGGCCGGATAGCGTGAGGTTGCTGCTGCCAAGATAACAGACTATCGGACTTACAGGATCGTCACGAAACAGCAGATACAGTTTGGCGTGAAGCGGATGCCCCAAGAACAGCTTGACGATGAGTTTTCCCGACTTAATCTGCGCAGCCAATCGACGCAACCCTGCCTCATCGGCATTGTTCGGAACGCCATACGTCAACTGTGTGCGAAATTCTTCGGCCAACTTCCGCTTAAGCCGCAACGCGGTCTGGTTATCCAGTTGGTTTTGATTCCCAGTTACACTGAATGCTGCGCGCAGTTCATCTTGCGGCAAGCGCCGCATTCCAACAAGCAACCGACATTGCCTTCCTGCTCCACCAGGCCAGTGCTCGATTCGATCATCGATCGCCTTCCAACCACGCAGATTGAAATACCCGGTGCAAAAGTCAGCGTGGTCGGCCAGCTCGAGTGTCTGTCGCAGCGCGGGGAGAAGCGAAGTTTCAATGTTGTCAAAGATACGAGGCATCGCTATTTCTATTTCCGCATGTGCGATACGGTGTCAAGGTTTGCTCAGACTTGACCCGCAGACGGTCACCAGTGCTGTGTTTGTCGCTCAGTGCCACGGAATTGCTCGAGTAATTGATCACCATATCATAATCGGCTGATTTCCAACTCTTGGCATCTGTGGTCAGGCCTGCGCAAAAGTCTAGTTTTTGCGGATTCGAGGAAGATTTGTTCTGCGGATTCCGGCACGGGTGCGAGCATCGCTGCGGTTATCGGGGCTGACCGAAGTGTCTCGGATGAGCGTTTGCGGATGTTTTCCGGCGAATTGCCGGCTGCGGGCGCAGCAATCCTTCGAGCCGGCACTGCGGCTCAACGGGCTCTGCTTTCAACCCGCCTAGGAGCGCTTCAGGGGCTTTAGAATGGCGTTGATCGCGTCCTGCGCCCTGGCCCCGCGTAGTAGCGATTGGCCAGGGGCCATGAATTGAAAACCGGCCCTCGAATCGAAGGATGGAGATTGCCGCGTTGCTCAGGCAGGCGAGGTTGCGCGGCCGTAGAAATTCTTGAAGGAAAGATAGTGGTGGCGCGCAGCAAGGGCGTCCCATCGCCGCTGCTCGGCGTAGCCTCGCACCGGCCGCACCGTCATGGCGCGTGGAAAAATGTCGCCTCTTTTCGAATCGGAAACTTGCTTGCTAAGGCGCGTATCCGATCAAATGTTGCGTTGCCGGAGAAAAATTCAGTTTCGGAACAAAAATTAAAAAGTTACTTTTGCGGGGTCGTAGGCATTCGGGACAGAGCCTTGCAATTGCGATCCGGGCTTCGAGCCTGGTTTGATTCTGATCGCTATCTTTGAAACGTTGCCGCGACCGAGAATTCTAGGCTGAAGACGGCGTTTAGGGGCAATTGGGATGATCGAATCGGTGCCGAAAAGTTTGGCGGCGCTTGGTCGATCGAAAAAGCGAAAACGAACGCTCGACGTCCGGCTAACAGGAGAGATCTCGAGATCGATCGCGGGAATTGAACGGGCAAAATCGTAACTGTCGACCATGCGGCGCCAGTCCATATCCTGTTTGATCTTTTTCGGAACGCTGAAATGCCGAATGCCATGCAGGCATTCATCGCCGCTTACGCCGTTGCGGTCATCGCGAAGGAGAAAGACGAACTCCTGAATGCGAGCGGACCGGAGCAATCAATGCCAAATGAGTGGACATTTGGCGACGTCCCGCTGTCGCGCTGGAAAGAGGTCGGGACCGAAGTACCCGACTTATTCTTTGCGAAATAGCGCCCTATGCAAATTGCTCGCGAATCAAGCGCTCTTCCAGACCGTGGCCGCTGTCGAAAAGAATGCGATGCCGGATATGGGGTTCGCTCCGCACCTCGACTCTGACAACATTCCGCGCCTGCCGCCCGTCCGCATCGGCCATGACAGGGCGCTTTTCCGGTTCAAGAACTGAAAATTCTACTCTCGACGTGTTTCGCAGCAGTGCCCCGCGCCAACGCCGGGGCCGGAATGCCGCGACGGCCGTCAAAGCCAGCACGTCGCTTCCAATCGGAAGAATGGGTCCGTGCGCGGAATAGTTGTAGGCGGTCGAGCCGGCCGGCGTCGAGATAAGCGCGCCATCGCAGACCAGTTCCTCCAGCCTAGTCTTTCCATCGACAGTAATGCGGAGCTTGGCCGCCTGAGGGCCCGCCCGCAAGAGCGAAACCTCGTTGATCGCGATTGCTTCGCTCGTACTTCCCGTCAAGGTCTGGGCTGTCATCCTAAGCGGATTGATCACCTCTTCTTCCGCCGCGTCGAGGCGCAACGGCAGGTCATCCTCGCCGTAGTCGTTCATTAGAAATCCGACAGTGCCTCGATTCATCCCGTAGACCGGGACGTCGAACTGCGAAGCCGTGCTCAGCGCCTGCAGCATGAACCCGTCGCCGCCCAGGGCGACGATGACATCGGCTTCGTTCGGTCCACAATTGCCGAATCTTTCCGCCAGCCGGTCTCTGGCCTCGACGGCTGGTTCGGTTTCACTCGCCGCAAAGCAGATTTTCCATTGTGCCGTCATTGGTTCTCGCGATCGCGCGAAAGGCGCAGAAACGCCACTTCTGCACAACGAAAAGGAAATCCGCAATTAAATCGACTGCCGGTTCAAGTCCTTTCGAACATGTGAGCCTTCGACGAAACAAAACCGGCCTCCGGCGGCGTCCAGCCAAACGCAATTCCGCTTGCATTCACGGCGGTCGCTCTAGGAACATTCTTGGAGAATCCGGGCGCGGCAGACAAAAAAACTTCTCCCGCCAGTTGACATCGGTTCATTCACCGCCGAATTGCGCTTAAGTAAGACAATGGACGATTTACCCGTTCCATGCGGCACCGGAGTTAAACATGCGATCAGCGCCACGCCCGACGAGTTTCTTCAGTGACGGCCTGCAGTCGGGCGATCCGGAAATCTTTAGCGCCGTTTCAAGGGAACTGGCGAGGCAAAGCAATGAAATCGAATTGATCGCCTCGGAAAACATCGTTTCCAGAGCGACGCTTCAGGCCGCCGGGTCGGTGCTCACGAATAAATACGCCGAAGGCTACCCGGGCCGGCGGTACTATGGCGGATGCCAATTCGTCGACGACGCCGAAAGAATTGCGATCGAACGGGCCTGCGCGCTCTTCGGTTGCGAATACGCGAATGTTCAGCCCCATTCCGGAAGCCAGGCGAACCAGGGCGTCTTCAATGCGCTACTTTCGCCGGGCGACACGATTCTCGGCATGAATCTCGCTTCGGGAGGACATCTGACGCACGGCGCCAAGCCCAACCAATCCGGAAAGTGGTTCAATGCGGTTCAGTACGGCGTAAGGCGGCAGGACTGCCTGATCGATTTCGATCAGATCGAGGAATTGGCTGCCGTTCACAGGCCGAAGCTCATCATCGCCGGCGGTTCGGCCGTGCCTCGAATTCTCGACTTTGAACGCTTCAGCTCCATTGCCGGGAAAGTCGGCGCAATGCTACTGGTGGATATGGCCCATATAGCCGGCCTGGTTGCGGGCGGCCTGCATCCATCGCCGTTTCCTTTCGCGGATGTCGTTACGACGACGACGCACAAGACCTTGCGAGGCCCGCGCGGCGGAATGGTGCTGTCCAACGATCCGGAAATCGCCAAAAAAGTTAACTCGGCCATCTTTCCGGGAATCCAGGGCGGACCGCTTATGCACGTCATAGCTGCAAAGGCCGTTGCCTTCGGGGAAGCCCTTCGACCGGATTTTCGCGACTACATCAAGCGAGTCGTGGACAACGCGTCGGAGCTGGCCCTGTCGCTGCAATCCGGCGGCCTTGAAATCGTAACCGGCGGAACCGATACGCATGTCATGCTCGTGGATCTCCGCCCGATGGGCGTCAAGGGGAATCATGCGGAAGCGGCGCTTGGCCGCGCGAACATTACATGCAATAAGAACGGAATTCCGTTCGATCCGGAAAAACCGGCGGTTACCTCGGGCATTCGCCTGGGATCGCCCGCATGCACGTCGCGAGGATTCGGAATCGAAGAGTTTCGACAGGTCGGCGAAATGATCGTCGAAGTTGTACAGGGCCTCGAAGAGAATGGCGACGAGGGAAACAGCGCGGTCGAAAAACGCATCAAGGCAAGAGTTCAAGATATTTGCGCTCGATTTCCAATCTACTCGGACCCCGTCGGATAGGCCGGAATCCGGAAAGCGCCTTGCCGGCATTCGCCGGCATGGTATCGACGGATGGGCTTCGAACTCGCATTTAGGAATTTTGCATGCGGCGATTCAATGTACGGCCGGTTTTCGCGTCCGCCGCAGGACTAATCATTACGGCGGCAGGCGGATGCGTTCTGTCCGAAAGCCCGAATCAAGGCGAATCGCCTGGCAAGCACCTGCCTCTGCTGCCTATGGCGGAGATGATCGAATTCGCCGACGCCGAGCCGGTAGAGCTTCCCGACAGCGTTAGGTACGAATTCCGAAATTGAAAAAGTTTCCGACTCCAAGCCCCGCGTTCCGACACATCCGCGAATTCGGCATTTTACATACGCAGTCATTTCGGTTTCCGAAATACAAGGGTAGCCCAGCCCTCTGAAACTGTCTCGCCGGTTGGCACGAGACCCGCCGATACGCATGCTTTGCGCAGTCTCGGGGCTTCGCCCGGCAGTATGCCTGAAAGCACAGCCCGCCCGCCCGAAGCCAGGAACCTCGGCAGTTGCGGCGCGATCTTCAGTAGAGGGGCGAGGAGTATGTTGGCTGCGATCAACCCGTACGGCGACGCGCGCGCGTGCGAATCATGGCTAAAGCCGGCGCACTCGAATACTTCAACGCGGCGTCCCGCTCGATTGAACTTGAGATTCGCCCGAGCGACTTCGACGGCGCTTGGATCCGAGTCGCTTGCGACAATGCGGGAGGCCGGCCAAATATGAGCGGCCGCTATCGCCAGTATGGCCGAGCCGCAGCCAATGTCGGCTATCGCCTTCGGCTCGAGTTTCTGATCGGCCAGGCCTTCGAAAGCCTCCAGGCAGCCTTTGGTCGAACCGTGCCGCCCGGTTCCGAACGCCATGCTGGATTCTATGGCGATCGGGATTCCCTCGCGCGCGGCGGCGGCGTCGAAGCCGCCCATTATTGTAAAGCGTCCGACGCGAAAAGGAGTCGACTGGCTGCGACTTACGCCGACCCAATCGTTGTCCTCGATTTCCTCGACCCGGAATTCCGATGCCTCGAAGGCGGCGGCCAGCAAAGCTAGAGCTACGGTATCGGGATAAGAAAGAAAGTACGCCCCGACCTCCCATTGGCCCGAATAAATTTGCATATCCAGGAAATTTACGCCGCAAGGCGCAGGTTTCAGGTTCTCGACCGCCGCGGCCAATTCCCTCGCTTTGGCTTCGCAGGCTGCCGTCGTCCATGCCCGGAAGCAGCGCATTTCCTATTGGACCTGCGGGTTGCCCGGACAGGCTCTCGCCCGAAACCCTACCGGCCCACCCCTGCGTCGCAGGACACGCCCGTGCCTCTCATGGCGCAATAGCCGCCCGGGTTTTTCGCGAGATACTGCTGATGATAATCTTCGGCGAAGTAGAATTCGGGGGCCGCGTCGACCTCCGTCGTAACCGGCCCGTAGCCGGCCTCGTTCAAAGACGACGAATATTCGTCCCGGCTCTCCAGCGCCTGCTTTCTTTGCTCGGCGCCGTACGCGTAAATTCCCGACCGGTACTGCGTGCCGACGTCGTTGCCCTGCCTCATGCCCTGCGTCGGATCGTGGTTCTCCCAAAACGCGGATAGGAGCGTCCGGTATGAAACGACTTTCGGTTCGAATACAAGCCGAACGACTTCGTTGTGGCCCGTCATGCCCGTGCAGACTTCGCGGTACGTCGGGTTGGGCGTATAGCCTCCGGCATAGCCAGCGGCGGTCACCCATACGCCCTCGACCTGCCAGAAGTGTCTCTCGATGCCCCAGAAGCATCCCATGCCGAACATCGCGAATTCCATCCCGTCCGGAAACGGCCCCTTGAGCGGGCGTCCGCTGACGAAATGGCGCGATGCAGTCGGAAGGCAGTCCGAGCGCCCGGGCAGCGCCCTATCGCGCGCGGGCAATTTCAGTTTTCCGAAGCCAAACAATCCCATGACAGACTCCTTTGCGCCTAGTCGCGTTAAAATTATGCCGATCCGGCCGCCGCATGGCAAGCGCCGCGCACGTCAATTTCCGAGAAATTCAATCGCGGGAACGGAACCATTGGACGAGAACGGTTTCCCGGCCCGGCGCCGGATGCCTCGGTATCAGCGCGGCCAGCGCGACCGAAGCCGCCGCCAGAATGGCGGCTAGGCCAAATACGGAGCCGGGGGAGTTGATCCACAGATAGCCGAGCAGCGCAGGCAGGAATACCGCCGCGATATGATTGATCGTGAAGGCCACTGCAGCAGTAGGCGCAACGTCGCCTGGATCCGCTATCTTTTGAAAGTATGTCCGGAGCGCGAACGCAAGCGCAAAGAACAAGTGATCGAGAATATACAAGCCGGCCGCGAGAATGACGCCCCATTCGAAGAAATAGATTCCGCCGTACGCAAGGAACACAAGCGTAAGCCCCGAATATTCAAAGACGAGCGCCCGGCGTTCTCCGAAAATCGACACGGCCTTGCCCATCAAGGGAGCGAAAGCCATGCTTGCCAGGTAGTTCAACAGGAAAAGCGCGGTAATCTCGTGGACTTCCAGACCAAATCTTTCAACCATCATAAATGCGGCGAACACGACGAAAATTTGCCGTCGAGCGCCGGACATGAACTCCAGCGCGTAAAAGAGCCAATAGCGCCGCCGAAGAACAAGCTTCCGGCGCTGCGGATTCGGCGACTCAAATTTTCGAAACCCCAGCGCGCAGTATAAAGCGATCAAAAGGGTCGCTCCTCCGCCGATCAGGTAAACGGTGCTGTAGGATAGCTCCAGCGACTTCCAGCCAATGACGATTAGGCCGTAGGCGGCGAGCGACGCGCCGGATCCGACGGCGACAATCCAGCCGATTGCGACCGGCGCCCTCGCCTTCTTGATCCACTGAAGCTGCAGCGACTGATTGATGGTTTCAAAGTAGTGAAACCCTATGGAGCCGATCAAGGTCGTCAAAAGCAGGCCCTGAAAACTCGGAAACCACGCGACGACGGCAGTGGCCGCCCCGAGGGTCGCAAGCGCAATGAGCGCGAGCACCTGCTCCCGCAGGATCAGTAGCAGCGCGATCACGCCCACCGCAAGAAAACCCGGTATCTCGCGCACGGTATGGAGCCAGCCGATGCCGACGCCGTCGAATGCCGCGGCTTCGATAACGAAATTGTTCAGCAGCGCCGACCAGGTGGCGAATGAAAGCGGCATAGCCGCGGCCATGAGGAAAAGAAGGAATATCGGCCTTCGGTAGAACGGATATCGCTCCGCGTCCGCCAGCGCGACCTGGCTGCTGAAAAGCGTCATCGGATTCGCCTGCCTTATCTATCCGTTCAATGCGGAGACGGCATGACCCGGCCAGGTCAATGATGTCTTTTTTTCGGGCGAACCCCTTTGCCGCCCGAAAATTTCAAGCTACCGGCGAATCAGTGAATCAATTTTTCGCGTAGAATTCGACGACGAGGTTCGGTTCCATATTGACCGCGTAGGGAACATCCGAAAGCTGCGGCATGCGCTGCAGTTCCGCCGTCATGTTGTTGAAGTCGACTGAAATGTAGTCCGGTATATCGCGTTCGCGAAGGTCGATCGCCTCCAGCACGATCAATAGCTGGCGCGATTTCTCGCGGATTTGAACAACATCGCCCTCTGCCACGCGGTAGGAGGGAATGTTGACGCGCTGGCCGTTGACGGTCACGTGGCCGTGATTGACGAATTGGCGGGCCGCGAATATCGTCGGTACGAATTTCGCCCTGTAGACGACCGCATCCAGCCTGCTTTCGAGCAGTCCGATGAGATTCTCGCCCGTATCCCCCTTCAGCCGCTCCGCCTCAGCGAATATGCGGCGGAACTGCTTTTCAGTCAGGTCGCCGTAGTGGCCTTTTAGTTTCTGCTTGGCCCTCAGCTGGATTCCGAAATCGGACAGTTTGCCCTTGCGGCGCTGCCCGTGCTGGCCAGGCCCGTACTGACGGCGATTCACGGGCGACGAGGGGCGGCCCCAAATGTTCTCCCCCAGGCGCCGGTCTATCTTGTGCTTGGCAGACGTGCGTTTTGTCACGGCTGTTCTCCTTCCTCATTCGAAGGGCGTTGTCCTTTCCCCGTAAAACATTGCCGGGGCGACAGGATTCTCCTTGCGGAGGCCTCCAACACCAAGTTAAGCTCGCCGCTTGCGGCCAGCGGGACTCCATAAGGGCAATCGACGGGCTCAGTCAACCCGAAATCCTCGCAGTTGCAGGAATTTTTTCAGCAAGCCCAATAGAACGGGCCGCGCCGGCCTTTCGCCGCGCGCCCGCGCTTCCCGCGGCCGACCGCACTCGTGTTGGCAAGATAGATCGCCGATTGTGCGGGAGGCGAGGCCAGGAATTGCCGACGGCGCAATTTTCCGCTGAGCCCGCCGGCCATGCGGACGAAGAATCCAGGTCCGGGAAATCCGGCGCCGCCGGGGCTCGAACAGGATCCGCCCGCGCCTCGCAAGCCGGGAATGTCGAATTCGAGAGAAGCGCCGGCGACCGCCCGACCGGGAAACCTCGCCTAGTTTCGCGCTGAAGCACGGCCGGTCTCATCGCAGAAACGGCGTTCGTTCGCGCGGAACTTCCGCCTAGCGCAAATAATCGAGCCACGGCTTCTGCTCGTCGATCATATGATCGACCAGCGCGGGAATCCCCTTGGCTCGCGTGACGACGGGATCCACCAGAAGCGCCTGGACCGCCAGATCGCGGCTTTTTTCGAGAACGGCGCACGCAACCAGGTCGTGAATGCCGATTTGGTTCGCGAGCAAGCCCCGGATGCCCGCAGGCAGCGAGACCGGAACTCCGCGAATTCCCGAGGAATCTACGACGGCCGGAACTTCGACCGCAATCCATTCAGGGAGGTTTTCGATCAGCCCCGCGTTAGGAATATTAACGGCGGCTTCCTCGTATTTTCGGTCGGTCAGCATGCCTTCGACAATCGGAACCATGCGCTCGCTGACCGCGTTTTTGATCGCAGGCGTAACCGATCCGAGATAATCGCGGTAATAAGTATAGAAGTCCAGAATGCCGCGATGATCGGATACTTCGTGCGCCCAGCCGATATATTCACCGAAATGGCTGTCGCCGGTTATTGGCAGAACGCCGAAATTTTCGAGGACTTCGCGGAACAGCCACCTGTCCGACCACTCGCGCGGGTTTTTCAAATGAGCGAGGTCTATGTTCATCCAGCCCTCGGTCGCGACCGTCGACCCGCAGTCTCGCATGGCGCCCAAAATTTCCGAATAGCCCGGAAGCTTCGAAAAATACGCCGGCGCCCGCTCGACCACGTCGGGATAGGCGTCCCCGCCGCTATCGGCGTACCGAACCTCGGCTAGAACCGAAAAATGGTTCAAGCCCGCCGCGCGGTAGCGGATATTGCTGCGCGGCTGGCCCAGCATGGGCGGCAAATGGCGTTCCAGCGAAGCGATCTCGTGGCACATGCCCACGAAACGGAGACCGGGAAACTTTCTGTGGACTGTCGTGCATATCCGGCTCATCGGATTCGAAAAATTGAAAATCGTCGCTTCCGGAGCGACTTCGGCGATCTTGCCGCAGATTTCCAGAATCGGAGGAATTATGCGCAGCGCGTGGAACAGCCCGCCCGGCCCGCCATTCTCGCCGTAGACCTGGGTAATGCCGTACTGCAGCGGAATCTTCCAGTCCGAGTCCCAGAGCTTGAAGCGATCGCCCACCTCGATCATTATTACGACGAAGTTCGCGCGGCGCAGCGCTCGCTCCAGGTCCGCCTCCACCGAAATGGAATGGTCGAGGCCGTTCGCGTCGACATAGTCCTGCGCAAGTTTTCGCGTTTCCTCGACCGCGACAGGGTTGATGTCGTTGAAAACGATTTCCGACCCCTTCAATGCATCGCATTGGAAGATGTCGCCCAGCAATTGCGCGCCGAACTGCACGCTCCCCGCGCCCACAAGAACGAACTTTGTCATAAGCACCTCATGGCAAATCTGCAGATCTAATTCCGACCTGGCGGCGGCGAAGCTCGCCGTCCCTATCGAACCGGTCGGCCCGCGCCGTCGAAGCGGTGCAGCTGGCCGCTTAGCGGCTTTAGGCCGATGCGCTCGCCCCAGGGCACGCGATGCTTGCCGGCGCAGCGTACGACTAGCGGCTCGTCGGAGCCGATTTCAACGAACATATAAGTATCCGAGCCTAGATCTTCGGCATGCACGACTTCGCCCGACCACTCCGCGTCTGAGTTCGCGATTTCGATATGCTCGGATCGAATGCCGATGGTAGCGCAGCCGAACGGCTCGGCGAATCCGGCGGACAAAAAGTTCATTTTCGGCGATCCAATGAAGCCCGCGACGAAGATCGAGTTGGGAAAATCGTAAAGTTCCGAAGGCGTGCCGACCTGCTCGACGATTCCGTCGCGAAGCACGCAGATTCTGTCGGCGAGAGTCATCGCCTCAACCTGATCGTGAGTTACATATATCATCGTAACGTCGTCCATGTTTCGATGCAGCTTCGCGATTTCAATGCGGGTGGCCACTCTGAGCGCCGCGTCGAGGTTGGAAAGCGGTTCGTCGAACAGGAAGACGCGGGGGTCGCGGACGATCGCGCGCCCGATCGCGACCCGCTGGCGCTGGCCGCCCGAAAGCTGTTTCGGCAGCCGGTCCAGCAGATGATCGATTTGAAGCAGTCTCGCGGCTTCCTCGACGCGATTCTTGACCTCGTCCGCGCCGGCCTTCGCTAGCTTCATTCCGAAAGCCATGTTGTCGAAGACCTTCATATGCGGATAAAGCGCGTAGGATTGGAATACCATGGCAATGCCTCGCTTGGAGGGAACCACGTTGTTCATGAGGGAGCCGTCGAAGGTCAGTTCGCCGCTGGTAATCGATTCCAGTCCGGAAATCAGTCGCAGCATTGTCGACTTCCCGCATCCGGACGGTCCTACGAAAACCATGAATTCGCCGCTTTCAATCCTAAGATTCGCCCCTTTGATGACTTCAAGCGAACCGAATGACTTGGTGACATTCTTTAGAACTATTTCGGCCACTTATGAATC
This sequence comes from Albidovulum sp. bin36, assembly GCA_002238565.1. GTDB lineage: Bacteria > Pseudomonadota > Alphaproteobacteria > Rhodobacterales > Rhodobacteraceae > JAPPFL01. The sequence goes on from MPMP01000014.1 coordinate 46,767, forward strand.
CCCCAAAGTCTAGCCCTTGACGCCGCCGGCCGTCAGGCCGGCTACGATCTTGCGTTGGAAAATCAGAACGAGAACGACTAGCGGAATGGTTACGATTACCGAGGCGGCCATGATGGGCCCCCAGGGTATCTCCTGCTCCGAAGCCCCCGAAAGAAGCGCGATGGCGACCGGAACCGTGCGCTGAGTTTCCGAAATTGTAAATGTTAGCGCGAACAGGAATTCGTTCCAGGCTCCGATGAAGGCCAGAAGCCCTGTTGTAACGAGGGCGGGCCAGAGCAGCGGCATAAATACCTTTGTGATGATAACCCAGGGCGTCGCCCCGTCGATGATAGCCGCTTCCTCGATCTCGATCGGCAGATCGCGCATGAATGTCGTGAGCACCCAAACGGTGAACGGCAATGTAAATATAGTATAGCTCAGCACCATCGCCCAGGGCGTGTTGTAGATGCCGAGAAACCGAACGAGTTCGAACAGCCCGGCGAGAACGGCGATCTGCGGAAACATCGATACGCCGAGAATCGTTACAAGAAGCAGGGCGCGCCCCCTAAAGCGGACTCTGCTCAAGGCGTATGATGCGGTGACGGCTAGAAACAGGGCGAACAGTACCGTGGTGCCGGCGACAAGCACGGAGTTCACCACGCTTCGAATGAAATTCCGCCCGGTCATGACCGTGGCGTAGTTCTTAAACGAAAAATCAACCGGAATGTAGTCTACTCGGAAAATCGCCGTTCCCGACTTCAGCGACGTTAGAATCGCGTAGTAGAAAGGGAAAATCGAAACCACGATGATGATCGCCACTAGAGCATAGAACGCGCTAAGCCTAACCCAGTCCGCGGCCGAACGATTCATCGGTTGCCCTCGCCGCTTAGGTTGACCCTGCCGAGCCAGATATACAGGGAGACGAATACGGCGATTATGGCGAAAAGCAGTGTCGACTGCGCCGAGCCATAGGCAAATTTGTCAAAGTCGATCAGGTTTTCCCGGCTTATGACCGACATTGTCTTTGTGGCCTTGGAGTTGGGCGTAAGAACATAGATCAGATCGAAGATCCTGAGCGCGTCCAGCATGCGGAATATAACCGCGACCATTAGCGCCGGCCGCACGAGCGGCAGGGTTATCTTCCAGAATACCTTGACCGGATGAACTCCGTCGATTCGCGCCGCTTCGTAAATGTCGCGCGGAATCATCTGCAGGCCGGCAAGGCACAGCAAGGCCATGAAAGGCGTCGTCTTCCAAATGTCGACGACCAGAACGGCGGTCATAGCGGTATCAATAGACGCCGTCCAAGCGATGCCGCGCTCGATTAAGCCGAGCTTGATAAATATATCGTTAATGATGCCGAATTGGTCATTTAGCATCCAAGCCCACATTTTGGCTGAAACGATGGTCGGGATCGCCCACGGAATGAGAATCGCGGCGCGAACCCAACCGCGCCCCTTGAATTCGGCATTCAGCACGAGAGCCACAATCAAGCCGAGCACCGTCTCGAAAAACACGGAAATCACCGAGAAGCGAACAGTATTCCATACAGCGTTCCACCAAGCCGGGTCCGCGAGCGTGCCCCGCCAGACCACTCTGCCCGAACTTAGTTCGCGACGCCGCAGATAGTTGTCGAAACCGATCCATTCGCCGCCGTAGAGATCTGTCAGCGACGTGTTCGTAAAGGAAAAGTAAATCGTCCTGAGCAATGGCCACGCCGCGACGCAGAACAGAGCGATGATCATCGGCGCGAGAAAAAGAAAGGCGGCCCGGCGGCGCTGGGCTTCGAGGTCCAATTCGCGTCCGATCGGCCTCGAATTATTTCGGTTTGCCATAGCGGGTTATCGAGTTCCGCGCTGGATCAAAGGACTTTGGATCGGCCAGGCGGCGCCAAGCCGCCCGGCCGTTTCGCCAACTAGGCGTGGTTAATGCCTACCACCCGGATCCTTTGAGTTCTTCCAGTTCGAACTCGAGCAGCTCCAGGTTCTCCGCCGCCGTTCCGTCGCCTGAAAGGGTGTTATGAACCGCGGACCAGAATTTAGCCGATACCTCGTTGTACTTCACTTTCGTAGGTGCCGATGGCCTCGGAACCGCTTGCAGGAAAACATCTTTCCAGCGCGGAATGATGGGCTGTTCGCGGGCGATGTCCTCATCGTCGTAAAGTGAAATTATCGTTGGCAAATTCGATGCGACCAAGGTTCTAACTTTCTGCGCTTCGGGGCTCGCGAGGTATTTCGCCAGGGATATCGCGGCTTCCTGGTTCTCCGAGTACTTTGAAACCGCGACATTCCATCCGCCGAGCGTCGCAGCCGACGTATCGTGTCCGCCGCCCGTGGGAAGCGTCGTGACATCGAACAGGCCTTTGACCGCCGAATCGTCGCCGTTGCCGAGCGAGTACGCATATGGCCAGTTGCGCATGAATACAGCGTTGCCGGTCTGCCAGACTCCTCGGGCTTCCTCCTCCTGATACGCCAATACGCCTGGCGGCGAAATTGTGCCCGGCCAAGTTGAGGCGAGTTCAAGAGCGGCAATGGCGTTTTCATTGTTTATGGAAATGGTTCCGTCCGGCTCGACGATCTGGCCGCCGCCAAATGACTTGACCCATTCGAGCGCATCGCAGGTCAATCCTTCGTACGCGTTGCCTTGCCAGACAAATCCCCAAATGCTGTCGTTGCCCTCTGCTCTTTCGGCATCCTGAACCGCTCGGGCGACCTCGGTCAATTGCTCCCACGTGGAAGGCACTTCCTGACCATGCTTTTCGAGCAAGTCCATCCGGTAGTAGAGAGCCGGCGCATCCGTAAAGATAGGAAGAGCCACCAGTTTGCCGTTCACGGTCTGGGATTCGATGATAGACGGAAAATGCAGCGGCGCCAGATCGGCGGCATGTTCATTTAGGTCTATAAACTGCTCCGATAGCTGCGGCGCCCAGATAACGTCCGTCTGGTACAGGTCGATGTCCGCATTGCCCGCGGCCAGCCACAAGCGATACTGTCCGAACTGGTCAGTAGTGGAAGCGGGCATAGGCACAAGCGAAACAGTGTGGCCGGTTTCCTGTTCCCAAGGCTCGACCAAGGTTCGAAACACTTCCACGGCGTTTCCGACGGCACCGGAAACGTATTTCAAGTCCGCGGCGGAAGCCACAGATCCGCTCGCGGCGGCGATTGCCGTCGCCGCGGCGGACCCAATGGTCGCCTTAGCAATTGTTCTAATCACGTGAAATTCTCCATTTTCTCATTCGGCAAGACTGCCTTGCTGACGGATAAAATCGATAACGATTATTCGGAATTCCATATCCTGTCAACAAATCATTGCTCGGCATCTCTGCCGGTCGGGCGCATGCAAACTCATATGCCGAGGATTGGAACTTCGGCCAAGGGCAGCACGGAGTCTCCGAACACCGAATCGCCCGGCGGTTCCGGCCGGTCGGGCCGCGTCGTCCCCGCCGGGCGTTCCTAGCTCTGAATTCCCTCGCGAAGCCGCCGCGGCGATCGGCAATGCCGCGCTGCGGAAATTCCTGGAAATCGGCCTTTAGCTATTCCCTCTGCGACCGCGAAACCAGTTCCGGCGGCTTGGAGTTCTTGCCAATCCGATAAAGTCTACCCGGAACGCGGGGAAGGCGATCCACCATAGGCGAAGGGCGCCGGATCCGACGGTCCTGCGCTCCGCCGCGTGGGCGACGGGACTGCGTTCGCCCCTTTTTGTGGTCGGTATGGCTCGCCTGTAAGGAGGTCGCCTACGCACGTCGTCAAACATGCAAGAATCTCTCGACTTGCCTGAAGACGGAATATCGTTTTAGCCGTCCACTCCGCCTCGCTTGGCACGCCGCCGTCAAGAAATTCCGCCGCGTCGAGGCGGTTCGATTCGGAATGGAAGCCGCATGCTAAAATCTCGAAAACTTTTCCGTCGCGAATTTATGCGCCTCATGGTTCTCTGAAGCCGTTTTTTGACCATTCACTCGCAAATCGCCGACTTTAGAACTCGACCGCCGATTTGCGGCGGGCATCATCTAGCATTGCGTCCGCGCATTGATTTCAGGCTGGAACCGGATTCCAGCGCTCCTGAATTCAGCGGCATTGAATGAACCGCTTGAAAGATCGCTCCGAGCATCCCGGGCTCCGTTTCCTGTCCGAACGCATCGGCAATTCCCCGCGGCTCGCCGCCCGGCCCTTGACTTCTATGGCGCGGCGGGCGACGCTGGAGATAATGCGCTCCGAATGCGGTCGAGGATGCGGGCTTTTCGCGATTTCTACAGCTTGAATTGCCTTCCAGGGACTGGAATGGAATCGGTCGAATTATGACGCGGAGGTGCAGATGCGCGTGAATCAAGGACAGGCTTCCGCGAATTCGACCGAAGGCCGGCAATGCCGAATCAACCTTGTCAAGCTCTGCGTCGGCGCTCGCTCGGTGCTGGATCTGGAAAGGTGGCAAGCCGAAAAATTCATAGGCGCCCAGCCATTCCACATCACAAGAATGCATCCGAAGCGTGAAAACGAAATCCTGAACGGCGGTTCCCTATATTGGGTAATCGACGGATGCATTCAAGCGCGGCAGCGGATAGCCGACCTCGATTCACGGATATGCGACGATGGCGTCCGACGATGCGCGATCGTATTTGACAGGGATATCATCCGAACCGTTCGCCGCCCTAGGCGGCCGTTTCAGGGCTGGAGATACCTGGAGCCAAAAGACAGCCCGCCGGATTTGCCGAATGCTCGCGGCTGCGACGGAAGTCTCCCCGGCTGGCTGGAAGAAAAGCTTGATTTGATCGGGGTCGTTCCGACCTCACTCGCGCCCGTTCCCGGAAATTCGGATTTTGCTTTGAATAAATGAGAGAGTCTCGAGGTCGACAGGTCCTAGGTTCAAGGCTCTGGATACGTACAGCGCCGCTTCGGACCGCAGAATCAAACCGTCGGAAAGCCGCTTGAGCCCGTTTTCTTCAAGCGTTCGACCGGTCGACGTTATGTCCGCAACCGCTTCCGCCGCGCCGTTTGCAACTGCTCCCTCGGTGGCGCCTCGGCTGTCGACTAGCTGGTAGTCGGCGACTCCGACCTCGCCAAGGAATTCGCGGACGAGCCTGTGGTATTTCGTTGCAATCCTCAGGCGCCGCCCGTGCCATCGGCGAAACTGCGCGGCGACGGCATCGAGGTCGTCAATGCTGTCGACATCAATCCATGCGGTTGGAACGGCGACGACCAAGTCCGCGAATCCGAAGCCCAGACGCGCGAGCTCGCCGACCTTCGAACGCCAGTCGGACAGGTTTTCGCGAACGACATCCATGCCCGTAATGCCCAAGTGAATGCGGCCCGAAGCCAGATCGCCGGGAATCTCGCCGGCGGACAGGAAAAAGACTTCGCTTCGCTCTATCCCTTTGACCGCCCCGGTGTAGCCGCGCCCTCCGTCCGCGCTCCCTCCTAAATCCAATCCCTTGGCACGGAACCAGTCGACCGCGCCCTTGTGCAGCCGGCCCTTCGACGGAACGCCCAGCTTGACCGACATCAGCCCGACGACGCCTGCTCTCGAAGGACGGCGGGCCTAACGATCGCGCCAACGGCGGGTATCTCCCTGCCCTTGCCGATAATCCGGGTCAGCGCGTCGTAGCGGCCGCCGGACGCCGCAAGAGGCAAGCTAAAATCGGTCGGCGAACGGAACCCGAAAACGAACCCGTCGTAGTATTCCAGCATCGTTCTTCCGAATCGGGCATCGAATTCGAGCGCGTCGACTGCAATGCCGCATTGCTCCAGCCGGCAAAGCCTATCCTCCATTCTGTCCAGCGCCGGCTTGATTCCCGGCAAGTCCCGTTCCAACTTTCGCATGCTCTCAAGCGCGATCGGAGATGCGCCGCGCTGCCGAACAATGGCCTCCAGCACCTTGACCTGCTCCTTTTCCAGCGGCGGTGCCGCGGCATCGGCGGCCAAGGCTTCAATTCTTGCCTCGATTTCCGCGACGGTTCGCTCGCCGGCGGCCGGACCACCGGATTTCGCGAGTTCGGCAACCGGAATTTTTTTGACTTTCCGAACCAGCCGATCGAGCGCCGGCAGAATCCCGTCGTCGCTGAACTGCTCCAGCAGGCCCTGGAATCGGTTGGGGCGCCAGATATGCCGCAAAAGCGCGTTCTTTCTTCGCGGCGTCGTATCAAGCCCTTCGACGGCTTCCTTCAAGATGCCGATATCTCCGGTCGTCGAGCGAAATTCAAATCCGTCGAGCGCCTCGAATACCAATGCAAAGGCTTCGGCGTCGGCCAACGCCCTGTCGCGCCGACCCAAGTCCTCGAATCCCACTTGCAGATATTCGTCAGGCCGCGGGACCGCTCCGATTTGCCGGCGGAATACGCGGCCGGCATATACGTATCGCCGCGAGTCCGCGCAGTCCGACAAATGGAAGCTTGAAATCGGTACGGTGAAGTCCGGACGAAGAACAAGTTCGCCCCGTTCCGGGTCGTTCAAAACGAATGCGCGGGATCTGATGTCTTCGCCGTACAGATCAAGCTGAATCCCGGCGGGCTGCAAAATGTCGGCATCGAACTCAATTCCGCCAGCCGCCTTGAATACGGCAAAAATGCGCTCCGCCTCTTGCTTCGTTCCTTCGGGTTCGCGCGGCACGTAGTCAGTCTCCGTATTTCTCGAGCAATCGCTTTGCTTCGGCAGCCAGATCGCCCCTTGCGATTTCAAATTGCGACGGACGCGACTTCCACTCTTCATGCGTCGCAGATTTGGCGATTTTTTGGCCCATTACCAAATCCTTGATCTGCACGAGGCCTCGCTCGCGCTCCTGAGTGCCTTCGATCACGGCTAGCGGAGAACGGCGCTTGTCGGCGTATTTCAGCTGCCGACCGAAATTGCTCGCGTTTCCAAGAAAGACCTCCGCGCGGATTCCCGATCGGCGAAGCTCGTCGGCCATCGCCTGGTAGCCCGGCATGCAGGCCCGATCCATTACTGTTATCAAAACGGGGCCATAATGGGATTCGCTTGATGACGCCTTCTTCAAGGCAAGCGCCGCCGCGAGCCTGTCGACGCCGATGGATACGCCGGTAGCGGGCACTTCCTGTCCAGTAAACCTCTTTATTAATCCATCGTAGCGTCCGCCTCCGGCCACCGAGCCCAATTGCGCGCCTCTGTATTCGCCGCCGCCTGAACCCATTGCGAGCTCGGCTTCAAAAACCGGGCCGGTATAATACTCCAAGCCTCTCACGACGGACGGGTCGACGGCAAGCCGATCCTCAACTATTCTCTGGATCGCAAGTATCTCAAGGATGGACTCGACCTCGTCGACGCCCTCCGCGCCGCTTTCGGACTCGCCGACCGCATCTCGCAATGCCGCGCAAGTCGATGCATTATCGCTCTTCCGAGCGGATACGAACGCCATCACATGATCGGCCTGGCCGGGCGTTAGCCCGGCCCCTTTGGTGAAATCGCCGCTTTCATCGGCGCGCCCGTCGCGAAGCAGGTCGCGGACCCCTTTCTCGCCGATGCGGTCGAGCTTGTCTATTGCGCGAAGGACAGTTGCTCGCTGACTCGTCCGCGCGTCGTCGGCGTCGCCTTCGAATAGCCCGGCGGCTTCCAGCACGCCGTCCAGGATTTTCCTGCTGTTAAGGCGAAGCCGGTAGTCGCCCCGCCCGATCCCGACCGCTTCAAGCACGGACGCCGTAACCGCGCACATTTCAGCGTCCGCCGCATTCGAAGACGACCCCACCGTGTCGGCGTCGCACTGGTAGAATTGACGGAAGCGCCCGGGTCCCGGCTTTTCGTTTCGCCACACCGGACCCATTGCGTAGCGGCGATACGGGCTCGGCAGCTCGTTGCGAAACTGAGCGGCCACCCTCGCCAGCGGCGCCGTTAAATCGTAGCGCAGCGCGAGCCATTTCCCGTCGTCTTCCTCCCATGCGAATACGCCTTCATTGGGACGGTCGGTGTCGGGCAGGAATTTGCCGAGAGCCTCGACGGTTTCGACGGCGGAAGTTTCGAGAGGGTCGAACCCGTAGAGCTCGTAGACTTTCGCTATTGCCTCTAGCATGCCGCGCCGAATCGCGACCTGCTCGCCGAAATAGTCCCTGAATCCCTTCGGCGTCTCCGCCCTGGGCCGTCGATTCGACGATTTTCTCTTCGCCATCGGTTTGTTCTTTCCGTTCAGAGAGAATCGCGACTCTCTAGCGAAGAGGCCGCATTAGGGCAAGAATCGCTTTCGGGGAAGCTATCGAGCGTCCACGGCCTCCTCGACTTTCACCACGCCTCGAACGCCGGCGAGCGCGCGCCGGATTTCATCGTCTGTCGTGAACACGCCCGGAATTTCAATGTCCAGCCTGTTCGGCAATTCGCGATCGACCGGGCTGAATACAATGACGCCCCGGTTGCGAGCGTTCCGTTCGGGCAGGGACTGAACTCGATTTAGAATGCTTTTGACCTGGCTCGTGGCCGCTGAGTCGTCGATGAAAATTCGCAGATTCTTCTTCTTCGCGCCGCTCAGTTCGGGCAGCGGCTCGGCGCGCAGGGCGACAAGCTTCAATTTGTCGTCCTCTTCAGCTGCGCTGACGGAAAAAATCGCGCGCCCGCCGGCTTCGAGAATGCTTCCGCACGCATTGAGAGCTTCGCTGTAGATAACCGCTTCGAAATCGGAAGTCGGATCGGAAAGCTGCAGGAATGCGTAGGACGAATTGCCGCTTGAAACTTTCCTATTGACGCTCAGTATCAAAGCGGCGGTTCTGCCGAGCGACTTCTTGCTCGGGTCGTCGAGCGCTCGCGCAACGATGCTGCGATAATCCGAAATGCCCATATCCGAAAGGACATCCGCATATTCCTCCAGCGGATGACCGGAAAGAAAGAAGCCGATCGCGGACGCCTCCTTCCGGAATTTCTCCTCCTTTCTCCAAGGCTCCGGCGAAGGCAGCGGCGGCGGCTCCAATTCCTCGTCCATATCCCCGAATAGCGACAGGTGACCGGACTCCCGCTCGCTCCTAACCGTTGCGGAATAGGAGATAAGGGTGTCGAGCGCCGCGAAAACGGCCAGGCGGTTGCCGCTAATCTCGTCGAACGCGCCCGCCATAGCGAGGTTCTCGAGCGAGCGCTTGCCGATTCTCTTGAGATCCACCCGCTTGGCGAAATCATACAGGCTGGCGAATGGCTCGCCGCCGCGAGCGTGTTCAATGGCCTCTATGGACTTGATCCCGACGTTTTTCAGAGCCCCTAGCGCATAGACGATCTTGCCGTCCATTACAGAGAATCGGGAATTGGAGCCGTTAACGCTCGGTGGGATCAACTCGATTCCGAGGCGCTGCACTTCCTTGACGTAATGATTAAGCTTGTCCGTGTCTCCAATGTCGCAGTTCATCACCTCGGCCATGAATTCGACCGGATAATGCGCTTTCAGCCACGCGGTCTGATAACTCGCCAGCGCGTATACGGCGGCATGCGATTTATTGAATCCGTAATCCGCGAATTTCGCCAGCAGGTCCCAGATCGAGTTCGCCTTGGCTGCCGGCACGCCGTTTTTTTTCGCGCCCTCCAGGAAGTTGGGCCGCTCGGCGTCCATCGCCTCCTTTATCTTCTTGCCCATCGCCCGCCTGAGCAAATCGGCGCCGCTCAGAGAATATCCGGCCAGAAGCTGGGCGATCTGCATGACCTGCTCCTGATAGACAATGATGCCGTGCGTTTCATCAAGCACGTGGTCGATCTTGGGGTGCAGCTTCTTTCGGCTCACCTTGCCATTCTTTACATCGCAGTATGTAGGGATGTTTTCCATCGGGCCGGGACGGTAGAGCGCCACCAGCGCCACGATGTCCTCGAAGCAGGTCGGCTTCATTCTTCGCAGCGAGCTTTTCATTCCGGCGCTTTCAACCTGGAACACGGCATCGGTCGCCGCCGAACCGTACAATTCGAAAGTTTCCTTGTCGTCCAGAGGAATCGCCGCAATATCGACGGCCTCGCCCCCTTGTTCGATCAGCTTGATCGTATTGCTAATCACGGTAAGCGTTTTCAGTCCGAGAATGTCGAATTTGACCAATCCGGCGGCCTCCACCCATTTCATGTCGAACTGGGTAACCGGCATATCGGATTTCGCATCGCTATAAAGCGGAACCAATTCGTCGAGAGGCCTGTCTCCTATTACGACGCCGCCCGCGTGGGTCGACGTGTTGCGAAGCAGCCCTTCGATGCTCTGGGCGCGGTCGAGAAGCTCCGCGACGCCGGGGTCCTGCCTTTCGGCGTTCGCAATCGCCCCATCCTTTCTTGCCTCCGCGATGGGTACATTCGCCGCGCCGTCTTTAGGTATGAGATTCGCGAGCCGATCGACTTTGGAGTACGGGACCTGCATAACCCTGCCGACATCGCGAACGGCAACCTTCGATTTCAAGGATCCGTACGTGATTATCTGAGCGACTCGGTCCGAACCGTAGGATTGCTGAATGTGACGGATTACTTCGCCGCGCCGCTCCATGCAGAAATCGATATCGAAGTCCGGCATTGACACTCTTTCGGGATTCAGGAAGCGCTCGAACAGAAGCGAATACCGCAAGGGATCGAGATCGGTAATCGTCAACGAAAAAGCGACCAGCGAAGCCGCGCCCGAACCCCGACCGGATCCCACTGGAATGCCCTGGCTTTTCGCCCACTGGACGAATTCGGCGACGATCAGGAAGTAGCCCGGAAATCCCATCTTCTCGATCACGCCCAATTCGAAGTCCAAGCGCTTCCAATATACTTCCTCGTCCGCCGCCAGATCGATCTTCGTCAGCTTGTCCTTGAGTCCCGCCCTTGCCTGGCGTCTCAGCTCCTCGACTTCGTTGTCCGCGAATCTTGGCAGAATCGGGCTTTTCTTCCCCGGGAAGTAAGAGCATCGCCTTGCGATTTCCACCGTGTTTTCGAGAGCTTCGGGAATATCGGCGAACAGGTCGCACATCTCGTCCTGAGACTTGAAATAGTGCGACGGCGTCAGCCGCCGCCTTGCTGTTTCCTGGTCGACAAACGACTTTTGCCCGATGCACGTTAGAACATCGTGCCATTCGAAGTCGCTTGCCGTGGGAAAGTAGACGTCGTTCGTCGCGACCAATGGCAAATCGTTTCGATACGCAATCGCAAGCAAGCCCCGTTCAGTTTCCTGCTCCAGTTCGACAGGATGGCCGTTGATGTCGAAATGCCGCTGTATTTCAATATAGAACCGTCCGGGGAAAATTTTCCCGAGGCGGAGCACCAAGTCCTGAGCCGCCGCCTCGTCGCCGGTCGAAATCAGCCGCCCCACCGGTCCGTCGGCGCCGCCCGACAAGCAGATCAACCCTTCAGAATGCTCCTCAAAGTCCTCGATCGTCAAGTTGCAGACTTCCACTTCCGATCTCGCGTACATGCGCGAATTCAGCTTCAGGAGATTGCGATAGCCGTCCTCGCTCTGCGCCAGGACTACGGTTTGGGGCAATCTGTCCAAGCTATCCTTCACCTTGATCGAAGGGTCCTTGAAACTTGCCTGCATGCCCGCGATCGGCTGAATTCCGGCATTGGAAGCCAAAGTAGAGAATTCGATAGCGCAAAACATGTTGTCAGAGTCGGTAACGGCGACCGCGGGCATGCCGCGGCTTCGGCAGTGTTCCGGTATGGTCTTAACTCTGACGGCGCCTTCCAGCAGCGAATATTCGGAGTGCAGTCGGAGGTGGACGAATCTTGGCTGGCTTTCCATAGCATTTGATAACGCCGGGAAGAGAAATAGAAAAGATTGCCTCAGCGCGACGCTGCGGAAAACTATTCGAATGAACGACGGTGAGCCGATTGGCGCCGTAGCCTGATCGTCGGCCCGACCGCTCGCGCAATTGGCTCGGAGCGCGCCGGGAGCGGCCTCGATCTAGAATTGCCGGCCCCGCTTTCCTCGACTCCCCGAGGCTTCGAGCGCTCCTCAAGGGTCATGCCCGAAATCAATATCCGGGAATTCGGCCCGGTTTGCCATTGTTCGCCTAATGCAAATGCAACGTACGCCTCGATCGTGCAAAGGCGCGGCGCAGGCGCTGGCGGCCGGATGGCCGCCGCTTCCACGCGGCCGCCGGTTTCGCGGCGCGCTCGGCGAAGACGCAAGGTTAATTCCGTTTCCGGCCCGGCTGCGGGAATAATGCGTTCGGCGCAATTCTCCTCGTTTTCGATCGTGTCGCTCCGCGCCGCGAGTCGCTGCGAGTCCCGGCGAAAGCGGGGAGGCCGCCGTCGCGCCGCCGCCATGCGCCGGCTCCCGCTCGGATGCTTGACACAATCGGACTCTTTGGCGATTGTCGGCAGCAGCGGGCGATTGAATGAAGAGGAGGAATTCATGGCTTCCAAGCTGAGCGAGAATGCGAAGGGCGTTTACGTGATCTCGGCGACGCCGTTTCTTCCCGATGGATCCCTGGACCTGGACGGAACGGAACAGCTCCTGGACTTCTACATAGGATGCGGCGTCACCGGCATGACGATTCTGGGCGTCATGGGCGAAGCCAACAAGATGACCGAAACGGAGGCGGCCGAATTCACGAGCCGCGCTCTGCGGCATGCGGGCGAGAAACTGCCCGTTATTGTCGGCGTGACCCACTCCGCGCTTACCGCATTGCGCGAACTCTCGCACGCGGCGATGGACTTGGGCGCGGCGGGCGTAATGCTGCAGCCGATAACCGGTCTTAAGAGCGACGACGCGGTATTTCGCTATTTCGAGCAAGTTTTCGAAACAATCGGGCCGGGCATCCCCGTCGTATACCAGGATTTTCCGCAGGCAAGCGCGGTCCACCTGTCGCCATCCGCATGGTCGCGGATGGTGCGGGCTTTTCCCGATCTCGTGATGCTCAAGCACGAATCCTGCCCGGGGCTACCGAAGCTTACGAAGATTAGGGAAATGGAACGGCAGGGGCTGCAGCGCAGAGTGAGCATTCTGATAGGGAACAACGGCCTGTATTTTCCCCAGGAGCTGCATCGGGGCGCCGACGGAGCCATGACCGGATTCGCCTTTCCGGATGTGCTTGTACAGGTCTACCGGCATTATTCCGAAGGCCGGGCGGACGAAGCGGAGGATCTGTTTGACCGGTACTTGCCGCTGATACGACACGAGCAGCAAATCGGTTTCGGCCTACCCGTGCGCAAGGAAATTCTCAGGCGAAGAGGAGCGCTGCGCCACGCCGCGGCGAGAGAGCCGGCCTACGGCCTGACCGGGGCCGATACAGCGGAAATCGATCGATTCCTGAATAGGCTGGAGCGCAGCGGGCAGTAGAATCGGCGACGAATCCCGTCGATTGCCCCGCGCGGCATCGAGACGCCTCGGCAAGGCCGCAGATCGGACGCGGACGCCGGGAGAGAATTTCCTTGTCTGGCGGCACCTCGGCCCAAGCTCCCCGGCCGGGGAAGCCGCCGAAAATCAATCGACCCCGCAAATGTCGCAGATCGCCAGCAGGTAGATGCGGACCATGTCCAAATAGTCGACCCGGTCGACGCGCTCGTCCGGCATCGTATTGTATCGGCCGCCCGGGCCGCAGACGACGCCCTGCATCCGGCCTTCGACGTGGAGATGCCCCGCATCCGTCCCGTAGAATCCCGGGGGCACGATCGTGCCGGTGGGCTGGGACTTGCCGCGAATTGCAAAATAGGCGGCGTTGACGGATTGTACTATTCGCGAATCCTTCGACACTTCGAATGCGGGCATCGTCGGCTTCCCGTCCCGCGTTTCGGTCCAGATTTTCGTCTTTAGGCCGGGCATCTCGTCTTCCAGCCTTTCGAGAACGGCGCGAATGTCCTGGACCGCTTGCTCCTCGGTCTGTCCGGGGCCATAGCGCCCGGAACCGGACAGGCGGGCGAAATCGGCGACTTGCGGCGCGCGCCACTCGTGAAACTCGCGCGACAGCGCGCCTCGTATCGTTCCGACGTGCACCCGGTTGATCAGACGGTGCTCGTCCGAAGGCGCGTCCGAAAACTTAAGCGACGAAAGCCTTGGAATCAGGCGGCACGCCGCCTGTATCGCATCGACCGCCTCCTCCCGCTTGGACATGTGGCGAGTAATGCCCTCTAGTTCGATATGGAACACGAACGCCGCCGCGTGCATCGTCAAAGCCTGGAGATCCGTGGGCTCGGAATTGATGAAGTAATCGGCGCGAATGCCCTGCCTAACGGCGGAAAGCGTTCCAACGCCACCCTGCAGTTCGCCCACGACGTATGTGAGAATCACGTCGCCCCGAGGACGAACGCCGCGTTCGATGAGTGAGCGTACGGCGCAGAGCGAAGCGGCATCGCCCGCCTTCATGTTGGAAACGCCGATTCCGTAGATGAAGTCCTCGTCCACGAGCCCGCCCCAGGGATCGACGCTCCACCCCTCGGTCACCGGATTGGTATCGAGATGGCCATTGAACAGCAGGCTCTCTCCGCCTCCCGTTCCCCGCCAGACGCCGATCGCGTTGACGCGGCCTCCGTCGACCGGATGCAGATCGGCCTCAAGCCCGATGCCGCGCATGATTTCCGCCATGCGCTCCGCCAGCGCCCGCTCGCCGGGCGTTTCCGAGTAGCTGTTGAATCGAAGCATCTCGGAAAGCGTTTCCAAGCATGCGGACTCGTCGATGTTCCGGGCGATGTCCAGCGGATCGATCATGAGTCCCTCCCTTGCCTGCCTGAATCCAGCAGCACCGGAACTGCGTCCAGCAGCTGCCTCGTATAGCTATGGCGCTCCTCGGCGCGGGCCTGCGAAGTCTCGAACAGGTCCACGAGATCGCCGTTCTGCATGACCGCGATTCGATGCGCGAGCTGGCGCACGAGATTGAGGTCGTGCGTTATGAAAAGGCATGCGGTTCCGGTCTGCTGCTGCAGCTCGACGAGCAGCCGGGCCACGGCGGCTTGAACCGAAACATCCAGGGAGGACGTTATCTCATCGCAGATCACGAGCTGCGGCTCGGCGGCGAAGGCGCGCGCGATCGCCACCCGCTGCTTCTCGCCGCCGGAGAGTTCGTGCGGAAACCTCGCGGAGTACTCTTCCGGAAGGAGCACGCTGCGCAGGAGCTCGCGGATCCGCCGGGCGATTTCGGAGCGAGACAGCTGATTGTACAGCTTGAGCGGGCGCGAAAGTATCTTGCCGATGGTCTGCCGCGGATTCAGCGAAGCGTCCGGGTGCTGGAAGACGATCTGCACGGTGCGCCTGTATTCGCGGTCGATATCTCTTCGCCTTGAATACGTTCGGGAGTCGAATTCGACCGTGCCTTCGAATTCCTGCAGCCCGGCGAGCACCTTGGCCAATGTCGATTTTCCCGAGCCGGATTCGCCGACGATTCCTAGAATCTCCCCCGGCTTCACGCCGAACGAAACGTCGCGAGCGCCGCGAACGACCTCGCGTTTCGGCTCCAGAAAGCCGAGAATGCTCTTGCGTTCGCCGTAGCTGACGTTGACCCCCTTTAGATCCAGCAGGTTGCCCGCCGCCGCCGGAGCCGCATCCACGATTCTGCGATCGGGATGCGGCACCGCCGCGAGAAGGCCGCGCGTATATTCGTGCCGCGGGCGGCCGAAGACTTCCTCGCAGGCGCCCTGCTCGACGATCTCGCCCCGGTCGATCATCGCGATATCCTGGGCGACGCGGGATACGAGCCCGAGATCGTGCGAAATATAAAGCGCGGTTACCCCGGTTTCGTCGTGCAGATCGTCGAACAGGTCCAAAATCTGCCGGGCGGTGATGATATCGAGCGCGGTCGTGGGCTCGTCGAAAATAATTACTTCCGGATTGCAGGCGAAGGCCGTCGCGATTACGACCCGCTGCTTCTCGCCCCCGGAAGCTTCGTGCGGATAGCGATTCATCATGTCGGCGGGGCGGCTAATCCCGGTTCGCGCGAGCCAGGCCTCGCTTTCCTCGCGAGCTTCCTTCGCGGAAAACCCGCGATGGCGCGTCAGTGCTTCCGCAATCTGCTCGCCGAGCCGCAGGACCGGGTTGAGCGACGTGCCGGGATCCTGAAAAACCATGCTAATCCTGCGTCCGCGCAAATTCTGCACTTCTTCGTCGGATTTCGTTCGCAGGTCTTCGCCCAGCAGCTCGATCCGCCCGGACCGCTCCGCGGCGTTCGCGGGCAGATAGCGCATGATCGCCCAGGCAAGCGAAGTCTTGCCCGAGCCGGATTCGCCCACGAGCCCCATGGTCCGTCCGGGACGGATGGATAGCGAGACGTTTCGCAGCGCTTGAACCGGGACGCCGTGCGGCGTCTCGTAGTCCAGCGTGTAGTCGCGAATATCGAGAACCGAGCACTGCGCGGCGATTCCGTCCCGCGCCGGCATCAGCGCCGCCCCCGCGTAACGAAGGCGTCGCGCAGCGCGTCGCCGAAGAGGTTGAAGCCCAGCGCGGATACGGCGATCGCGATTCCGGGTACCGCCACCACCCAGGGCGAGCGATACATATACTGCCGGGCTTCGGCTACCATGAGTCCCCATTCGGTGCTCGGCGGCTGGGCGCCGAGCCCCAGAAAGCCAAGCGTCGCGCCGATCATAATTGCGAACGACACTCGTATCGTCGCTTCGACGATGATCGGGCCTATGGCGTTGGGGATGACCTCCTGGCCGATTATGTAGGCCTGGCTTTCGTCGCGCGCAACGGCCGCCAATACGTACTCGCGAGTTCTGATCGAAAGGACGGACGATCTGGCGATCCGGGCCATTCCGGGCGTAAATGCGACCGCCACGGCGAGCATCGCCTCCCCGGCCCCTCCGCCGAGGAAAGTTACGATTAGCAGCGTGAATAGCAAATCCGGAACGGCGAGAAGCCCGTCGAGCGTCCGCATGATCACGCTGTCGACCCATCCGCCGACGACGCCCGCCGTAACCCCGATTACGGAGCCGGCGAGCACTCCAAGCGCCGTCGCGCCCACTCCGAAGAGGATCGTCGAACTCGCTCCCGTCAGCAGTCGCGAGAAAATGTCCCTGCCGAATTGATCGGTGCCGAGCCAGTGCGCCGCCGAAGGGCCGGTCAGCCGCACGGCGGGATGAAAAGCCTGCGGATCGTAGGGCGCGAGGACAGAGCCGAAAACAACGGCGACGGCGACAACTGAAAGCAGAGCGAGGCCGACCATGCCGGTCGGGCTTCGAACAAGCTCACTCATACCGGACCCTCGGGTCCAGCGCGGCGATCACGAGATCGGAAATCAGATTCGTCAGCGCATAGACCATCGCGAGCAGCAAGGTAATCACCTGAATAACCGGCAAATCCCGGTTTTCAAGCGCCAGGATCAGCAGCCGCCCGAGGCCGGGCCAGGCGAAAATCTCCTCGACGACGATAATCCCGCCCAGGAGGTAGCCGATATCGAGCGAAATCACGGCGACGGCCGGGGCCAGTGAATTCGGCAAGGCGTGGCCGCGCACGACGCGGCGTTCTCGCATGCCCTTGAGGCGCGCGGCGCGAATATAGTCGCTGGACAGCACGTCGGACATCTCCGATCTCACTTGCCGGGCGATGTGCGCCGTCAATATAAAGCTCAGGGCTCCCGCCGGCAGGATCACGTGGTGGAAGAATCCGGCGATGCTTTCGCCGGGCGGAATGAAACCGCCCGCCGGAAGGAGCGGGTTTCCGGGCGCGGCGAAGATGACAAGAAGCAGAGTAGCCGTTACGAACTCCGGCATGGCGGTGCCGGTATACGCCAGGAAACTGATGCCCAGATCGGTTTTCGTTCCTCGCTTGAGCGCCGCGAAGATGCCGAGCGGCACCGCGACGACGGTAACCGTAACCAACGCTGTTGCGGCCAGCATCGCCGAATTTGCGAATGCGGAGCCGACAACTTCCGAAACGGGGAGAGATAGCCGCAGGGACATTCCGAGATCCCCCTGCAGCAGATTGAACAGCCATTCGAAATACTGAACGGCCGCTGGTCGGTTGAGGCCCAGCCTCTCTTCCAGCGCCGCGACCTGATCCGGCGTGGCGTATTCGCCAAGGATCATGATGGCCGCGTTGCCGGGAAGGACCATTGTTATCGCGAACACCGCGATCGTAACGATCCAAAGTACCAGAATAACCGCCAGGAGGCGGCGCAGTAGATAGGCTGGACTCACGCGCTAGCCCCTGTCGAGCCAAACATCCTCGACGTAGAATACACGATTGAGCGGATGCACGGTCCATCCATGGACCCAGTCGCGGCTTGCGGTCAGAACATCCTGATACATGGCGATAATGTACGGAGTATCGCGGAACTGTATCTCCTGAGCCTTGGCGTAGATCGCGGCGCGCTCTTCGGGATCCGAAGTCGATCTGCCGCGTCGCACGAGCTCGTCGAACTCCTCGTTGAACCAGGCCGTGTCCTCGTAGGAGGCCGTTGAAGTCAGCAGAAGATTGAAGGTCGCGTCCTCGGTCGGCTGCATTCCCCAATAGGCCATGTAGAAATTGCCTTTGCGCCAAACATTGGCCAGGTAGGTGTCGTGCGGCATCGCTTCCACGTTAATGTCGAAGCCGGCCGGACGCGCCATTTCCTTGATCGCGATCGCAACCTGGCCGCGAATCGCGGGGCGATTCGATGCGACCATCGTCAGCTCGATGCCGTTCGGATACCCGGCTTCCGCCAGAAGAGCCTTGGCCGCCGCGGGATCGTAGGGGATCTCGGGGGATTCTATGGCGTACTGGAACTCGGGCGAAAGGATGTTGTCGTACGCCGGGCGGCCTAGCCCCTCGAGAACGAGGTCTACGAGGAGTTGGCGGTCGACCGAGTGGGCCAGCGCCTTTCGCAATCTTACATCGTCGAACGGCGGCTGGTCCTGCCTCATGACGACATTGACATAGCGGCCCGCCGGCACCCGCAGCGCATTGCTGCCTTCGGCGGCGGCAATTCTGGCGTAGTCGGCCTGCTGAACGTTCAGCATAACGTCGACGTTGCCGGACAGATAGTTCGCCGATTCCGCGGCCAAGTCGGGAAATAGATGCATCTCGACCGCGTCGAGATACGGCTGGCCGTCCTTGTAGTAGTCGTCGAACCGAACCAGCCGCGTTATGCGGGCCGAGTCGTAGCTTTCCAGTTTGAACGGCCCGGTTCCGTTCGGCTTTGTCTCGAGGTGGTTCAGGTCGCCGGCGAGAGCCGCCGCCGAAACGATCCGCGCGTTGGCATGGGCCGTGGATATCGGCAGGTCGGCATAGGGCGAATTCAAATTGAAGCGGACGGCGTGGTCGTCCACGGCATCGACGGATTCGATCATGTCCAGAACCGAACGGGCCGGAGAACCGAAATCGGGATCGAGAATCGCCTCGAATGTCGCCACGACATCGGCGGACGTAAAGGGCGTGCCGTCATGAAATGTAACGCCCTGGCGCAGATTGAAAGTAAATTGCGTAGCATCGTCGTTCGCATCCCAGCTCGTGGCCAGATCGGGATCGGCGGAGTTTCTGCCCGGGGCGATTCGCGTCAAGCCGGAAAAGAGCATGTCAACGCATGGATATTCCGCCGGACCGGACAGCTGCATGACGTTAAGCGTCGCGATCCGGGTCGAATGGCTGATTTTCAGCGTGCCGCCTTGCATGGGCGTTCCAGATTGCGCGAATCCGATTGCCGGGACGGCGGAAGCCGCCGCAAGCCCAATCACCACTTGTCGGCGATTAGAATGTAGGTCGATCATGTTTTGCTCCAAATTTGAGTGAATGCGGCGTTGCCGCCGTCTAGGATATGATTGTCAGCTCGCTGGGCAATCCTGTCAACACTTCCGGATCTCCGTCCGTTATTAGCAGGGTATGGCCCACCCCCATTCCGAGTCCGGCCTCTGCATCTCCCAGCATGACGTGATAGAAAAGCGTCATTCCGGGTTCGCACGGCATCGGATTCCCTGAATAAATCATCGGCGGCACGTCCATGCTCGTCGGCGAGAACGTGCAGCCTACCGCGTAGCCCGTGGCGCCGTAGCGGTGCGCGGAAAATCCTGCCGAGTCCAGTCCTTTCGCATGCATGTCGAAAATTTCGCCGAGCGTGCAGCCCGGGCGAGCGATCTCCGTCATGCGTTCCAGCGTTGACCTTGCCGCTTCGTACATGCGCAATTGCCGAGGGTCGGGATCGCCAAATAGGATGGTCCACTCGGTTTTAACATTGTACCTTCGATAAGCGACGGGATACTCGACAAGCAACTGGTCGTTTTGTTCAATCCGCCGAGGCTCGGAAACGCCGCGGCCGTACGTAGCTCGATAGCCGGAGTTAAAAAGCGGCGCGTTCGGCGGCATGTCGGCGCCGTCGGCGAGCGTCGAGCGGAGATATTCCGCCTTCAGTTCGGAATCCAAGACGCCCGGGCGCGCGGCCGAAATCACTGCCGTTAGCGAACGGTCGAGGATTTCGGCCGCCTTGCGCGTATATTCGATTTCCGCCGGCGACTTGATGAGCCGGAGCTTCCGAATCAAGTTTCTGTCGTCGGCTAGCGCGCAGAATCCCTCTAGCGCGTTCTGAACTCGCCATAGGTTCCATCCCGTTAGGCCGTGCGTATTGAGTTCTATTGCAACGCGCTTTCCTCGAAGTCCTAGTTCCGCCAGAATGCCGCGCAATTCCAAAGACGGGTCCGCGTCCTCGGCGTCCCACCAGATGCGGATGTCCTCGATGGTGCTGGTTATGCGCGCCTGGATCAGGTCGGGGCGACGAGTCAACAGCACGATCGGTTGCTCGTCGGCCGTAACTACCGCGCACTGAAAAAATACAAAGCCGCCGGTGTCGTAGCCGGTGAGCCAGTAATGGCTTTCTTGCGCGAATACTATGATCGCGTCTAACCCGGCATCCCGCAATTGAAGGCGCAGCCTAGCTTGCCGATCAAGATGCTCCTGCCTGGAGAAAGGCAATGCCGAGCCAGGTTCAAAGGACATTGGCCGCGCTCCTCCCCGAATACTGGCAGACTGGATCCCTTCCCTGGCAAATTTATTTCGTAAATTGCCATAAGTCAAACAGCATCGGTAAAGCCTGAATGTATAACCCGGCATCGAAATTCCCATCCGGCTTTTGCCTTGGTCCCATTTGAAAGCCGGTCGCTAGATCGAGATGCCGCTCGCACCGCGCGGTTCGCCGCTTTTTGCAACACTTCTCCTGCAAACGGACCTGTCCTCCGCAAGCCCCGATTCAAGCTCGGCAAGCCGTCCCGGCGGATTCCTTGCGAGCGCATTGATTCTTCCCGCTGTTCAAAAAATTCGCCGAGCTGTATCGCAAATGTGGTTTTAGCCGGGCGTCCATTCGATTCCATAGGCGAGCGAGGCGGCTTCGCCAATTCCGATCCCTAACTGCCTGAAACGCCGCGGCGCCTCCGTGAATCGGACATTCCCGAAGGCGTAGAGGGCGCAGCTATCGAGCCGCGCAAAAGGCCTCCGTCCCGCGACCGCGCGCCGAACCCGATCATATCCGAATGCGACCGGTCGGCGACCTGTTCGGCAATGTCGCAGCCGAATTCGCGAAGCGGTTGAATCTGCTTGCTTGTCGACGATAGGCAACTACCGTTGTCTCGGTTTCCGCGCGTCGGCGCATGCGGTTTTGGGAATACGCGCGGGAGTGTTATTGATCGAAAGCGAAACCGGCGGCCAAAGCTCCGCCGAAAAATGGATGCGGGACAATGCGAAGCAGCGGCAGAAAACCAATTGCGTGTTCGCGGGGAGCGACGGATTGCCTCGTCGTGCAGCCCATAGCCGAGCCTGGCCTGAAGCTGCTTCGAGACGCCGGCCTGTCGGTCCACACGCCGAAGCAAACCTGCTATAGCGATCTCTTGCCGCATCTCGCTACGGCGCGCGCAGTGATTACGCGCAACCATGGGCTTTCGGCCGAAGAAATCGCTGCCGCGCCAAACCTGAAAGTAATCGTCAGCCACGGCGCGGGAACCGACGCAATTGACAAGGCCGCGGCAAGGTATCGAAACGTCCCCGTCCTGTCGACTCCCGGCGCGAACACGACCGCCGTAGCCGAGCATACATTTGCGCTTATGCTCGCATGCGCCCGCCAAATTACAGAAGCGGACCGCGCCGTGCGGGCGGGGCTTTTCGATTTCCGCTACCGGCAGAACGGGTTCGAACTAGCGGGGAAGACCCTCGGACTCGTCGGCTACGGGCGCATTGCCCGGAGCGTAGCGGCAAGGGCGCGCGCCTTCGATATGCGCGTGGTCGCAGCTACCAGGAGAGCCTCGCCAGAAGACCTAATTCGCGACGGAGCCGAACAGGTCGATATGGACGCTCTTTGCGCGTGCGCCGACATCGTTTCCTTGCACGCAGTACCCAACGACCGGCACCGTCTCGACGCGCCGCGAATCGCGTCACTGAAACGCGGTGCCATCGTGGTCAACACGGCTCGCGGCTCGCTACTGGACGAATGCGCTCTTGTTGCGGCCGTCAAATGCGGCAAACTGGCCGGTGCCGCGCTGGATGTCTTCAATGACGAGCCTCTGCCGGCGGACAGTCCGCTGCTGGATTGTCCGCGACTGATCGTTACGCCGCATATCGGCGGATCGGCGCGCGAGTCGCTGGATCGCACGGCCGTCCAGGCCGCCGGGAAGGTGATATCGTCTCTTGGATTATCGGCGGCATGAACTCCCGCTATCCACGCGTGCTGCCTTGCGGCGATTCGGCCGTAACGGTTGAATTCGGAGATGCTATCGACGAAACGACCAACGAGAAGGTCATAGCGTTCGATTTAGCCGTGCGGCGGGCAAAGTTTCCCGGCGTTATCGAATGCGTGCCAACCTACAGATCGTTGCTTGTTCATCTCGACCCCGTCGGCGCAGAGCATTCGAAGCTCTACGCCGCGCTCCAAAGGCTCGCTCGAAAAACAGATCCGATACGAGGGAGCGGCCGCCGATGGCGGGTTCCGGTTGTCTACGGCGGCTTATTCGGCAAAGATCTCGACGCGCTTGCCGGATTCCACGGGATGTCGCCAGAGCAAGCCGTTCAGCTTCATTCGGCATCGATCTATCGCGTATACATGGTCGGGTTCATGCCGGGCTTCACGTATCTCGGAGGACTCGACCCGCGGCTAGCAACGCCAAGGCTAAAAACGCCGCGAACGAGCGTTCCCGGAGGGTCGATTTCTATCGGAGGGGCGCAGTCCGCCATCGGATCGACGCCGAGTCCGAGCGGGTGGCATTTGATCGGGAGCACGCCGGTTCGCTGCTACCATCCCGACCGCGATCCGATCTTCCTGTTCGAGGCCGGCGACGAGGTGGAATTCGAACCCGCCGCGGCTGAAGACTGGGAAAAGCTCGAAAGGCATTTCGGAAGCGGACACGCGCTTCCCGCTGCGAATATCCATGACAGTGCTTAAAGTAATCGAATGCGGCCCGGGCACGACGCTCCAGGATCGGGGGCGATTTGGATTTCGCCGATTCGGCGTCGCGCTATCGGGCGCGGCAGACGGTGCGTCCGCCGCCCTTGCCAACGCTTTGGCAGGCAATCCGTCTAGCGAGGCATGCGTTGAATTTCAATTGGCAGGCGGTAGATTCTCGGTGGAGCGCGGAGATGCGATAGTCGCCCTTGCGGGACCGGACTGCCTGCTAAGCATTGGCGGGCGAACGGTGCCTCCGGGCCGTTCGGCTACGGCCTTGAACGGCGATGTCATAGCGGCGGGACCCGTACGCGGCGGCGTTTTCGCCTATCTCGCCATCGGCGGTGGATTCGACTTGCCTGACGCCATGGGAAGCCGGTCCGTCCATGTTCGCTCCGGCATTGGCGGCAGAGCTCTAGCTCCCGGCGATCTGCTGGCGGCGAAGGCTCCGCGGCTTGGCAAGACGCAAGAGATCGGTGAATTGAAAACCTCAGACGGTCCCATTTGCTTTGTGGCGGGGCCTCAGTACGACCACTTCGAAGACGAGGCGAAATCCTTGCTCGCTACAAGCCGGTTTACTGTGCGGAGCGACAGCGATCGGATGGCCTGCCGGCTGTCCGGCCCGGCGCTGCCCCGCGCGAGAAACGCCAATTTCGTTTCGGACGGCGTGCTTCCCGGCAGCATCCAGGTTCCTGGCGACGGCGCGCCGATGGTCTTGCTTCGCGACTGCCCGACGACGGGCGGGTACCCGAAAATCGGCACCGTCATCAGTTCCGATCTCGATCGCCTGGCTCAGATCGCACCCGGCGGGACGGTTCGTTTCTTCGAAGTTACGCTTAACGAAGCGATCGCCTCGGCTCATCGGTCGAACGACCGCTTGCGCAGGGCCTACGCGTCGATTCGACAGCTGCCGTCGACTCCGACCACTGCATCGCTGCTAATTGCAAATCTCATAGACGGCGCGACCGCCGGAAGCTAGCGCCTACGGCGCGAATGGAGCCAGCGTCCATCCGTCGTTTTCGAGGGCCGCTCTAATTTGGCGCGCCATCTCAACGCTTGCCGGATTGTCGCCATGCACGCAGATCGAGTCGATCTCGACATCGAGCGTTCGTCCCGACTCCGCAACCAGCCTCCCTTCGGAAACCATTCGCAGAGCTCGCTCGCAAGCTAAAGCGGCGTCATGGATTACGGTTCCGGGCCGGCTGCGCGGCGCAAGATTGAAACTGTCCGCATAGGTGCGGTCCGCGTAAACCTCGCGAGCCGGTCGCAAGCCGGCGCGCCCGGCCGCTCGCTCCGTAGGCGCTCCCGGCATTACAAGCCAGACCAGTCGCGGATCCGCCGCCGCGATGCCCCGCGCGACCGAATCCGCCAGGCCTTCGTCGTCGTTGCAGGCATTTCCCAATGCGCCATGCGTCTTCACATAGCTCATCCGGTTCCCGGCAAGTGCGCATACGGACTGAAAGGCTCCCACCTGGTAGGCTACGAGTCTTTCGATCTCCGGTCCCGTAACGCCGGCCATGGCCCTTCTGCCAAATCCGAACAAGTCCCGGTAGCCGGGGTGCGCTCCGACAGCGACGCCCTTAGCCAGCGCCTTTTCGGCCATGCTAAACATAATGTCGGGATCGCCGGCATGAAATCCGCAAGCGACATTCGCCGAAGTTACTATGTCGAGCATTTGATCGTCGTCGCCCATACTCCAGGGTCCGAAACCCTCGCCTAAATCTGAATTGAGATCGATGCGCATGATCGCCCGCCTCTGCCGGATTCCTTGGATCGCAGAGAGGATAGAGCTAGGAACGCGCTTGTCAAATGCCCAAATCGATCGAGGATGAGGGAAAAATTCTACATTTGCGCAAGAATTCGCGATACTGGACGCAAGCGCGCGATTTTCCCGATTCCGCTTTAGGCAGCGGTGATTTCCCACGGGAAAATTTACCGAGAATTCCTGGTCGCCGGACTATCTCATTCACCTGCGATGAAAGAGTATCCAATACTCTCACACGAGGGAAGTTAGCTCCCATCGGGCATCGCCTCCCCCCTTGTCATAGGCTGGAGATGGCGGGCGGCCTATCTCGTGGTCTAGGATAGGAGTAATTTAACGAATTTCATGGGAATGCATCATTCAATCCCTGATTTTGAGCACGCCAAGCTGCCGAAGGCGGCCTGGAGTCCGGAAGTCCTTTTTGTCCATCGGGATTAGAAAGCAATCTCGGAAATGGAATGGAGCGTATGGACGCGCAGCCGCTCGCGGGACTAATCCATGCGTACGATATTTTTCTCGCCGGCATTCACGACGGTTGCCAACGCCAGCGATAGCTCAAGCGTTTGTATTTCACTAACCCAATTTTGTTATGACCGTCCTGGAAGGACCCCGCCTATGCGAGGCTCCGGGATGTCGCGGGTCCAGATCAAACCTCGAAGAAATTCCCGCGCGTCTGCTGCGGCGAAGGCGGAAGCGGCATCTCCGGGCAAGAAGCGTCGAAGAGATAGGCTCTCAAAGGAAGCCGCTGCTTACCTGTCTTTCCCGGAATTGCCCGGATCCGAAAGAGGAAGGAAAGTATCGAAACGCGACATGGAATGGTCCATATTGCCGGCGGCGCGCCGACTTGGGCAAAAGCCGATTGCCGCATTCGGGCGGAAAAGGGATTCGCACGAATTCCCGGTTCGACACGAAATTCCAAATGCCTCGAACACTTGCCTCCCGAAGTCTAATTGGTGCTCCAAATGGCAAATCTCATGCTGATTCCCGGCGAAATATTCGAATACTGCAATTTAATTGTCGCCTAGACAGGTTCGCACTCGAATAAGGCTTGAAATAGATCAGATTGTCGCAGATTTAGGTGATATTCGCTCCATGGCATTGAGCCTAGCACCCGTTCTGGACAGGATTGGCGATATTGTGCAGGACCGTTCCCATAGGCCATTCCTTGTCGGCTTGCCATGATCAAAGCTGCAATGCTCATCGATGGCGGATCGATTCCGGGGAGATCGAAATTCGACAGGTGTGAGATCAATTTCGATAAACCGCAAATCGTAGCTGTTGCAGCGAATTTATTGGCGCAAGTTCACTTGAATAAGAAAAACATAGTCTAAAATTTCGCTTGCGCGCCCGTTCGCCTAGACCTCCAATCCGAAGCCGGCCGGTCTATCAGGTCATCGATGTGCATCCGGTTGGCCCGACTGCCCGAGTTCCGGGGCGGGAGTTTCGGCGAATGCTTGAACGCTAAGCCGAGGAGTCCGACCCGCGCCCCTTCCCCATCCGCAGCACGACACGCTCTTTCATGCGATGGTCTCGAACCCGCAGCGAGCGGAGACTCTTCTCGTCGAGAACCTGCCGAAATCCCTGGGGCTTCTCTTGGACCCGGGCGAGCCGCCGGAGCGGGTGGAGGGAAGCTTCGTGGACGGCGAGGGCAGGAGCACCCGGTCCGACGCGCTATTCCGGGTGCGGCTCAGAACCGGCAAATCGGCGCTGGTCTATGCGCTCTTAGAGCACAAGAGCCATCGGGACCCTGCGACGCCGGTGCAGATTCTGGGCTACATGGTCAGCATCTGGAAGGCGGAGTTGGAGCAAGCCGGGGCGAGGAGCGGCCGGCGGCTGCCGGCCATCGTCCCTCTCGTCTTCTACCACGGCGCCGACACGTGGAACGTCCCGCTCTCGGTCTTTGAGATGATCGACATGCCGCCCGGCCT